>NZ_JBSFHO010000006.1:0-227155 GCF_053597075.1 Streptomyces sp. NPDC001514
CTCGGACAGCACGATCTCCACAGCAGAAGGTCCCGGATGCGACATGCCAACAAGGTACTGACTAACACTCAGGATTTCAGGCGCATGACACTAGGGAGGGTGTCCGACAGGTCCTAGATCGCCGCCGCCAGCCGCGTGCCCTGGTCGATGGCGCGCTTGGCGTCCAGCTCCGCGGCCACGTCGGCGCCGCCGATGAGGTGCACGGTGTGTCCGGCTGCGGCCAGCTCGTCGTACAGATCGCGCCGCGGCTCCTGGCCCGCGCACAGCACGACCGTGTCCACGGCGAGTGTCGTGGACGTGCCGTCGACGGTGATGTGCAGACCGTCGTCGTCGATCCGGTCGTACGTGGCCCCGGCGACCATGGTGACCCCGCGGTGCTTGAGCTCGGTGCGGTGGATCCAGCCGGTCGTCTTGCCGAGGCCCGCGCCGACCTTGCTCGTCTTGCGCTGCAACAGATGCACGGTGCGCGGCGGCTCCGGCCGCTCGGGGGCCCGCAGCCCGCCCGGCGTCGCGTATGCGGTGTCCACGCCCCACTGCCGGAAGTACGTCTCCGGATCCAGGCTCGCACCCTCGCCCCCGTCGGTGAGGAACTCCGCGACGTCGAAGCCGATTCCGCCCGCGCCGACGATGGCCACGCGGTCGCCGACCTTGGCCCCGTCGCGCAGCACGTCGAGATAGCTGACGACGCTCGGGTGACCGACGCCCTCGATCGCGGGCGTGCGGGGCGAGACTCCGGTGGCGACGACGATCTCGTCGTACCCGGTGAGCAGCTCCGGCGTGACCAGGGTCTTCAGCCGCACGTCCACACCGCGCAGTTCGAGCTGGGTACGGAAGTAGCGGAGCGTCTCCTCGAACTCCTCCTTGCCCGGCACGCGCTTGGCGATGTTGAGCTGCCCGCCGATCTCGTCGGCGGCGTCGAAGAGCGTCACCTCGTGCCCGCGTTCGGCAGCCGACACGGCAAAGGCGAGGCCCGCGGGGCCGGCGCCGACGACGGCGAGGCGCTTGCGCAGCCGGGTGGGGGAGAGGACCAGCTCGGTCTCGTGGCACGCGCGCGGATTGACCAGGCACGAGGTGATCTTGCCGCTGAAGGTGTGGTCCAGGCAGGCCTGGTTGCAGCCGATGCAGGTGTTGATCGTCTCGGCGCGGTCCTCGCGCGCCTTCGCGACGAAGTCCGGGTCCGCCAGGAAGGGCCGTGCCATGGAGACCATGTCGGCGCGTCCCTCGGCGAGCAGCTGTTCGGCCACCTCGGGCGTGTTGATCCGGTTGCTGGTGACCAGCGGGACCGACACCGCGCCCATCAGCTTCTGTGTCACCCAGGTGTACGCGCCGCGCGGCACCGAGGTCGCGATCGTCGGGATACGGGCCTCGTGCCAGCCGATACCGGTGTTGATGATCGTCGCGCCGGCCTCCTCGATCTCCTTGGCGAGGGCGACGACCTCCTCGAGCGAGGAGCCGCCCGGCACCAGGTCGAGCATCGAGAGACGGTAGATGATGATGAAGTCCTCGCCGACGCGCTCGCGCGTGCGGCGGACGATCTCGCGCGGGAAGCGCGTCCGGTTCGCGTACGAGCCGCCCCAGCGGTCGCTGCGGCGGTTGGTGGCGCTCGCGATGAACTCGTTGATGAGGTAACCCTCGGAGCCCATGATCTCGACACCGTCGTAGCCCGCGGACCTGGCCAGCTCCGCGGCCCGTACGTAGTCGTCGACCGTCCGCTCGACCTCTTCGTCGGTGAGGGCGCGCGGGACGAACGGGCTGATGGGCGCCTGGAGCGCGCTGGGCGCGACGAGCTGCGGGTGGTACGCGTACCGGCCGAAGTGCAGGATCTGCATCGCGATCCGGCCGCCCGCCGCGTGCACCGCGTCGGTCACCGTGCGGTGCTGTGCGGCCTCCTCCTCGGTGGTGAGCTTGGCGCCGCCGTCGTAGGGACGCCCCTCCTCGTTGGGCGCGATACCGCCGGTGACGATCAGGCCGACGCCGCCGCGCGCGCGGGCGGCGTAGAAGGCGGCCATCCGGTCGAAGCCGTTCTCCGCCTCCTCCAGGCCGATGTGCATGGAGCCCATCAGCACCCGGTTGGGGAGCGTCGTGAACCCGAGGTCGAGCGGGCTCAACAGGTGCGGGTACGGGGTCATCCGGCGCCTCCTCGCGCAGTGTCGTCGTCCCCCTTTGTAGACGCCGAGGAGCCGTTGTGCAACAAGTTGCACAACGGGCGTGGAGTGAGATGCGCTACGCCGGCACCGCCCAGCGGTCCAGTTCCTCCGGGGTGCGCGGGCCCGGAGCGTCCCCGGTCAGCAGGCCGTGCGCGCGCAGCACCTCCGTCGCCGCCATCGCCCACGGCCTGCGCAGCCGTGCCGCGTCGAGGAGCTCCTGGTCGGCGAGGAGCTCGGCGATCGGGCCCGTGCGCAGGCCCGCGGGGGACAGGACCGCCGCGTCGTCGGCCCAGCGCAGGGCGAGGTCCACGTCGTGCGTGGCCATGACCACGGTCGTGCCCGTCTTCCGGAGCCGGTCCAGCACCTCAAGGAGGCGCTCCTGGCCATGCGGGTCGAGGCCCGCGGTCGGCTCGTCCAGGATCAGCACCCGCGGCCGCATCGCCACCGCGCCCGCGATCGCCGCCCGTTTGCGCTGACCGTAGGAGAGGAGATGCGTCGGCCGGTCCTCGAGCGCCGTGATGTCCAGCGCCTCCAGCGCCTCGGCGACCCGCGCCCGTACCTCGTCCTCCGCCAGCCCCAGATTCATCGGCCCGAACGACACGTCCTGGCCGACGGACGCCGCGAAGAGCTGGTCGTCCGGGTCCTGCACGACGAGCTGCACGGTCGTGCGCAGCCGGGTCAGCCCGGCGCGGTCGTACGCCACCGGCTCGCCGTCCAGGAGCAGCCGCCCCTGGCCGCACTGCAGCCCGCCGCTGAGCAGCCGCAGCAGGGTCGTCTTGCCGCTGCCGTTGCGGCCGAGCAGCGCCAGCGAGCGGCCCGCGGGCACGGCGAAATCGACGCCGGCGAGCACCTGTGGTCCCTCGGCGTACGCGTACCCGGCATCGGCCAGCTCCACCACGGGTGACGTGCTCATAGAACGGACCTTTCCAGTACGAGGGTGAGGGCGACGATCCCCGCGAGCAGCCCGCCGGTCGCCGCCAGGAAACGCCCGGACACCGACGCCGGCGGCACCAGCACCCGCAGCGTCCCGTCGTAACCGCGCCCGGCGAGCCCCGTCTGGAGCCGCTGGGCCCGGTCGAAGGCGCGCACGAACGCGGTCGCCCCGAGGCCGGCGAGCGAGCGCCACGTCGCCGCGCGGGAGGTGTGGCCGAGCCGGGCCGCCTGCGCCTCGCGGATCCGGTGCACCGCATCGAGGAGCAGGAAGCTGATCCTGTACATGACCAGGGCGACATCGACCACCGGTGCCGGCACGCCCGCGCGCACCAGTCGGGGCAGGACGTCGGACACCGGGGTGGTGAACGCGAACAGCAGCACCCCGAGCGACGCCGCGGACGTCCGCAGCAGCAGCCGCCCCGCGTGCAGAGGCCCGTCCGGTGCGAGCGCCACGAACCCGTCCGGTCCGCCCACCGCGAAGAGCAGCGGCACCGCACCTGTCACACAGAACCCGAGCGGGATGCGCCAGGCCCGCCACAGCTGCCGCGGCGCGACCCCGGCCGGGCCGAGCAGCACGGCGACGGTGGCCGTCGCGACCAGCACGGCACCCGGCCACGGCGGCAGCGAGACGGCACAGACCGTCAGCCCGAGCCCGAGCACCGCTTTCTCACATGGATGGCGGCGGCGCCAGCGACTGCTGTGCGCCGCCGCGTCGATCGGCAGCATCGGCGATCAGCCGGCGGGACCGTCGGCGGCCGCGCCCGCCTTCGCGTCCGCGTCGGCCGCCGCGTCCGCCTTCGCGTCCCCGTCGGCCGCCGCGCCCGCCTTCGCCTCCTTGGCGGCCGCCGCCGCGGCACGGGCCTCGCCCTGCCGCCGGCCCTTGCGCAGCCCGAAGTAGTACGCCAGGACCCCGGCGCCGAGCGCGGCCTGCAGGGAGAACAGCGCGGACTCGATCTCCCCGGACGGCGGTTCGTACAGCGGGGAGAACCAGGGCTCGTAGTCCGGATCGATCTCGGTGATCGCCGCCTCCGCCTGCCCGTCGGCACCGGTGAACGGCTCCTCCTTGTCGTCCCCGAGCCCGAGGGCGAGCGGCAGGACGGCCAGCGCGGCCACGACCACCAGCAGCAGCGTGTTGATCTTCGCGTTACGGCTCATCGGACCGCGGCCTCCGTCTTCTTGTCCCCGCCCTGGAGCAGCACACCGAGCCGGGTCAGCTCACCCTTGCTGGACTGCACCAGCAGCCGCATCACCAGCACCGTGAGCAGCCCCTCGCTGACGGCCAGCGGGATCTGGGTGACCGCGAAGATGCCGCCGAACTTGGCGAGCGCGCCGATGAAGCCGCTGCTCGGGTCCGGGAACGCCAGCGCCAGCTGCACGCTGGTGACGCAGTACGTGGACAGGTCCGCCACGAACGCGCCGAAGAACACGCCCACCATCAGCGGCAGTCCGGACCGCCTCAGCAGCCGGTACGCCGCATATCCGGCCCACGGCCCGACGATCGCCATGGAGAAGACGTTGGCGCCGAGCGTGGTGAGCCCGCCGTGCGCGAGCAACAGCGCCTGGAACAACAGGGTGATGGTGCCGAGCACCGCCATGATCGGCGGTCGGAACAGGATCGCGCCCAGACCGGTACCCGTGGGGTGCGAGCAACTGCCCGTCACCGACGGAATCTTGAGCGCCGACAGAACGAAGGTGAAAGCACCCGACGCGCCGAGCAGCAGAGTCGACTCGGGATTGGCCTTGACCTCGCGGGTGAGCGCCCGCACGCCGTGAACGACGAACGGAGCGGACGCGGCGCCCCAGGCGGCCGCGTGCAACGGGGGCAGGTACCCCTCGGCTATATGCATGGTCGGGAGACCCTCTCCAGCACCTCGTGGATGGACAACGCGCCTTGGCCGGTCTCCTGGCTGACGGGTAGTGCCGCCCGGGCTCCGCCTTCCCGGACACCGGGGTCTCCCGCGGCGGTCCAGTGGCTTCCTTGCGGATGGAGCCGGACTTCCCGATCACAGTGGCGAGGGCCGCACCGGTACTCCACCGGTTTCCCGTTCACCAAGGCGGTGCGACATTAGTGCTTTGACCAGGTACATCACAAGTCGCGCACGGATGCGCGCAGTCACACCTTGTGATAGCCGTACGCCTCCTTGGCCGCCGCCTCCACCGCGTCCAGATCGCCGCCCGCCGCCGCGGTGACCACCGCGGCGACCGCGCCCTCGACGAAGGGCGCGTCCACGAGCCGGGTCCCCTCCGGCAGTTCGTCGCCCTCGGCCAGCAGGGATTTCACCGTCAGCACGGCGCTGCCGAGATCGGCCAGTACGGCCACGCCCGCGCCCTGGTCGACCTCCTGCGCCGCGGCGGCGATCAGCTCCGAGCTGGTGCCGAGACCGCCGTCGGGCGTACCGCCGGCGGGTGCGACCGGCACCGTCGCGGCGCCACCGGCGAGCCCCCGGGCGAGTTCGGCGACGGACGCGGCGAGCTGTGCGCTGTGCGACACGAGGACGATGCCGACCGGGCTCATCGCGCCGCCTCCTCCAGAGCCGCGATCAGCAGCGCCGAGGACGTGGCGCCCGGGTCCTGGTGCCCGATGCTGCGCTCGCCCAGGTAGCTGGCCCTGCCCTTGCGCGCCAGCATCGGCACGGTCGCGAGCGCGCCCTGCTCGGCGGCCTCCCGGGCGGCGGCGAACGACTCGCCCAGCGCCTCCACGGCCGGCTCCAGCGCGTCCAGCATCGTCTTGTCCCCCGCCTTCGCCCCGCCGAGCTGCGCCACCGCGGCGACCCCCGCGCGCAGGGCATCGGCGAGCTGCTCCGGCGACACCTCGGTCGCGTCGCCGAGCACCTTGCCCGCACGGCGCAGCAGAGTCCCGTACAGCGGCCCGGAAGCCCCGCCGACCGTCGAGATCAAGTGCCGCCCGGACAGGGTGAGTACGGCTCCCGGGGTGCCGGGCGCCTCCTTCTCCAGCACGGCCATGACGGCGGTGAACCCGCGCTGCATGTTGTTCCCGTGGTCCGCGTCACCGATCGCCGAGTCCAGTTCGGTGAGGTGCCCGGCCTCACGGTCCACGGCGGCGGCGGTGGCGTTCATCCACCGGCGGAAGAAGCCGGTGTCCAGCACACGCGCTTCCGGTTCCTGTGCCATGGATCAGCGCCCCCAGCGCAGCGCCGGCGTCTGCACGGGCGCATCCCACAGCCGCAGCAGCTCCTCGTCCATCGCGCAGATCGTCACCGAGCAGCCGGCCATGTCGAGCGAGGTCACATAGTTCCCGACGAGCGTACGAGCCACCGGCACGCTCCGCTCGCCGAGCACCCGGTGCACCTCGGCGTTGAACCCGTACAGCTCCAGGAGCGGCGTCGCCCCCATGCCGTTGACGAGCACCAGGACCGGAGTGGAGGGCTTGAGGTCCTCCAGTACCGCGTCCACCGCGAAGTCCGCGATCTCCCGCGACGTCATCATCGGCCGCCGCTCCCGGCCCGGCTCGCCGTGGATGCCGATGCCCAACTCCAGTTCGCCGGGCGGGAGGTCGAAGGTCGGACTTCCCTTGGCGGGTGTCGTGACCGCGCTCAGCGCCACGCCGAAGCTCCGCGACCGCGCGTTCACCTCCCGGGCGATCGACTCGACCCGCTCCAGCGGCATGCCCTCCTCGGCCGCCGCGCCCGCGATCTTCTCCACGAACAGCGTCGCCCCGGTCCCGCGCCGGCCCGCCGTGTACAGACTGTCCGTCACCGCCACGTCGTCGTTCACCAGCACCTTGGCGACCTGGACGCCCTCGTCCTCGGCCAGCTCGGCCGCCATGTCGAAATTGAGGACGTCGCCGGTGTAGTTCTTGACGACGAACAACACCCCGGCCCCGCTGTCCACGGCGGCCGCGGCCCGGACCATCTGATCGGGCACGGGTGAGGTGAACACCTCCCCCGGACAAGCCGCGGACAGCATCCCCGGACCGACGAACCCCCCGTGCAACGGCTCGTGCCCCGACCCGCCCCCGGACACCAACGCCACCTTCCCGGCGACGGGCGCGTCACCCCGCAGCACGACCCGGTTCTCGACGTCGACCGCCAGCTCGGGATGCGCGGCGGCCAGTCCCCGCAGGCCATCGGCGACAACCGTCTCGGGCACATTGATGAGCATCCTCATGGGAACCTCCTGATGAGACTGGTAACGATCACTCTGGACGGGGTCTGCTCAGGTCGGACGGGGCCGGTATCGGGCTGCACGCCGTGGTCCTGCCAGTATCGGCGCAATCGGCCCGCGGGGCGCAGGACCCGCCCGGCCCGATTCGGCCGTTCACCGCCGCCCGCCGTCCGCGGGCGTACTACGGCGGGGTCACCCGGGGGGCGACGGCTGCCGCTTCCCCGCCGGAGAGCTCGTCGAGCGGGGAAGACCTCGGCTCCCGCTTGATCGCGCACGGGCTGGAAGAGCGGGTGCTGGAAGTCGGAGAGACGCTGCAGCTGGCGCTGGAGGCGCTGGTCGCAGCCGCCCCGGACTGGCTGACGCCGTTGATCGACTCCGAGTGGGTGGAGCGCTACGGGGCCAAGATCGACCACTACCGTTTTCCGAAAGGGGAAAACGTCCGGCGGGAGTGCGCCGAACAGGTCGGCCGGGAGGGGTTCACGCTCCTGGACGCCATCGCCGATCTCTACTCTCCGGCCTGGCTGGGCGAGCTCCCCGCGGTGCGGATCCAGCGTCGGGCCTGGGCAGAGCAGTATCACCGGGACGGGCAGGGGGTGCGCTGGCGGGAGGCAAGGACCTCCCGCCGGCCAGAGACCGGCTGTCCTCGCCGTATGACACCGACGCCCACTACGGCATCAAACGCGGATCGGGCTGGTGCGGCCAGAAAGTCCATCTCAGCGAGACCTGCGAACCGGACACCCCGCATCTGATCACGAATGTGGAGACCACCAGCGCCCCCGTCAACGACACCGAGGTCACCGCGACGATCCACGAGCGGACGGCGGCACGGGCCGTCTGGACTGCTCTGCCCCGCACGTACGCTCGGGCCCGTGCTGTTGACCTGAATCCAGGTCAGTCGGGGTGTTTCTGGTTTTCGATGTACTCCTTGATGATGCTGAGTGGTGCTCCGCCGCGGGAGGCGGCGAAGAGGAGGGCGGCCAGAGATGATCACCCCGCAGGTATCGGCGGATGTGGGCGGGGAACTCCTGGCGGAGGCGGCGGGCTGAGACGCCGTGAGGGAGCCGACCAGCCGGGACAGGGAAACTTTCGGCGGGTAGTGCACAAGCAGGTGAACATGATCGCTCTCGCCGTTGAACGCGACCAGTTCGGTTTCGAAGTCCGCGCAGTCGCACATGACTTCCTCGCAGCGTCGAAGGATCTCGTCCGTGATCGGCCCGCGCCGGTATTTGGGCGCGAAGACCAAGTGCGCGTGGAGGGTGTAGGACGACGGTACGGCCCCTGCGGATATGGGGATTTGGCTCCCAGCGTGGTGACGTAGATCGATACGATCAGGTCCATGAAGATCGTCGTGCGAGTCAAGCTGATACCGGAGGCCGACCAGGCTCCCGCGCTGTCGGCGACCTTGCACGCGGTCAACGAGGCAGCGAACTGGGTGTCGGCAGTGGCCTTCGAGCGCGGGGTCCCGCGTGAGTACGAGCTGCGCAAACACACCTACGCTGAGCTGAAGTCGCGGGGCCTTGGGTCGCAGTCCGCTCAGCATGTCATCAAGAAGGTCCGCGACGCCTACACCACACTGAAGGCCAACATCAAGGCCGGGAACCTGGGCAAGCCGGGCTCCAATCGACGCATCAAGGCCGAGATGAAGCCGATTGCTTTCCGTCCCGAGGCGGCTCAGCCGTATGACGACCGGTGTTTGAGCTGGCAGTACGATGCGCAGACGGTGTCCATCTGGACCATCACCGGGCGCATCAAGAGCGTACCTTTCGCCTGCTCCCCGGATGCGCTCAAGGCGCTGAGGGAGTACCGCAAGGGCGAGTCCGACCTGATCCAGCGCGACGGCGTGTTCTACCTGGTCGCCACCTGCGACGTGCCCGAGGCCGAGCAGTATGAGCCGGACGGCTTCATCGGCGTGGACCTCGGCATCGTCAACATTGCCACCACGTCCACCGGCTACAAGGCAGCCGGGCGCGGCCTGAACCGGCACCGCAAGCGGCAACTCGACCTGCGCCGCAAGCTCCAGAAGAAGGGCACCAAGTCCGCCAAGCGGCTCCTGAAGAAACGCAACCGGCGCGAGACGCGCCATGCCGCCAACACCAACCACATCATCGCCAAAACGATCGTGACCGAGGCTGAACGCACCTCGGCCGGGATCTCCCTGGAAGAACTCAAGGGAATCCGGCAGAGGGTACGGCTCCGCAAGCCCCAACGGGTCGCACTCCACTCCTGGGCCTTCGCCCAGCTCGGGGACTTCATCGTCTACAAGGCCCGCAGGGCCGGCGTGCCCGTGGTCTTCGTCGATCCCGCCTACACCTCGCAGCAGTGCTGCGAGTGCGGCCACATCGACAAGAAGAACCGGGCAAGCCAGGCCCTGTTCACCTGCCGGAACTGCGGGGTCGTTGCCCACGCAGACCGGAATGCCTCCCGCAACATCGCCCGCAAGGGCAAGGCTGCGTGGACTGCGGGGCGTGAGTCACGCGTCCCTGCCACCCCATAGGGGTGTCTGGACGGAGGAGTCCACCCAGCAGCCAGTTGGGGCACTACCTCCAAGCCTGGCCCTTCAGGGCCGGGTCAAGTTGACTAGCGCTGTGCCTTGGCGACCGTGGGGGTCAGTCAGATCATGTCGGCCGGCCTCCGGCTGATGGCGAGGGGCTGGGCCTGCTCGCCGGGGTCGAGATCCTCCGCACCGACGACACGGCTCTCCACCACCTTGCCCGAGGAGTCGGTGAAGTCGACCTGCACGGCGTACGAAGCCTTCTGCTGTGTGCGGTTGGTGATGGTGACCACCACGACCTGCAGGCCGCCCGTGTCCGCCGTCGGCTTCCCGGTGAGCGAGACGTCGGACCGCGCGTTGCCGCCGCCCTGCACCCCCTTCAGGGCTTCGGCGGCCGCCGCGTTCGCCCGGGCCACCTCGGCCGAGACCGATGCCTCGAGCGACGACGCGGCAGCGGACGCGGACGACGCCGCCGCGGAAGCCCTCGCCCGGGCGGAAGCCTCGGCGGAGGCCAGGGCGGACGGCGGGGTGCCCGTGAACGAGGCGGTGCGGGGCGGTGTCGGGCGCGGGCTGAACGGCGATGTGCCGCCCGGCTCGCCGCCCTGCGTGTCGCACGAGACCAGAGCGGTCGTGCCCGATGTCGCGGCGATCAGCGTCAGCACCGCCGCCGCCAACCGCCGCCCGGCCGACGGGCCCTTCCGGCATGAGGCCATGAGGTTCTGTCCTTTCACCACCGGTGATCGGGCCACCCCTCGGTCGCGCTCAGTAGCGCAGAGTGCTCGCGATGCCGCCCACCTCGGCGAGCGTGCCGTCGGGTACGAAGTGGACCTCCGCGCCCGTCTCGAGGGACTGCTCGACGATGTCGTCGACGATGTCGTCGACCGCGTCCAGATCCCCGGGTTCCGCGGGAAGGAGATGGCCGCCGGAGTCGCGTACGGTCTCCCGGTAGTTCTCCTCGACGGCGAGCAGCGCGACTCGGCCGTCCTTCACGTTCTGCCGGATCTCGTCGACGCCGGCGGCGAACGCCCGGCGTCCGCGGGCCTTGTCCAGCTCCTCCAGCACAGCGGCGACGTCCTTCTCGGCCTGCGCCTCGACGAACGGCCGCACGGCCTTCCACACTGCGTCGGCCGGACCCGAGGCCAGCCCGCCGTGGGGGACGTGGGCGGCGGCGCCCTTGGCCAGGGTGCCCACGTCGCCGAGGAGGGAGAGCGCGGCCGCCTCACCGGCCACGTACAGCGGCCGGGGGTCGGACTTGAGTACGCCGCTCATCGCGTGGTCCGCCTCCCGCAGGAAGTGGCGGGTCTCCTCGTCGGTGAACGCGCTGGGCACGTCGCCGATCTGCTCCTCCCGCTCGGCGTCCTCGTTCTCGCGGACCCGTGTCATCGGGAAGGGGCCCGTGCTCTCCTCGGTGACACGGTCCGGGCCGCCGCTCCACAGGGAGACCCGGTCCGAGGACACGGCCAGCACCCAGAAGGGCCGCTCGACGGCCTGTGCCGAGACGAGATTGCGGGTGAGGAACGTGTCCGAGAGCACGACCCGCTCCGGCACGGTGCGGCCCAGCGTCCAGACCTCGTGCTCCCCCTGCGCGGCAAAGACGACCAGGCCGTCCTCGGCATGCACCAGGTCGATCTCCGCCGCTGCCTGGTCGAGCTGTTTGATCACGTCGATCCGCGTCTCACGGGTGACGGACGGATCGGATTCGAGCTGCTCCTTGGCCTGCGCCAGCAGATTCCGCAGGCGGACGGGATCCTGTGCGCTGTCCGGTTCACGACGGTGCGTGGGCATCAGGACCGACACCGCCGGATAGGGGCGCTGCCGGCGCAGCCGGGCGAGAGTATCGGAGCTGAGAACGGGGTGCATCGGGACCCTTCCAGAGCAAGCAGGGAACGCTGAAGAGGCGGGCGTACGCCCTCCAGGGGGCCGCGCCCCACAGGGACGTGCCCACAGGGCCTCGCCCGCACAGGGAGGAGCCGCGGGCGGGCCTATGCCGAGCCGGCCAGCTGCTCGGCGAGCTCCTTCTCCTCCTTCTCGGGGAGCGAGGTCTTGAGGATCGTGCCGCCGTGGCGCTGCATCTCCGTGAACGCGTCGTCGCCGATCCTCGAAGCCATGATCACGACAGCGGCGGAGCCGGGCCCGAGGAGGGACTGGACCTTCTCGCGGAACGTGTCGTCGACACCCATCTTGCGCAGCTTCCCGAACAGACCCCCGAGCGCTGCGCCGACCAGGCCGAGCCCCGGGGTGGCGACGAGGATGCCGATGACCAGGGCCCACAGGGCACCGGCGGTGGCCGACATGGCCACCTTCTCGTCCCTGCGGGGCGTGTCGACGTGGGTCTCGCCGTGCTCGTCGACCTTGACGACGGCGAGCCCGGTGAGGTCGACGACCTTGTCCTGCTCCAGCTTCTGCACCGCCCGGAAGGCTTTCTCCGCCGCGGCGGGGTCGTCGTAGCCGATCACGATGAGTTCGGACATCAGCGCCTCCTTGGCCGTCGGACCGGCACCTATGCACCATATGTCCGATTCTCGACGGGCGCGCCCGGATGTACCACGCACCTATTGAACGAAGGAGGTCAGACGGTCCGCGACGGTGCTGGCCGGAGAACCCATCAGGATCGTGTAGTGGTTGCAGTCCGGGACCGGCTCGGCGGCCAGCAGCGGCACCCGGGCGGTCCACTGCGCGACCAGAGGGGCCGGGAGCATGCCGGGCTCCGTACCCATCAGCCCCCGGGGCGCGTGCAGCAGCAGGGTCGGTACGGACAGACCTGCGAGGTCCTCGCCGAAGGACGCCGCCGAGGTGAGGAGTTCCCGGCCGTCGTGGCGGACGGCACCCTCCTGGGCGCGGGAGGCACGGGCGCCGGCCGGGCCCGTGATGTCGTAGCGGACGTAGGCCTCGATGTCGTCGTTCCAGTCCGGTCCGAGCGCGGGGTGGGCGCGGAAGAAGGCCACGTACGCCTCGTCACTCTCGTACGTCCGCGAGAGCCGGGCGATCACCGGGCCGAGTGACGCGTCGAGGAGGGCGTCGGGGTCGGCGTCCGGCGGGATGGGCAGCGGCAGGCCGCCGTCGACGAGGAGCAGCCGGTCGAACAGCTCCGGGCGGCGGGCCGCGGCGCGCAGCGCGACGCACGCCCCCATGGACTGGCCGGTGAGGGCGACGGGCCGGCCGCCGCCCCACCGTTCGGCGGCCGCGCAGAGGTCGGCGGCGTGGGTGTCGAGACCGTACGGTCCGGGGGTGGACGCGCTGTGGCCCCTGCCCCGCAGGTCGAGGGCGAACAGGGACCAGTCCGGCGGCAGATGGCGGGCGACGGCGGCGAAGGACATCCCGGACGCGGTGATGCCGTGTGCCGCGACCGCAATGCGGGGTCCCTCGCCGAAGCGCAGGACGCGCAGCGTCCCGCCGCCCGCCGGGAGGTCGAGCTCGGCCGGCTTGGTCATCTGTTGTTCCCCTTCGGGTGCTGCGGCGGTCAGCCGCCGAGTGCGTGGATCTGGTTGACGATGGCGCGCATCTGCGGTGCGGACTTCTGGGCGTAGTCGCTGCCCGTGTAGCCCCACCAGTCCCAGCAGCCCTGCGGGTTGAGCCGAGCGATGCTGATGTCGGTCTGCGGATAGAGGATCACGAGGTTGTTGGTGTCGGCGTACTCGTTGAGGTGGGACTCGCGGGCGAACCGGTCGCCGACGAACTTGTTGTCGCTGAGACAGCCGTGCAGGGCGACCACCAGCTTGCACTCCGCACCCTGGGCACAGGAACGCGGGGTGTAGAGAAAGCTCTTGGTGCCCAGGCTGTACCACTGTGCCCAGCCGCCGGGAACGTACCGGTCCTGGTCGTGCTCGCGGAGCGTGCCGGTCTGGCTCGCGGACGGCGCCTTCACACTGCCCAGCCAGTGGGTCAGCATCTCGCCCTGCGGGTCGTTCCCGCAGTTGATCAGGAACGGGTAGAAGGTGGTCCCGCAGGACAGCGGCGCGTACGGGGTCGGCCAGCCGTGCCCCGCCGGGTCCGTGTCGTGGTACAGCGTCCGGGCCCCGAAGTCCCGGTAGAACTGCACCCCTTCGTCGCTGACCCGGTCCTGGACCAGCGGGTCCTTCGTCCCGTGGTACGTGTAGACGGGCTTGCCCGCGAGATTCGCGACCGGGTCGATCCTTCCCTCGGCCGACCAGCGGCGGGCGATGTTCTCGATGCCGTCCGGGTCGGTGGAGATCAGGCCCGTACCGCAGGCGATCAGGCCGGTGACGATGCCTCCCTTGCCGCAGTAGTAGGGGCCGGCGGCGAACACGCCCGCGCCCTTGAAGGTGCCGGAGTAGGCCACCTGCAGCTGGGACGCCATGAAACCGCCGGAGGAGATTCCGGTGATGTAGGTGTCGGTGATGTTGAGTTGGGGCAGGGCGGGCTCGAAGGCCGCCTGGGCAGGCGTGGCGAGCCCGAAGGTCGCGGCCAGGGCGGCGGCGAGGGTGACGACGGCGGCTCTCAGGTTCTTCAGTCGCTTCTGCGAGCGGAACCTCATCGTTCGTGCTCCTTCGGCTTGTTGTGGGGGGCCGAAGGGACCCGGGGCCCGTGCAGGCCCTAGGGGATCGGCAGCGCGGGCGGAGTGATCTCCCGCTTGAGGATCTTGCCGGTGGGTCCCTTCGGCAGCGCGTCGGTGATCCGCACCAGACGCGGGTACTTGTACGGAGCGACGCGCGCCTTGACGAACTCCCGCAGTTCGTCGGCGGCGACGGCCGCTGCGTGCCCCGGCTTGAGCGCGACCACGGCGGTCACTTCCTCGCCCAGCTCGGGATGCGGGGTGCCGAGCACCGCGGCCTCGGCGACCGCCGGATGCTCGTACAGCACCTCCTCGACCTCACGCGGGTAGATGTTGAACCCGCCGCGGATGATCATCTCCTTCTTGCGGCCGACGATCCGGAACAGTCCGTCGGGGTCGCGCACGCCCAGGTCGCCCGTGCGGAACCAGCCGTCCTGGATCGCCTCGGCGGTGGCATCGGGGCGGTTCCAGTAGCCCTTCATGATGTTGTGGCCGCTGATCACCACCTCGCCCGGCTGCCCGTCGGGAACCTCCCGTCCGGCGTCGTCCTGGATCCGGATGCGGACGCCCTCGATCGGCACGCCGATCGTCCCCGCCCGGCGCGGGCCCTCGGGCCGGTTGAAGGCGGCGACGGGCGACGTCTCCGACAGGCCGTAGCCCTCCAGCAGCGGGCAGTCGAACGCCTCCTCGAAGGCGTGCAGGATCTCCACGGGCATCGCCGCGCCCCCCGACGCGGCGAGCCGTAGATGTTCGCGGTGTGCGGTGGTCCGCGAGGGGTGGGCGAGCAGCGCCGCGTACATCGTCGGTACGCCCTCGAAGACGGTGACCCGGTCCCGCACCAGCATCTCCAGCGCCCGGCCCGCGTCGAAGCGCGGCAGCAGGGTGAGACAGGCGCCCGCCGCCACCGCGCAGTTGAGGGCGCAGGTCTGGCCGAAGGAGTGGAAGAGGGGGAGCCCGCCGAAGATGACGTCCTGCTCGGTGAGGCACAGCAGCGAGGCGTTGGCGGCGGTGACGTTCCGGAGCAGATTGCCGTGGGTGAGTTCGGCGCCCTTCGGTCGGCCCGTGGTGCCCGAGGTGTAGATGATGACGGCGGTGTCGTCGGGGGAGCGGTCGACGACATCGTCGTACGGCTCGTGCCCGGCCAGCACGGCCGGCCAGTCCGGCTCCCCGCCCAGCAGGTGCTCCGCGCCCGAGTCCGCCAGGTAGTAGTCGGTCTCCCGGTCCTTGAGCAGCGGGTTCATCGGCACGACGACACCGCCCGCCCGCAGGATGCCGTAGTACAGCACCGCGAACGCGGGCACATTGGGCAGGCACAGTCCGACCCGGTCGCCCGGACGGACACCGAGCGAGCGCACATACGATGCGGCGCGTGCGGCGTCCCGCTCCAGCCGCGCGTACGACACCACGTCGTCGTCCAGGCGCAGGGCGGGACGGCCGGGGTGCCGGGCAGCGGTGTCCGACAGCAGACGTGCGAGATTCACGAAACCCTCCGGGGCTGGGCGGTCGTGCGGCGGTACGAGGGCACGGAACCTCCAGGAAGCGTGGTGGTGACTGTCCGGTAACGTCCGACATCGTTCGCTGTCGCACGCACCGGGCGCCATGGAGCGGTTCCACGCTGTCGCGTCCGCAGGAGTGGAGACTTTCTCCGTCGTCGTGCGACGCGGCTCGTTCCTACGGTCTGAGCCACACCGGCGACCGCCGGTGTCGAACCCGGAACATTCGAGGTCGGCATGACCCTGAGCAGCCGCCCCGTCCTGGAAACCCGAGCGCTCACCAAGGACTACGGGGGTTTCACCGCCGTGGGCCCGGTCGATCTGCGGATCTCCGAAGGCACGGTGCATGCACTGGTGGGCCCCAACGGCGCGGGCAAGACCACGCTCTTCCATCTCCTCACCGGCCATGTGAAGCCCAGCGCCGGCCGGATCCTCCTCGGCGGCCACGACATCACGGGGCGCCCGCCCGAGCGCATCGCACGGCTCGGTGTGGCCCGCTCCTTCCAGGTCACCAGCCTCTTCGAGCACGCGAGTGCCGTGGAGCACCTGGAGCTGGCGCTGATGTCCGGCAGCCCGCTCGGCCGCGCCTTCTGGCGCTCGGACCGGGCCCTCGCCCGGCACCGCGAGCGGGCGCAGGAACTGCTCGACCAGGTGGGCCTCAGCCGCTGGGCGGACGAACCCGCGGGACGGCTTCCGTACGGGCGAGGACGCGCCCTGGAACTCGCCCTCGCGCTCGCCCTCGACCCGCGGCTGCTGCTGCTCGACGAACCGACCGCGGGCATGGGCGTCGAGGACGTCGAGCGGACGGTCGAGCTGATCGGCCGGGTCAGGGAGGGCCGCACGGTCGTGCTCGTCGAGCACAACATGCAGGTCGTCGCCTCGCTCGCGGACCGCGTCACCGTGCTGCAGCGGGGCCGCATCCTGGCCGAAGGCCCGTACGACGAGGTGCGCGCCGACGAGCGGGTCGTCGAGGCATATCTGGGGGCGGGCCATGAGTGACGCCGCCACCGCCCGGCCCGAACCGACCGCGCCCGCCCCGGCGCTGAGCGTTGGGGGCCTCGACGCCTTCTACGGGCAGGCCCAGGCCCTGCACCAGGTGTCCCTGGATGTCGCCCCGGGCGAGATCGCCACCCTCGTCGGCCGCAACGGCGCAGGCAAGACGACCCTCCTGCGCTGCGTCATGGGCCTGCACCGGCAGGCCACCGGGCGCATCGCCCTTGCCGGCCGGAGCGTCGACCGGCTCCCCGCCCACCGCCGCGCTCGCCTCGGCCTCGGCCACGTCCCCGACGACCGCGGTATCTACGCAGGGCTCAGCGTCGAGGAGCATCTCGCCCTCCCGTACAGCGACCGGGCGCATGGCTGGCCGCTGGAGCGCGTGCACGACACCTTCCCCGTGCTGGCCGAGCGCCGTCGCACCCCGGCCGCCCGGCTCTCGGGCGGTGAGCAGCAACTCCTCGCACTGGCACGGGTGTTGCGGATGGGTTCGCGGATCATGCTGTGCGACGAGCCGACCGAGGGCCTGGCCCCCGTCATGGTCCAGCGCATCGGCGAAGTCCTGCGCGAGGCCAAACGGCACGGCGTGACCGTGCTCCTCGTCGAGCAGAACCTCCGATTCGCCGTCACCGTCGCCGACCGGCACCACCTCCTCGACCGCGGCCGCGTCGTCGAGTCCCTGGACAACTCCGTCGTACGCGACCGGGAGCACGAACTCCTCGACCGCCTCGGCCTGTAGCTCACCCTTGCGCACCACCCTCGAAAGGAATGCCATGACCCACGTTCGGCATGCCCTCACGGCCTCGGCCGCGGCGACCGTGCTCCTCGCCACCCTGGCCGGCTGCGGCGGAGGCGGCCCGCAGTCCTCCGGCGGAAAGGTCAGCGGCGGCAAGGTCACCCTCGGAGTCGTCACCGACCTGTCCGGCGTCTACGCCTCGCTGTCCGGCCCCGGCTCCGTCGAGGCCGTGAAGATGGCCGTCGACGACTACCGGAAGAAGTACGGCGACAAAGCCGTCGCCAAGGACATCGAGGTCCTGTCCGCCGACCACCAGAACAAGCCTGAGACGGCCTCGACGAAGGCCCGTGAGCTGTACGAACGCAAGGGCGCCGACGCGCTCTTCGACGTCCCGACCTCCTCCGCAGCCCTGGCCGTGCAGACCGTCGCCGGTCAGGCGAAGAAGCTGTACTTCAACGTCGGCGCCGCGACCCCCGAACTCACCGGCAAGGCCTGCAACCCGTACACCTACGCCTGGGCGTACGACGCGTACATGCTCGCCCACGGCACCGGCTCTACCGTCACGGCGGAGGGCGGCAAGAGCTGGTACCTGCTCTACCCGGACTACGCCTTCGGCGAGGCGATGAGCGCCGGATTCGAGGCGGCGGTCAAGGGCGCCGGCGGCACGGTCGTCCAGAAGGACCCGACCCCCTTCCCCAACGACAACTTCTCCACGTTCCTCCTCAAGGCCTCGTCGATGAAGCCCGAGCCGCAGGTCCTCGGCGTCCTCCAGGCGGGCGGCGACCTGGTCAACGTCGTCAAGCAGTACGACCAGTTCAAGCTGAAGGACAAGGGCATCGGCCTCGCCATAGGGCTGATCTCCGACACCGACATCCAGGCGATCGGCGCCGACAAGCTGGTCGGCGCCCAGTTCACCAGCGCCTGGTGGTGGAACATGGACGCGAAGGCCAAGGCCTGGTCGAAGGGCTTCACGGAGCGCACCGGCAAGGTGCCCAGCTTCGACCACGCCGGCAACTACTCCGCCGCCACCCAGTACCTGGAAGCGGTCCAGCGGGCCGGCACCGACGACCCCGCCGCCGTACGGGGGCAGCTCGACGGCATGGAGTTCGAGGACGTCTTCGCCCGCCATGCCACGGTCCGCGCCGCCGACCACCGGGTCACGCACGACGCCTACCTGGCCCGCGTGAAGGAGCCCGGCGGCGACGAGGCCGACACCACCGAGCTGGTCAGTACGATCCCGGCCGCGCAGGCCTTCGCGCCGGCCGACCCGGCGTGCAAGCTGTCATGACGGCCCAATTCACCTTGACAGGCAGCCTTCAGCAGGCTTTCAACGGGCTGGTCAGCGGCGGCTTCTACGCGCTGCTGGCCCTCGGCCTCGCCGTCATCTTCGGCATGCTCCGGGTCATCAACTTCGCCCACGGCGCCGTCTACACCCTCGGAGCCTTCGGCGCGGTGTGGCTCGCGGACGCCGCCGGGCTCGGCTTCTGGTGGGCGCTGCTGCTCGTCCCGCTCGCGCTGGGGGCCGCAGGGGTCGTCGTGGAGCGCACGCTCATCCGGCGGATCGCCGATCTCGATCCGCTCTACGGCTTCCTGCTGACCTTCGGCATCGCGCTGGTCTGCCAGGACCTCCTGAGGGCGGAGTACGGCTCGGCGTCCCGGCCGTACACGAGCGGGCCCTTCCCCGGTTCGCTCGACCTCGGCGCCTTCACTTTCCCCGCGTACCAGGTCTTCGCCCTCGGCGTCTCGGCGGTGGCGTGCTGTGCGGTGTGGCTGCTCCTCGCCCGTACGAAGGCGGGCACGATCGTGCGGGCCGCCACCGAACGCCCCGAACTGACCCGCTCCCTGGGCATCGACACGGGCCGCTGGGTCACCCCCGTCTTCGGCTTCGGGGTCGCGCTCGCCGCCTTCGCCGGGGTCCTCGCGGCGCCCATGCGCGCCGTCAACTCCCAGATGGGCGCGGACCTCGTCATCACCGTCTTCGCCGTCGTCGTCATCGGCGGCCTCGGCTCGGTGCCGGGGGCTGTCGCCGCGGGCTTCGCCATCGGCATGCTCCAGGCGCTCGGCAACCTCTATGTCCCCGCGCTGTCACAGACCTCGGTGTTCCTGCTGATGGCCGTCGTACTGCTGGCCCGCCCGGCCGGACTGTTCGGCAAGGAAGGGCTCACGTGATCGTCAAGTACGTCGTGGAGCGCGGCGGCCTGCCGCTGTTCGTCGCCGGGCTCCTGGGTGCGCTCGCCCTGCCCTGGCTGCTGTACCCGCCCGTCGCCACCGACATCCTGTGCTGGGCGCTGTTCGCCGTGGCGCTGGACCTGCTCATCGGATACGCCGGACTGCTCTCGTTCGGTCACGCGGCCTTCTGGGGTGCGTCGGCGTACGCGACCGGGCTCATCGCGATCCACACCGGCCTGCCGTTCCCGGTCGCCGTAATCGGCGGGGCGCTGGTCGCGGCCGCTCTTGCCCTGCCGATCGGCTACCTCGCCGTACGCCGCACCGGCATCTACTTCGCGATGGTCACGCTCGCCTTTGCCCAGCTCGTCTACTTCACCGCCAACCAGTGGAAGGACGTGACCGGCGGCGAGAACGGCCTGCAGGCCATCCCGCGCAACCTCCCCGGCGTCGACCTGAACGACAGCTTCGTCTTCTACTACGCCGCCCTGCCGCTGGTGCTCCTCGCTTTCTTCGCCGCCTGGCGGACCGTGCGCTCACCCTTCGGCCGGGTCCTCACCGCCGTACGGGACAACCCCGAGCGGACACGCGCCCTCGGCTACGGCGCCGACCGCTACCGGCTCGCGGCCTTCACCGGATCCGCCTTCCTCACCGGGATCGCCGGCGGACTGTACGCGATCAACCACGGCTTCGCCTCGCTCCAGGAGGTCTACTGGACCACCTCCGGCAAGGCTGTGGTCATGGTGCTGCTCGGCGGCATCGGCACGCTGTGGGGTCCTGTCGTGGGCGCCGCCGTCGTCGTACGGCTGGAGGACTGGCTGTCCACGGCGGGCTTCGAGTCCGTCCAACTCGTCACCGGCGCGGTCTTCATCGGGGCGGTGCTGCTGCTGAGGCGCGGAGTGTGGGGCACGGCGGCCGGTCTCCTGACCCCGCTCATGGAGAAAACCTCCACCGCAGCACGGCCAGTCACGGAGGATGCGTCCATATCGGAGAAACAGCGGGTGTGAGGTATCACTGGCCATGTGACGACGACGCACACGCCCACCGGGTCCCTGCTCCGACTCCTGCGGGAGGAGGCGGACGAATCGGCGTTCCACGCAGTCGAGGCGGACGGGCCGCTGGTCGACGACGCCCTGGAGATACGCTCCCGGCTCGCCGCCCACCGCCGCCGCGAGGCCGCGCTCGCCGGGCTCTACGAGACGGCAGGCGACCTCGCCTCGCTGCGCGACCTGGAGGACGTCCTGCAGGCGATCGTCCGCCGGGCGCGCACCCTCGTCGGCACGGACGTCGCGTATCTGCTGCTCTCCGACCCGGAGGCGGGCGACACGTACGTCCGCGTCACCGACGGCATCACGACCGAGCCTTTCAAGAACGGGCGGCTCGCGGTCGGCACCGGGCTCGGCGGGCTCGTCGCCGAGACCGCCCAGCCCTACCACACGGCCGACTACCCCAACGACGAGCGCTTCGCCCACTCCGACTACGTGGACGGAGTCATCGCCGCCGAGGGGCTGGTGGCCATCCAGGGCGTGCCGCTGAAGTTCGGCGACCAGGTGTACGGCGTGCTGTTCGTCGCCAACCGGCGCGTACGGCCGTTCTCGCCCGAGGAGGTCGAACTGCTCATCTCGCTGGCGAACCATGCCGCGCTGGCCATCGAGAACGCCACACTCTTCGAGGAGGTGCGCAAGGCCGCCGCCGTCCACGAGCGGCTGACCGCGGTCGCCCTGGAGGGCGGCGGGGCCGCCGGGCTCGCGCAGGCCCTCGCCGAGGTGCTGCGCGGCAGTGTCCTGGTGCTCGACGCGCACGACCGCCCGCTGGCGGCCGCAGGCGAGGAGCCGCCGGAACCGGCTTCGTGGAAACGGGAGCTGAGCGAATTACGTGCCCGGCGGGCCTCCGTGACCCGCGGGGGCATGTGCGTCACCCCCATCGTCGCGGTCGGCGAACACCTGGGCACGCTCTTCTTCGTACGCGACGGACTCGACGCCACCGATGTCCACGCCCTCGAACGGGCCGCCCAGTCGGCCGCGTTGATGCTGCTCGGGGAGCGGTCGGTCGCCGAGGCCGAGCAGCGGCTGCGCGGCGAGATCCTCGACGACCTGCTGGGCGCGCCACACCGCGACCCCGACGGGCTGCGCCGCAGGGCCGCTCTCGTCGGTCTCGACCTGGAGGAGGCGCACACCGTGCTGGCGGCGCGTGGCGAGGACCCCGACCGCCGACGCCGGATCACGGAACTGGCGAGCGTGCACGCCGGGCGGCTCGGCGGGATCGCGGGCGAGTACGGCGGCAACACCGTCGTGGTCCTGCCCGGCGCCGACGCCCCGGGCAGGGCCGCCCGCACCCTCGCCGAGGTCCTGACCGCCGGGAGCGGCGGGGGCAGGGTGACCGTGGGTGCGGAGGCCGCCGTGCCGGGCGCGGCGGCCGTGGTCGAGGCGCACCGCGACGCCGCCCGCTGTCTGGACGTGCTGCTCGCTCTCGACCGGGCGGGGGAGGGCGCCTGCCGCGACGAGCTGGGCATCCACGGCATCCTGCTCGGTCAGGCGGACCGCCGCGAGCTGGACCGATTCGTGGCCCGGACGATCGGGCCGCTCGTGGAGCACGACGCGGCGCGCGGGAGCGAACTCGTCCGTACGGCGCTGGAGTACTTCGCCTGCGACGGCAATCTGTCGCGCACCGCCGCCGCCCTGTACGTCCACGTCAACACGCTCTACCAGCGCATCGACCGGATCTCGGTGCTCATCGGGAAGCAGTGGCGCCACGGCGACCAGGCGCTGCAGGTGCATCTCGCGCTGAAGACGTATGCGGCACGTCCTGACAAGCCATTGACTTCGCCAACTCGCATTGGTTGAGTGGCTCATCCACTGAGCCACGGGAGGAATGGCGTGGAGGCACTGCCCCGCGAAACCATCGTCGATGTCCTGGAAAGCCGACTGCGTGAGGACATCCTCACCGGGCGGCACCCGGCCGGCAGCTATCTCCCGCCGGAGCGCCGGCTCGCCGACGGCTACGGAGTCACCCGGACCACCCTCAAGCACGCCTTCGGCCGGCTCGTCCAGGCCGGACTCCTGGAGACCCGGCACGGGGTCGGCACGCGAGTGCGCGACTACGCGCGGCTCGGCGGCGCCGATCTGCTGCCCATGCTCGTGCGCCACAGCCCCGACTGGATCGGCGAGATCTTCGAAGTGCGCCGCAGCATCGGCGCGTTGATCGCCGAGCGGGCGGCCGCCCGTGCGACCGGACAGCACCGGACCGAGCTGCGCACCCTGTTGGACGCGGTCCGGGAGGCCGAAGGCGGCGACGCGGTGCAGCTCGCCGACATCGAGGTGCACCGGGCACTGGCCCGCGCCACCGGCAACCGTGTCTACGTCCTGCTGACCAACACCCTCTTCAACGCCTATCTGCCGGTGCGGGCCGCGCTCGTGGGCCCCTTCGTCGACGCCGGCGTCGCGTACGGGCGGCTGGAGCCGGTGGTCGACGCGGTGGCGGCCGGAGACGAGTGCGGCGCGCGGCGTGCTGCCGAGGAGTATCTGACGGCGACCGAGCGGATCATGCTGGAGGGTCTCGCATGAGCAGCAGCGACCGTAAGGGCACGAGCACGAGCAGGGGCACACGAGGCACCTCGTTCAGCGAGACGATGCTCGGCACGGTCCGGCTGGACGGCGAGGACCGGACCCGCAAGGTCCGCCTCGATCTCCAGGTGTCGGCGGACCGCGTCATGCGGCTTCTCGGCACCACCGAGGCGCGGACCACGGGCCGGATACGCATCGCCGGATGGGCCGACGACCCCCGCGCCGAGGGGGAGTTGGAGATCTCGCCGGTGGCCCGGCGGCGTATCCGCTACCGCATCTCGTTCACCGCCGACGGCCGCCGCCTCACCCTCGACGGCTGGAAGTCCGTGACCGCGCGCAGACCGCTCGCGTCGATGACCGTTCTGCCGTACTCGCTGTACGAGGACGGGGTGCAGGTCGGAGCGGGCACACTGCGCTTCCCGGTGACCACGCGGCTCCTGCCGTTCCTGGCGAGCTTCCGCTTCCCGCGGAGCGAGAACCCGCAAGCACTGATGGCCCCCCGCTGGAACGGCGAGCCCGGCCGCACCGAGGTCTGGTACACGACGCTCACCGACCCGGCGACCGGCACCGGGCTCTGGCTCCACCACGAACTCACCGCGCCCGCAGACGGATCCGAGCCGTACGCGCACGGCTGGGCCGCGGTGTTCCCGAAGGACGCGCCGGTACGGCACGCCCGCTTCGGCCCCGCCAAGTGGACCGGGGGCGAGGCCGGCTTCGCCGCGGACGGGGTGTCCGCCCTGCCCGGACGGCTAACCGGCTCGGCCGGCGCTCTGCGCTGGGACCTCGCAGAACAGGCCGCGGACACGCCGCTCTTCACCTTTCCCCGCTGGTCCTGGCGCCGCCCCCTCCTGCCGGCCGCCCAGATCCTGCCGGCCGCACGGTCCTCGTACGACGGGACCTTCACGTACGACGACACGACCCTGACGCTCGACGGGGCGCCCGGAGCCTCCGCCCGGATCTACGGCCACGGCAACGCCCGCCGCTGGGCCTGGTTGCACGCGGACCTGGGCGGCGGGGACGTCCTGGAGATCGTCGCCGCGGTCTCCATGCGGCCCGGCCTGCGACGCCTGCCGCCCCTGGTCTTCCTGCGCCTGCGCCGGGGCGGCCGCACCTGGCCGCGCAGGCCGGAGCGTACAGCCGTCGGCTGGGCAGGACCCGGTCGCTTCCGCGCCGCCATCGGGCTGCCGGTGTGGACCGTGACCGGGCGTGCGGGACTGCGCCGCATCCGCGTCGAGGTCACCCAGCCCGAGAACCGCACCCTCGCCCTCGACTACACCGACCCGGACGGTGCACAGGCGGTCTGCCGCAACAGCGAGAGCGCGGACGCGGTGGTGCTGCTGGAGCGCTGGTGGTGGCCGGGCGGCTGGCGTACGGAGGCGGAGTGGACCCTGAAGGGCACGGCTCACGCGGAGGTGGGCACCCGATGAGCCTCGGTGGACTGGTGGCCGCCCTGATCGCCGACGACGGCCCGGCGAACGGCACGACCGACGACACCGTCACCGGCGGCGACTGGCCCGCACGCGTACCCCGGAGGCTGGAGACGGTCCTCGACTCGATGCCGTACCCCGCGCGCGCCGGTGTACGGGGCGCGGCCCGCGCCATCGACGCGTACGCCGTGGCACGGACCGGCCGCAGGCTCGCCGCGCTCACCGGCGCCGAGCGGGAGGCCGTGCTCGGCGGCCTCGGCGCACGCCCCGCGCTCCTGCCCCTGCTCGACGTGCTCAAAGTGCCTGTGCTGCTTGCCGCCGGGACCGAGCGGATGCTCCAACAGGGCCTTCGGAAACCGTCATTGACCCGAAAGGATCCTCCGCTCGACTGCACGCCCGCCGATGCGTGGCCCGCGCGCTCCACCACGGATGCCGTCGTGATCGGCTCCGGGGCCGGCGGTGCGATGGCCGCGCGCACACTGGCGCGGGCCGGGCTGCGTGTCGTCGTGCTCGAGGAGGGACAGCACCACTCCACCGAGTCGTTCGGGCGGCGCACCCCGCTCGACCGGTTCGCGGAGCTCTACCGCGACGGCGGCGCCACCGTCGCCCTGGGCAGCCCGCCCCTGCTGCTGCCTGTGGGCCGGGCCGTCGGCGGCACCACCGTCGTCAACTCCGGCACCTGCTACCGCACTCCCGGCCATGTCCTCGCGCGCTGGTCGAAGGACTACGGCTTCGCGCTCGCCGACCGCTTCGGCCCGTACCTCGACGAGGTCGAGCGCACCCTGCACGTGGCCCCCCAGCCCCTCGACGTCCTCGGCAACAACGGCCGGATCGCCCTCACCGGAGCCGAGCGCCTCGACTGGCGCGCCGCGCCCCTGCGCCGCAACGCGCCCGGCTGCAAAGGCTCCTGTCAGTGCGTCGTGGGGTGCCCGACCGGCGCGAAACAGAGCGTGCAGCTCTCCGTGCTCCCCGACGCCTGCGCCGCGGGCGCCCGGATCGTCACCGGCGCACAGGTGCGGCGGATCCTCGTGGACGGCGACCGCCCCGGAGGCCCGCGTGCGGCGGGCGTACGCGTACGACGGGAGGGAGGCGGCGAGTTCGAGATCCTCGCCCCGCTCGTCGTCGTCGCCGCGGGCGCCCTGCAGTCACCGCCCTTGCTGCGCCGCTCGGGGCTCGGCGGACACCCGCGCACCGGCCGCAATCTCAGTGTCCACCCGGCCACCAGCGTCGCCGGGCGCTTCCCCGAGCCGGTCACCGCCTGGGAGGGCGTCCTCCAGAGCGTGGGCGTCGAGGAGCACCACGACGGCGGCGTACTCATCGAGGCCACCGCGACCCCGCCCGGCATGGGCTCCTTCGTCCTGCCCGGACTCGGCAGCGAGCTCCGGCGCGAACTGGAGGACGCCGACCGGCTGGCCACCCTCGGCGCCATGATCGCCGACCGTCCGTCGGGCCGCGTCATCGGCCGTGACCGCACCCTCCTCCGCTACGACCTCGACCGCCGTGACGCGGGCCGCCTGATGCGGGCCGTGCGCGCCATGGGCGAGCTGCTGTTCGCCGCCGGAGCCGATGAGGTCCTCACCGGCATCCCCATGGCCCCGCGCGCCCGCACCCTCGCCGTACTGGACGACATCCTCGCCCGCGTGGGTCCGCGGCACCTGCACCTCTCCGCGTACCACCCCACGGGGACGGTCGCCGCCGGCGTCGACCCGCAGCGATTCCCGGCCGATGCGACGGGACGGCTGCGCGGCGTGCACGGGGTGCTGGTCGCGGACGCCTCCGTGCTGCCCGGCTGCCCCGAGGTCAACCCGCAGCTGAGCATCATGGCGGCGGCGCTCGCGGTCACCGAGGCCCACCTGGAGCGGTGAGACCGGGGACGGGGCGGTGAGACCGCGGGCGGTCGGACCGGCCGGCAGCCTCGACGGGTCGCAGGGCACGTACCAGGAGAAAATGGCCCCGTGAGGTGAGGACGATGGCTCCGTGGCGGGTCCGGGATCTGGAGGAAGGCGACCTCGACCAGGTGGTGCGCATCTGGGAGGAGGCCCGTGACACCCCTGCGGACCCGGCCGTGACGCTCGCCGAGGTGGTCAGCGCCATCCGGGTGGACACGCCCGCGGTCGTCGCCGTGGTGGGGGACGAGGTCGTCGGTGCCGCGGTGTCCTCGACGGCGCAGGAACGCGCCTGGGTACTGCGGCTGGCCATCGCCAGGCAGTGGCGTCACCACGGCATCGGGTCCGCGCTGCTGGCCGCCCTCGAGGAGCGGCTGGCCCATGCGGGAGTGCGCCGCATAGGGGCGCTGCTGCCGCGAGGGGAGGCCGGCGAGCAGGCGTTCGTGAACTCGGGGTACACCGGCCGACCCGATCTCAGCTACTTCGAGAAGGTGCTGTCCGCGGATTCGGCGGAGGCCACCCTGCTGGAACAGCTCGGCGGCGCGGTGCCCGAAGCCGGGCTTTGGGACCACATCGCGGGGATGGACGGGGAGAAGAGCCTGATCGAGCGGCGGCTCGTGCTGCCGCTGGAGCATCCGCTGGACGCGGAGCGCTTCAAGCTTGCGCCGCCTCGTGCCGTGGTGCTGTTCGGGCCACCGGGCACGGGCAAGACCACGTTCGCCCGGGCGGTGGCCTCCCGGCTGCGCTGGGCCTTCATCGAGGTGTTCCCCTATCAGCTCGCCGCCGAGCCGCACGGGGTGGCCGCCGGTCTGCGGCAGCTCTTCTCACGGGTCGACCACCTGGAGCAGGTGGTGCTCTTCTTCGACGAGGCCGAGGAGATCGCCTCCGAGCGGCGTGATCCGACCACGCTGGCCCACCGCGTCACCAACGAGCTCCTCAAGCTCATCCCGCAGTTCCGCCGCAGGGATCGCAGACTGCTCATCTGCGCGACCAACGCGGTCCGTAGCCTGGACCCGGCCTTCCTGCGGCCGGGACGGTTCGACTACCTCATCCCGGTCGGCCCGCCGGACGCCGATGCCCGGCGCGCCATCTGGACCCGCTACATCGGGCCCGACCGGTCCGCGGCGATCGACCTCGACGCGCTCGTCGAGGCCAGCGGCCGGTTCACCCCCGCGGACATCGAGTACGCGGCACGCACCGCCGCGCAGAGCGCCTTCGAACGGCACCTGGCTGCGGGCCCGCAACAGCCCGAGGACCCGGCCCGGCTCACCGACGACTACCTGCAGGCGATCGCACACACCCGCACCTCACTCACGGAAGAGGACATCCGTGCCTTCGACCGCGACCTGAGGGCCGCGGCCCGCGTGTGAGCCGCAGACCCCCTCGGCGGGTGCGTCGTTCGGCCCGATCCCGGATCCGTTCGGGCCCTCGGCCGACCCGAACGGCCCATGCCCTCGGCGTGCCCGTGGGCGCAGGCTGGTGGCGTGAACGAGGCCGGTGGCCCCGCGCGAGGCCGTGGGCCCGCCCGAGGAGTCACTGCCGGTGCCCGGACCTGGGAGGCAGCACATGCACAGCGCATTTCTCCATGGACTTCCGCCGGACGGACACGACCGCCTGATGGCGCTCTCCCACGAGGTCGCGTTGCCCGCAGGCACACGGATCTTCGACGAGGGCGACCCCGCGGACCGGTTCTGGATCATCCGCACCGGCTCGGTCACCCTCGACCTTCAGGCGCGCGGCCGCCGAGCGGCCACGGTCGACACCCTGGGCCATGGTGATCTGCTCGGCTGGTCGTGGCTGGTCCCTCCGTACGCCTGGCGGCTGGGTGCCGAGGCCTTCAGCCTGGTCCGGGCCCATGAATTCGACGCCCAGGCGGTGCGCGCCCTGTGCGAAGCGGATCCCGTGCTCGGTCTGACCCTCACACGCCGCGTACTCGAGGTGGTCTCACACCGGCTGCAGACCACCCGGATCCGGCTTCTCGATCTCTACGCACCCCACGGCAGCGGAACGATGCAGGTGCCGCAGTGAGCCTGCGGCGCGCGCACGGAGTGGGCCGTCATGACACGAACGGCGGAGTGGAAGATCCGGCTGTACCTGTTCGAGGAGGACAGGACCACGAAGGCACGCGTGGACCTGGACACCGGAGCTGCGCTGCTCACCGGCCACGGAGTCGCCCGATGCAGGCCCGAGGACTGGGATGTTCCGGAAATCGGTGACGAACTGGCCGCGAGCCGTGCCGTCCAGGACCTCGGACGCCAGCTGATGATCGCGGCCTACGGCGACATGGAAACCCTGCGCGGCGCAGACCCGGCGCCGCTGACGGACGCGCGCGGCGGCGCCGGTTGAGCGTGACGTGCACAGGGCCGAACGGCCCTCATAGGGCCCCGGTCGCCCCTCTCCGCGGCCCCGCCCGAGTGCCACGGCGACACCGGGACCCTGCGCGGTCCCTTTTTCGCGGCGGGACTGAAGACAGCCGGGATGTGCGATATGTCTGCTGTGCAACGACGTTACGGAGGGTCCGATGGGCAAGCTCGTGCGTCATGGCCGGACGGCGTTGAGCCGGCAGGAACTGCGCGACCTGGACGCACACTGGCGGGCGGCGAACTTCCTGGCCGCAGGCCAGATCTATCTGATGAGCAACGCGCTGCTGACCGAGCCGCTGCGGCCGGAGCACATCAAGCCGCGCCTCCTCGGGCACTGGGGCACCTCTCCCGGGCTCAACCTCGTCCATACGCACCTCAACCGGGTGATCAAAACGCGTGGTCTGCCGGCCCTGTGCATCTGGGGCCCCGGCCACGGCGGGCCCGCCGTCCTGGCCAACTCCTGGCTGGAGGGCAGCTACAGCGAGACGTACCCGGACGTGAGCCGGGACGAGGCCGGCATGAACCGGCTCTTCCGGCAGTTCTCGTTCCCCGGCGGGGTGCCCAGCCATGTCGCCCCCGAGACACCCGGCTCCATCCACGAGGGCGGTGAGCTGGGCTACGCCCTCGCACACGCCTACGGCGCCGCCCTGGACAACCCCGAACTGCTCGTCGCGTGCGTCATCGGCGACGGAGAGGCGGAGACCGGACCGCTGGCCGCCTCCTGGCACTCCAACAAGTTCCTCGACCGCGTCCACGACGGGGCGGTACTGCCCATCCTGCACCTCAACGGGTACAAGATCGCGAACCCGGCGGTACTGGCCCGTCTCCCGCAGACCGAACTCGACGACCTGCTGCGCGGTTACGGCCACGAACCCCTGCACGTCACCGGCGACGAGCCGCTGCACGTCCACCGTGCCATGGCCGCCGCGATGGACCAGGCGCTCGACCGCGTCGCCGAGATCCAGCAGACCGCCCGCAACGGGAAAACGGCCGAACGGCCCCGATGGCCCATGATTGTCCTGCGCACCCCCAAGGGCTGGACCGGACCCTCCCAGGTCGACGGCGAACCCGTCGAGGGCACGTGGCGCGCCCACCAGGTCCCGCTGGCGGGCGTCCGCGACAACCCCGAGCACCTGGCGCAGCTGGAGGCGTGGCTGCGCTCGTACCGTCCGGAGGAACTCTTCGACGAGGCGGGCCGGCCGCGCCCCCATGTGCTTGCCTGTGTCCCGGACGGCGACCGCAGGCTCGGCGCCACCCCGCACGCCAACGGCGGCCTTCTCGTACGGGAGCTGCCCATCGCGCCGCTGGAGCGCTTCTCCGTGCCCGTCGACAAGCCGGGAGCGACCCTGCACGAGCCCACCCGGGTGCTCGGCGATCTGGTCGCCCAGGTCATGCGGGACTCCGCGGCGCACCGGAACTTCCGGCTGGTCGGGCCGGACGAGACCGCCTCCAACCGGCTGCAGGCGGTCTTCGAGGCCACGGGAAAGGCCTGGCAGGCCGAAACCGTCCCGACCGACGAGCACCTGACCCGCGACGGCCGGGTGATGGAGATCCTCTCCGAGCACTGCTGCCAGGGCTGGCTGGAGGGATATCTCCTCACGGGACGGCACGGACTGTTCTCCTGCTACGAGGCCTTCGTCCACATCGTCGACTCGATGGTCAGCCAGCACATCAAGTGGCTCAGGACATCGCGGCAACTGAACTGGCGGGCGCCGGTCGCCTCCCTCAACTACCTGCTCACCTCGCACGTCTGGCGCCAGGACCACAACGGCTTCTCCCACCAGGACCCGGGCTTCGTCGACCACGTCCTCAACAAGAGCCCCGAAGTGGTGCGCGTCTATCTGCCGCCGGACGCCAACACCCTGCTGTGCGTCGCCGACCACGCGCTGCGCAGCCGGGACTACGTGAACGTGATCGTCGCCGGCAAGCAGCCCTGCTTCGACTGGCTCACCCTGGACGAGGCGCGCACGCACTGCGCCCGCGGCGCCGGAGCCTGGGAGTGGGCCGGGACGGAGACCGGGGAGCGTGCCCCCGACGTCGTCCTGGCCTGCGCCGGGGACGTCCCGACGCAAGAGGTCGTCGCCGCCGCCGGGCTGCTGAGGGCGCACCTTCCGGATGTCGCCGTCCGCGTCGTCAACATCGTGGACATGACCCGGCTCATGCCCCAGAAGGAGCATCCGCACGGGATGACGGACTTCGAGTACGACTCCCTCTTCACCCGCGACAAGCCGGTCGTCTTCGCCTACCACGGCTACCCCTGGCTGGTGCACCGTCTCGCCTACCGCCGCGCCGGGCACGGGAACCTGCACGTGCGCGGCTACAAGGAGTTCGGGACCACCACCACGCCGTTCGACATGGTCGTCCGCAACGACCTGGACCGCTACCGGCTGGTCATGGACGTCATCGACCGCGTGCCCGGCCTGGGCGTCACGGCGCTGGCCGTGCGCCAGGCCATGGCCGACGCCCGGATCCGGCACCATACGTGGATCCGTGAGCACGGCGTCGACATGCCCGAAGTCGCCGACTGGGCCTGGGGCGGCTGACCGGCGACCTGTGCCCCTCCTGCCCCTCCCGGGTCCGCCCCCCAGGCCCTGGGGGCCGTGCTCCTCGCGGCTGCCCTTGCCTGGCGGAATGCCCAGGAGTCGCGCAGCGTGGAACACGGAACTGCGAGAAAGGTGGAACGGCATGAGCACGAGCGATACGGTGCCGCGCATCGTCGTGGGCATCGACGGCTCGCCCTCGTCGTACGGGGCGCTGCGCTGGGCCGTCAAGCATGCCGGTCTGATCGGAGCCACGGTGGACGCGGTGGCGGCGTTCGAACTGCCCGGGGCCCACGGCTGGTCGGCCCCCGCGGTGGATGCCGACTTCGACGCGGAAGCCGCCAAGGAAGGTCTCGTCCGCGAGGTACGCGAGGTGCTCGGCGACACGGGTGAAACCCGCGTGCACGAGCGACTGGTGCGGGGCAACCCGACCGAGGCGCTGCTGGAAGCCGCCGAAGGGGCCGAGCTGCTGGTGGTCGGCTACCGCGGCCGGGGCGGATTCGCCCGCATGCTGCTCGGCTCGGTGAGCCAGCAGGTCGCCCAGCATGCCCCCTGTCCGGTCGTCATCGTCCGCCCGGAGGTCATGGCGGACGCCGGGGACGACGCGACGTGACCCGATGGGCCGCCCGAGCGTGTGATGAGCCGCCCCGAGCGCGTGTAACGGTGAAGCGCACGGCGGGGAAGGCCACGCTCAGGCGACCCAGTGCGGCCGTCGGGCGGTCGACGTGAGCGGGAGGCCGTCTGCGAGCGCGGCGGCCATGCGGTGCACGGCCTCGCGCAGGTCATCTGCGGACGTCGTGTAGGGGATGCGGAGCCGCTGTTCGAAGATGCCCGGGTCGGTGGCGAAGTAGGCACCGCTCTCGATCCGCACCCCGTGCTCCAGCGCCCGCTCGGCCAGCGCCGAGGCGACGGGCTCGCCCAGGTCGACCCACAGCGACAGACCGCCGGGCGGCAGCTGCCAGGTCCACTGCGGGATGTGCTCGGCCAGGGCAGCGGCCAGCGCAGCGCGCTGCCGGCGCATCTGCTCCAGTCGGGCAGGCAAGAGCTCCCCGGCCCGGCCCAGGAGCGCGAGGGCCAGGAGTTGGTCCAGGACCGAGCCGCCCATGTCGGTGGCGACCCGCTGGCCGGCGAGTTCGGTGACGAGCCGCGCGGGGGCACGCAGCCAGCCGATGCGCAGGCCGCCCCAGTGGGTCTTGCTCATCGAGCCGATGGTGATGACCTGGCCGGTTCCACCGGGCGTGGTGCGGGAGGCGAAGGGCGGCGGGGCAGGGACGTCGAGGGCGATGTCGGCCAGGGTCTCGTCGACGACCAGCCAGGTGCCGGAACGTTCCGCGGCGCGCAGGACGCGGAGACGCTCGTGCTCGGGCATGAGGCAGCCGGTCGGATTGTGGAAGTCGGGGATCAGATAGGCGAGTTGGGGCACCACCTGGCGCAAGGTCGATTCGACGATCTCTACGTCCCAGCCGCTGTCGGTCACGGGGACCGACACGGTGCGCAGCCGGGCGCGGCGCATCGCCTCCAGAGCGTTCGGGTAGGACGGATTCTCGACCATGACCCGGTCACCGGGGCCGCACAGCAGCCCCAGGACGAGCGTGAGTGCGTGCTGGGCGCCGGAGGTCACCAGGATCTGCTCGGGCACGGTGGCCAGGCCCCGCTCGGTGAAACGCTCGGCGATGGCGGCACGCAGGTCCAGCAGGCCGTAGGGGTGGTAGCCGGGCGTGTGCGCGTGCTCGGCCAGCTGAGGGGCGACCTGGGCGAGGGCTTCGGCGAGCGTCTGCTCCGGCAGTCCGGGTGCGGCTCGGGCCAGGTCGATCGCGGTGTCCTGGGGGCCGAGGAGGCGGGTGACGCCGCTGGGGGCACGGCCCTCGGGCAGGGTCGTCCAGGTGCCCGCGCCCTGGCGGCTGTGCGCGTACCCGCTCTCGCGCAGCAGGTCGTACGCGGCGGTGACGGTGGTCCTGCTTGTGTCGAGGGCGGCGGCCAGTTCCCGTTCGGCGGGGAGCCTGACGTGCAGGGCGATGCGTCCGTCCAGGATCAGCGTGCTGATGGCCTGGGCCAGGTGACGGTAGGCGGGCCTCGCTCCCGCCGGGTCGGGCAGCAGCGCGGCGAGCTGTCGGCTCCCCAGGGTGCGGTCCGTCCGGACCGCCCTGTCGACGAGCGGGAACGGATTCGGGTCAGCCACACCATTCTCCCGGGATTGGCCGTGTTGTCTGGGCCAATCACCTTACAGGGTTGCCGCCATTGGCCTTGAAGGCTCACGAGAACACGATGGAGGCACCCAGGCATGCGGCAGGACATCATGGGCACGGTCACGGAGCCGGGCACGGTGACGGAGCCGGGCACGGACAGGGACGCGGGCACGGACAGGGACGCGGGCACCGACAGGGACACAGCCGGTTCCGCGCACGAACTCCCCCTCACCTATGTCTCCCTCGGTGAGCGTCCGCTGAGACGCCTGCCCCAACTGTTCATCGGCCTCGCCCTGTACGGATTCAGCCTCTCGCTCATGGTCCGGGCCTCGCTCGGCCTCAGCCCCTGGAGCGTCCTGAGCGAGGGGCTGGAGAAGCGCACCTTCCTCAGCTTCGGCACGGTCACCGCCATCGTGGGTGCGCTCGTGCTGTTGCTGTGGATCCCGCTCAAGCAGAGGCCGACGTTCGGCACCGTCGCCAACGTCGTCGTCCTGGCGTGCTCGTCCGACCTCGGTCTCTGGCTCGTCCCCCAGCACCTCGGAGTCCCCGCCCGGGTCACCCTGCTCGTCGGTGGTGTGCTCCTCAACGGACTGGCGGTCGCCGTCTACGTCGGCGCCCGCTTCGGTCCAGGGCCTCGGGACGGCCTGATGACCGGCGCGTCCGCCCTGACCGGGCGCTCCATCCGGCTGGTCCGCACCCTGATCGAGATCACCGTGCTCGCCGTGGGCTGGCTGCTCGGTGGGAACGTGGGTCCCGGCACCGTTCTGTACGCGCTCGCGGTCGGTCCGACCACCCAGTTCCTCATTCCCTCGTTCGCCTACAGGACGGCGGCCGGTTGCGGCAGCGCACGTCGGCGAGACCCTGGAAGGGGCTGATGACGACCAGGACGCGCACGCGGCTGTCCTCGACCAGGGCCCCGGACGCCGGCCCAGCGGCCGACGGGCCCGGGCCATGGCCCCTCACGGCGTCGCCCGTGTCGACGCCGTGATCATCGAAGACCTCGGGACGTGAGAAACATGCAGAAGGCGACACCGAGGCAGTCCGGCGCCGGGAACGTGCACGGTCAGCGCACGGATCTCGGGCGGCGGGTCGCTGCCCGCCGTCAGGAGCTCGGACTGAGCCGGAGCGAGCTTGCCGAGCGCACCGGCGCCGCACCCGCCTACATCGAGTACATCGAGGAGCGGGCCGCCACTCCCGGGATCGGCGTCATAGTCCGGCTCGCCGACGCGCTGGAAACGACGGTCGCGGAACTCACCGGCAGCACGATCGATCAGCCGCCGGGCAGGGGGAGTGCGGCACGCACCGCGGAACTGCTCGAACTCGACGACGAGGAATGCCGTGAGCTGCTGTCCACGCACGGGGTGGGGCGAGTGGCCGTCTTCACGCCCGGCGGCCCGTCCGTTGTGCCGGTCAACTATCTGGTCGCCGGGGGAGAGATCGCGTTCCGCACGGCCATCGGTACGGTTCCGGCCGCGGCCGACGGCGCCGAGCTCGCCTTCGAGGTCGACCACATCGACGACGTCTTCAGCCAGGGCTGGAGCGTGCTGGTCGTGGGGCGGGGCCACGCCGTCACCGACCGCGACGGCGTGCGGCGACTCGAAGCCGAGGCACGCACCCGTCCCTGGGCCGGGGGAGAGCGCGGCCTGTGGCTGGCGATCACGCCGACGCGGATCACCGGCCGCAGGGTCGTGAACGCGCAGAGCGCCCCACCCTCCGAGGGGCGCCGCTCACCCCGCCGGGATCCGTCGGGCTGACCCGTCGACCGGACACCCGACGTGGCGCCCGTGACGCGTGCGGGTCACATGATCGTGCGGGTCACACGATGTCGAGGACGTCTCCTACCGGCCGGCGCGGCGTCGCAGGCCCCGTGGGGCCGTACCCGAGGCGGATCACCATCTGTACGTGCCCCATGGCCGATCCCGGATCGCGCACGGCCCATCGCAGCTCCGGCCATTCGAGTGGCTGGGACGTCAGGGACGTGACCAGCCCGTCGAGCGTGGCCTGGAGCAGCACCCGCTCCATCGCCTGGCCGGCTCGCAGCCAGTCCACGGGCAGGTCGGTCATCGTGCCCAGCAGGGCGAGGTGGGGCACCTTCTCGAAGGTGGCGGAGCCACGGCCAGGAACGGACTCCCGGCCGGCGAAGTCCCGCACGGGTGCCGTGACGTCACGTTGCCGGGGCCCGAAAGCATAGGCGGGGACCCCCTCCGGCCGCGGTGCCTCCTCCTCGGTACCCGTATGGGTCCAGCGGGCCGTCTCGGCGCGCGCCCGGGGATCCATGGACTCGCGGCCTTCCGCGTCGTGCACCAGGTCCAGCAGGGTCTGCACGTGCCAGGCATCGGGTACGTACAGATGCGCGCCCTCCAGCAGGGCGGCACCGCACAGCTCGTCCAGGAGGCCGCCCGGGACCTCCTCGTCCGTGAAGGGGAACCGGCTGGTGTGCCTGCGGCGGATCGCGGGATGCAGGACGGCGAGATCGTCGTCGGGAGGCACGGGTCCGGCAAGGCTCACCTCGGCGAGCAGCAAGGGATCGGCAGGATCGGGAAGCAGTGTGGTGACCGGTCCCCGGCCCGCGTGCGCGGCCACCACCCGCAGATTGAACAGCGCGGCGCCGCAGCCCAGATGGAGTGCACGGTCTGCCGGGTCCGTCCTCGGCATGGTGCGCTCGGTATCGGCTCGCAGCTGCATCGCGCCGGTGTCGCGCACGAACCGGAACTTCCAGGGCTGTGCGTTGTGCATGGACGGGGCCGCCGTGGCGTCCTCCACGAGGCTTGTCACTGTCGCGGTGTCGAGTGGTGGCGAAGGCACGGAAGTCTCCGGCCGGACGAAGCGGTCGGTCATGAGCGGTCAGTCATGGGCTACGACGGCGACCGGGGTGGCGCAGTGGTGCAGGACCGCGTGGGCGATGGGGCCGATGTGTGCACCCAGGGGAGCTCTGCGGATGCGCCGGCCGATGACGACCAGATCGGCATTGGCGGCGGAGTCCAGCAGCTGCTGTGCGGGGGAGCCGTTGAGCGTCTTCTCGACGACCTTCACCGACGGGAACCTCTGCCGCCAGGGCATGAGCAGGCCGCTGAGGGTACGGGCGACTTCCCGCTCCATGTCCCGCTGGACCCCAGGGTCGAGCGTGGGGGCGTATCCGAGGGCCGTCGTGAACGTCCAGCCGTGCACGGCTCGCAGGGCGCAGTCACGCCGTGCGGCCTCGTCGAAGGCGAAGCCGAGGAGCTCGTCGCAGGACTGGTGGATGTCCACGCCGACGACCACGTCGCGGTAGGGGCCCGTGTGGACGGGAGGCGGCTCGTCCGGCCGCTTCGGTGCCCGTACGAGTACCACCGGCTGCTCGGTGGCACTGATCGTGGCCATGCTGACCGAGCCGACGAGAAAGCCCATGAACCCGCTCAGCCCACGGGAGCCGAGTACGAGCACGTCCGCGTCGCCCGCCTCGACGGACAGGGCCGCGGCCGGCCGCCCGGCCAGCCGACGGGTGGTGACCTCCAACCCGGGCCGGCGCCGCCGCAGGTCGTCGGCGGTCTCGTTGAGCATCCTGTCCACCCAGCGGAGCTGCTCGGTCGGGCCGGCCACCGGAACGGCCGCCGACAGGGGCCACTCCTCGGAGTTCACGAGGTACAGGGGCACCTTGCGCAGCACAGCCTCGTCGGCGGCCCACTCGGCGGCGGCGAGGCTCTCCGGCGACCCGTCCATGCCGGCGGTCACGTGGTGACGGACCGGTGCCGTTTCCCCGCTCACCGGAGAACCCCGTGCGCGGTCCGGTCGCGCTCCGTCGGCGCGGAGTCGTCGACGCGCGCGGTCAGGCGGTCGTTCACCGACACCACCCCGTCCAGCTGCTCCGTCAGCCGCAGCAGCACGGGGATCGCGCTGCGCTGCTCCAGAGACCCCTCCAAGGTGACCACCCCGTCGATGACGTGGACGTCAACGGCGTCGGGCGCAAGCCCCAGCGTGTCCACGAGGACCTCTCCGACGACCCGGCGGCGGATTTCCGGGTCCGGGCGCAGGAACACCTGGAGGAGATCGCGGCGGGTGACGATGCCGACGAGACGTTCCTCCTCGTCGACCACCGGCAGCCGCTCCACACCGCGCAGGAGCATCGTCCTGGCGGCCTCCGCGACGGTGTCGTCGGCATGCACCGTGACGGCGGGCGCGGACATCAGCTTTACGACGGTGAGGGCGTCCCCCTTGCCGTTCCCGTCGTCGGCCGGGCCGGAGGCGCCCTGCCCCGTCGGCCCGGCCGACGCCTGCCGTACCAGGAGATCGCTCTCGGAGATGACGCCGACCACCCTGTCGTCCTCGTCCAGCACGGGCAGTCCGCTGATGTCGTGTTCGGCGAGAAGCTTGGCGACGGCCTTGAACGGTGTCGAGGGGACGACCGAGATGACGTCGTCCACCATCAGGTCTCCGACCTTGCTGTGCCTCATCTCCGCCACTCCTCTCCTGGGTCCCCAGGACCACGATCCGCCGGCGGCGGAGGCCGTTCGAGGGCCGAACGGGTCCACCGCCGGGACCGACAGGCCCCGAGCCGGTGGCGTCCGGACGGCGACGGTGTGCGTGCCCGGGCAGTACGGGCAGTAACCGGATGTACCGGGCACGAGCGCTCGCACCGAGCTACCGTGAGATGGCGCGCAGTGCACCATGATCGTTCGATACCGGCGGAGGAGTCATGGGCGGGGACGTCCCGGGCGACGGCGGCCGAGTTCCTCGATTGCGGCTCGACGAGCTCCTCGAAGAGCTCCAGGTCCGCATCGACGAGGTCCGCGGGACCAGGGACCGGCTGAACGGACTGCTGGAAGCCGTGCTCTCCGTGGGCCGGGGGCTGGATCTGCCGCAGGTGCTCTGCGAGATCGTGCAGGCCGCCGTGGTCCTCGTGGACGCCGAGTACGGAGCGCTCGGGGTGATCGGCGACGACAAGAAGCTGTCCCAGTTCCTGCCGGTGGGCATCAGCGACGAGCGCCGCGAACAGATCGGCGACCTGCCGTCCGGACACGGGCTGCTCGGGGAACTGATCAGGCACCCCCAACCGCTGCGGCTGCCGGAGCTGTCCGAGCACGCGGCTTCGTCCGGCTTCCCCGAGCACCATCCGCCGATGCACTCGTTCCTCGGTGTGCCCATCCGGGTGCGTGACGACGTGTTCGGCAACCTCTACCTGACGGAGAAGCGCGGCGGGGCCGAGTTCGACGCCGAGGACGAGGCGGTTCTCTCGACGCTGGCCGTCGCGGCGGGCATCGCGATCGAGAACGCGCGTCTCTACGAGGAGGTCCGCCTCAGGGAGCAATGGCTGGCCGCCAGCGCGGAGTTCAGCAGCGCCCTGCTCTCCGGTTCCTCGGAGGCCCAGGTGCTGGAGATGATGCTGGGCAGCGCCCGGCGGATCACCGAGGCCGAAGTGGGCGTCGTCTACCTGGCCGAGCGCGACGGCGCCCTGCGTGCCGCCCTCGCCCTCGGAGAAGGGGCGGAGAGACACCTGGGCGTGGTGCTGCCGAGCGGTGAGGGCACGTTCGCCAATGCCGCGCTGCTGAGCGAGGACGGCCTGGTCACCACCTCCGACGTGGCCAACGACCCACGGGTGACCTTCCGGCCGGGCCGGTGGAAGGGCTGTGGGCCCGCAGCGGCCGTTCTGGTGGGAGACAAGGAAGGTCTGCGCGGTGTGCTGATGCTCGCCCGGGGCGTCGGCCGTCCCGCTTTCACCGACACGGAGACAGCGCCCCTGTCGGGTTTCGCCGGCCAGGCCGCACTCGCCCTGGAACTGGCCGACCGGCGACGGGACGCCGAACAGATGATCCTGCTGGCCGACCACGACCGTATCGCCAGGGACCTGCACGATCTCGCCATTCAGCGGCTGTTCGCGACCGGCATGACACTCCAGAGCGCCCAGCGGTTCGTCCAGCACCCGGAGGCGGCCGAGCGCCTGGGGCGGGCGATCGACGACCTCGACTCCACCATCAAGATCATCCGATCGACCATCTTCGGCCTCCGTGAACACGAAGCACCCGGCGCATCACCCGGACTCAGAGTCCGTGCCGTAAGGGCCGTCGAGGAAGCGACCCCGGCGCTCGGCTTCGCCCCGGCGCTGCGTATGGAGGGTCTGATCGACACCGACGTACCGCGCCCGGCGGCCGACGAGGTCATCGCCGTACTGGGCGAGGCACTCGCCAACGTCGCCCGCCACGCACGGGCCTCGAAGGCCGAGGTCTCGATCGTCGCGCACACCGGGACGCTGACCGTGACCGTGATCGACGACGGTGTCGGCATCACGCCGGACGGCAGGCGAAGTGGACTGCGCAATCTGGCGGCACGTGCCGCGTCGCAGGGCGGCGAGCTGACCGTGGTGCCGGGGGCGGCCGGCGGCACGCGGCTGGTGTGGCGGGTGCCGCTGCCCGGCACGCGGTGAGGCCGGGCACACGGTGAGGCCGGGCACGCGATGAGGCCGAGCACAGGATGAGGCCCGGCACGCGGTGACGGTGACGGGCGGGGCCCTGCGGTGACCGCTCCTCAGCGGTGCGGTTCCTCGTGCTCATGGAACTGAGCCGCGATGACGGCGGCCTGGACGCGGCGCTCCACACCGAGCTTGGACAGCAGGCGCGAGATGTGGTTCTTGACGGTCTTCTCCGACAGGTAGAGCTTCTTGCCGATCTGACGGTTGGTCAGTCCTTCACCGATCAGATCGAGCACGGCGCGCTCCCGGTCCGTGAGCACGGCCAGCCGTTCGTCCTCGGCGCGGGGAGCGGTCTCGGGGGTGGTGGTGCGCAGCGAGCGCATCAGTCGCGCGGTCGTGGCGGGATCGAGCATCGATTGCCCGGTCGCCACGGTGCGTACGGCGGAGACCAGATCGGAGCCCTTGATCTGCTTCAGTACATATCCGGCGGCCCCGGCCATGATCGCGTCCAGCAGGGCGTCCTCGTCGTCGAAGGACGTCAGCATGAGGCAGGCCAGCTCCGGTATCCGTGAGCGCAGCTCGCGGCAGACCGTGATGCCGTCGCCGTCCGGGAGCCGGACGTCGAGGACCGCGACATGCGGGCGCAGCGCGGGACCCCGGGCCAGGGACTGCTCGGCCGTCCCCGCCTCGCCCACCACCTCGATGTCGGGTTCGGCGTCGAGCAGATCGTGCAGGCCGCGGCGGACCACTTCGTGGTCGTCGAGGAGGAACACCCTGATGGGCGCTTCCGCCGAGAAGACCGGTGCCTCGGACATGTCATCCCCCTGAAGCTCTGGTGGTCCCACTTGATCATGTCGGCTCGGCGAACGGCGCAACAGGGCCGAACGGTCCCTATCATCGGCCCACGACCACGACCACGACCACGGGCGCAGGCAGGTTGGGTGTGCGGTGGAGCAAGGCTGCCCGGATCGTTCGGCGGCAGGGGGCCACGTGGCCCGGCGCAGGGCCGGTCAGGCCCGTCGCCGGCTCCACTCGGGTTCCGTGCGGGACCAGTCCCGCTCCCACTCGGCCATCCGGTGCCGGTCGGCCGCCCGGCGCACGGCCATCCGCAGGCCGGCGACAACGAGCGCGGTGCAGGCCGCCGCTCCCGAGCCGGCGGCGAAGGTCTCCAGCCAGACGTCCGCGTCCCCCTTGGGAGACGCGGCGACACGGCCCTGCGCGTCCAGCCAGACGTCGGTGCGTTCTCCGCGTTTCGACCCGGCCGACACCGGCGCGACACCCACCTCGGTGCCGCCGTCCCGGGCGGTCCAGCGGACGGCGACCTGGTACTTCTCCACGTTGACGATCCCTTCGGCCGAGGGGATCGGCGGAGGTGCGTCCTGGAGCAGCACGGCCCGTACGCGTTCCCTGGACGCTGCCTGCTCCGCCGCCGTCGCCCGGTCCTGGGTGTACACCGACCAGCCCGCGGCCAGCGCCGCCGCAGGCCCACCGAGGAACAGGGTCGTCCCCAGGGCGAGTGCGGTCCAGGCCTCGACGGCATCCGACCTGCGGCGCAGCGCATTGCGCCGCCATCGCCACCGGTACCCCCGCAGCCGGGCGCCCATGGGCTCAACGCCGTTCCGGTTCGATCGCCACCAGATCCGCCGCGATGCGCTCGGCCCACTCGGCGATCTGCTTGAAGTCGCGGAAATCCCCACCGCGCCCCTGCTCGAGGAGCATCCGGGCGACACGCCCGCGCGCACCCGCCTGCAGTCGCCCCCCGAACGTGACATGCTCCTCCGCTCCCAGCCGGCGCTCCGCCCGGTGGGCCCCCGGCACCGGCGGGATCTCCCGCTCCGATGCGGAGGCATCCAGCGGGCCGCTGCTGAACAACCACACCGGCCGATCGGCCAGGGCGCGACGGTGGCGGCGGGCGAAGCGCCGCGCGTCCCGGTGCCAGCGCCGCCCGTAGATCGCACCGCCGAGCACGACGACGTCGTACGGACCGACGTCCCGCACCTCGGCTGCGGGCCGCACGTCGGCCCGCAGCCCTTCGTCGCGCAGGACGGACGCGATGAACCGGGCGATCTCCGCGGTGGAGCCGTTCCTGGTGCCGTACGCGACAAGTGCCGTACGCGTCATCGGGATCACTCCCTTGCCTCGAACTCCCCTGACTTCCAGAACCGGTGACTCGTGGCCTACGGCGGGCAACGCTCAGCGGCAGTCGGACAAAGCCGCGTCCCGGTGGCGGGCGATCTCCTCCTCGACTCTCCCGGCGACCGGCTCGACCACCGCGGCGATCGTGGGGGTGAGCCCGTTGCCCAGTGCCGAGTTGACGCCCTGGACGGCATACACGACGAGCCGTCCCGGCAAGCGTCGGAGGAGACGCGAAAGTTCGACGGCCTCGCCGAGAACACGTCCATGAGAGACGGCAGGCGCTGTGCTGGTGAGCTGCCGCCCGTCCAGTTCCAGGCGGGACACACGGCCGGGGTGATCCGGGTACGCGTGGCCGGCGTCCACGACCACCGCGAGGTCCCTCTCGTGCCACAGGCCGATGAGCCGACCTGGGTCTCCGTCGCAGGTGCTGAGCGCGGTTCCCGGTGGCAGCGGCCGGCCGGCGGCCCGCCTCCGCAGTTCGTCTATGACCGCCCAGCCCACCCCGTCGTCGTGCCGGAAATCATTGCCGAGGCCGATGAGGGCGATCCGTGTCGGGCGTTTCATCGTGCTTCCTCCCGTCGTGCACGACCCACGTTCGTCGTCCGCGCGCGACCCCGCATGGGCCGAACGGTCCCTGAAGCGGGGCCCGCCCTGCCCCTCTCGTCGCCCGGGCCGGGCGAGACGGCGAAGCGGATCTCCGCGGACGCATCGGCGGGAGGCGGCGGGATCGGTTAAGCGACCGCCGATCACAGGCCGATGGATCGGTCGCCCGCCATGAACGACCGCGCCGACCGGCAGCCGGCCTCGGCCACGGCGTGCCCTGCGGATCTTGCCCGGCTCGCGTGCCCTCCCGGGCCGCTCACCGTGACGACGGCAGCCACGGCCGCCGTCAACGCTCCCGAGGGGGATCCAGCTCAGGCGCGGCGAGACGGCCGCCGCCGAGGCCTCGTACAGCCGCGCCCACGAACTCGACCGCGACCCGCAGCCCGGCCTGGCCCCGTTGTGCCTGGCCCAGGGCAAGGCGGCCTCATCGGCCGCCGGGCTCCGCCTTGCCCTCGGACGAGAAGGCGGAAATGCAGGCCAGGGCGCGAACGAGCAAAGAGACGGAAACGGGAACGGCGCCCATGACACGGCCGGCTCGACCGTGGCCGGCTGCTCGCCGCCCAGGTCGAGATCTCGCTCGCCCTCGGCCGGCTCGGCGAGGCCCGAGCGGCGGTGGACGAGCTGGAGGCGATCGCCCGCGCGTGGGGGCGGCTGCGCGAGTCCGCGCCCACCGTGCTGCACGAGCCGCGGAGGCGAGCAGCGCGGTCGCGTTCGCCGACCGCGTCCCCGAGCGTGCCGTGCGTGTGCTGCGCGAAGCGCCGGCGCTGTGGCTGGAGCTCGGGGTCCCGTACGAGGCCGCGCAGGTCCGCATGGCGCCGGCCGCAGCCGACCGCGCCGCAGGAGACGACGAAGGCGCTCGTCCGGAGCTCGGCGCCGCGCGGGCCGCCTTCGAGGCGCTGGACGCGCTGCCCGACGCCCGCCGCGCCGCGGCCCTGCTCAGGCTCCCGGCGAGCTCACCGAGCACGCCGGCGGCTCAGCCGGCGAGCTGCTCGACCGCCTTCACGACCTGCCCCGCCCCGTCCTCCATGGCCATGGGACGAGCCGCCGCGGCAGCTGCCGCCGCGTACGACGCCTCCTGTACGGCACGGCTCAGGGCGTCCGCGAGGCGCGCCGCCGTCAGCCTCCTGAACGGCACGGGCGCGGTCGCCGCGCCCAGGGCGGCCAACCGGCCCGCCCAGAACGGCTGATCCGCCGCCACGGGCACCGGTACGGACGGCACTCCGGCACGCAGGGCCGCCGCCGCGGTCCCGGCGCCCGCATGGTGGACCACCGCCGCCGTCCGCGGGAACAGCAGGGCATGCGGCAGCTCCCCGACCGTGAGGATGCCGTTGCCCTCGACGGAGATCCCCGCCCGCCCGGACTGCACGATCCCGCGCAGCCCGGCCCTGCGCAGCGCCGCGACCGTCAGCGCGCCGAGCCGCTCGCCCTCACCGCCCCCCATGCTGCCGAAGCCGATGAACACCGGCGGCGGCCCCGCCGCGAGAAAGTCCTCGACGGCGGGCGGCAGCTCAGCGGCCGCGTCGTGGTACGGCCACCAGTTGCCGACGACCTCCAGCCCTCCCCGCCAGTCCGCGGGCCGCGGCACCATGGCCTCGCTGAACCCGTACAGGACCGTCCTGCCCTCCGCCTCGTGCCGCCTGCGCAGCTCCGCGCCGGACACCGGGGACAGCCCGAGCCGGGCGCGCAGGTCCGCCTCGGCGGGGGCGAAGACACGGTCCACCATCCTCAGCGAGAATCGGCCGAGCGCCCGGTTGCCCGAGCCGCCCAGTGAACGGGCACCCCCGACCGGCGGCGGAAAGTCCCGCGTCGGGGCGTCCGGCTGGAGCCGCACGTCGAGGGAGCGGATCTCCCGGGCCTCGGCGATGTGCCGCGCCAGAGGAGCCGTCGTGGTCGACATCAGCAGCAACTCGGTGCCGTCGCCGTCCGGTACGGCATCCACGAGGCCGGGACCGAGCCGCCGGGCGAACTCGACGGCAGCGCGCACGAGTTCCCGTCCGCCCGCGGCCGGACCGTGACCGCTCGGGTCCGCGGGCAGCGGCCGGAACGCGAGACCCGCGTCCCGTACGAGCCCGGCGAACGACTCGTGCGCCGCGAGCGCGACCTCGTGCCCGCCCTCCCGGAGCCGGGCGCCCAGTCCCGTGTACGGGGCGACGTCCCCGTACGAACCGGCCGTGGTGATCAGGATCTTCACCGGTCTCCTCCAGAAAGGGCCGGCCCGGCGGCATCGGCATGGACCGCATTGGCGTGAACGGCGGCCCGCAGATAGGCGGCCAGCCCGGGCCGCTGCTGCGACGGCGGCACGACGAGGGCGAACGCACGCGGACTCGAGGCGAAATCGTCGGCGATGCGGATGTGCATGTCCTGCGGGCACGGGGTGAACCAGCGGGCGATGTGCTGCCGGTGCTCCTCGGCGAGCTCCCTCGCCCGCTCACCGTCCGCCGGCTCCCCGTCGTCGAACGCGGCCAACAGGTCCTTCCGCCAGACGGCCGCCTCGCCCATGAGCCGCGCCCAGTCCTCCTTGGTGTGCGCGGCGGCGCTCGCCATGGCCTGCTGGTGGCCCTCGCTGTGCTGCCACTTCACCTGCGCCTCCGTGGCGTAGCTCAGATCGAACGCGATCTCCCCGAACACCTCGAACCGCTCCTCCGGCGTCAGCCGCACACCCGTCTGCTGCACCTCCATCGCATGCTCCGCGACCTCCACCAGCCGCCGCAGTTTCTCGATCTGCTCACCGAGCACCCTGTGCCGGGCCCGCAGTTGCTCCAGGACATCGGCCTCCGGGTCCTGGAGAAGGGCGGAGATCTCCTCGAGCGAGAAGCCGAGCTCCCGGTAGAAGAGGATCTGCTGGAGCCTGGCCAGATCGGCGTCGCTGTACAGGCGATAGCCGGCAGCACTGCGCTCGGTGGGGGAGAGGAGCCCGGTCCGGTCGTAGTGGTGCAGCGTGCGCACGGTGATCCCGGCGAAGTCGGAGACCTGGCCGACGGAGTAACTCATGGTGGTCCTGCCTTTCGTCGCGGTACAGCGTGAAGCCTGACGTGGCGTAAGGGTCAAGCGGCGACCGGACCCGCGACGCACACCGGCGTTCAAGACACACGCGCCCGCCGCGGCGCACGCTGGGCACGTACCCCGAGCACCCAGCACGCCCCGCCCACCTCGCGTACGGACAGGAACCAGCGATGACCGACCAGCACCCCGCACCGGATCCGGCCGAGGACGTCCGCCTCGCCGTCTACGACGCCTTCGCACGCACCGGACGGCCCGCGGACACCGCTGCCCTCGCCGCCGCAACAGGCCGGAGCCCCGCCGAGGTACGGCAGGCTCTGCGGGCCCTGCACGAGCACCGCGATCTCGTCCTCGACGACCCGCAGACCCCCGGCGGCGAGCGGGTCGTCATGGCCCACCCCTTCGCCGCGGTCACCCTCGGCTTCTCCGTCGTGACTCCTCCCCCGCGTGAACGCGGGGGCTTCTCGCTATGCCGGTTGGGCGTCGCGACGGGCCAGCCCGGTCCGTAGAACGTTCTGGGCGCCCACCGTGTCCGCGTGTGCCTGGTGGCCGCACGCGGTGCAGTGGAACTTCTCCTGGGTGGGCCGGTTCTCCTTGGCGGTGTGCCCGCATTCGGGGCACCGCCGGGAGGTGTTGCGGGGTTCCACGGCCATCACTTCCCGTCCGGCGCTTTCAGCCTTGGCGTTCAGGATCGTCAGGAACACCCCCCATCCGGCATCAGCGATCGAACGGTTCAGCCCCGCCTTGGCGGCGGCCCCGTTGGGCAGGAACGCGCCCGGCTGGTCGGGGTCGGGCTTCGGCGTGGGGGTCTTGACCATGTTGCGGATCTTGAGGTCTTCGTGCGCGATGAAATCGTGTTCGCGCACGAGGCCGAGAGCGGTCTTGTGTGCGTGGTCCAGGCGCTGGCGGCGGACCTTACGGTGCAGGGTCGCGACGCGCTCGACGGCCTTGCGACGGCGCTTCGAACCGCGCTTGCACCGGGAGAGGGCCTGTTGTGCGGCTTCGAGTTTCGCGGCTGCCTTGCGGCCGTGGCGCGGGTTGGCGACGCGCTGACCGTTGGATGTGGTGAGGAACGAGGCTATGCCCATGTCGATGCCGACCACGCTGCCGGTCGCGGGCAGCGGCTCGGGCTCGGACTGCTCGGCGGTCAGCACCACGTACCAGCGCTTGCCCTCGCGCTTGGCCGAGACGGTCTTGACCTTGCCGACCACGGCGCGGTGCTGGTGCACCCGGACGTGCCCGATGCCCTGGAGGCGGACGCGGGTCACCGGGTCATGCGGGGTGGAGTCCCAGCGGCAGCCGTCCCCGTCCTTGGGAAAGTCCACCGTGTCGAACCGGCCCACCCCGCGAAACCGGGGATAGCCAGGCTTCTCTCCGGCTTTGACGCGGCGGAAGAACGCGGCGAACGCCTTGTCCAGTCGGCGAAGCGTCGCCTGCTGGGACGAGAACGACCACCGGCCCTGCCGCTGCGGGTCGAATGCCCGGATGTCCTTGAGCTGCGCGGACTGCTGCCCGTACCGGACCATCGTCCTGGAGACATGCCGGTAGGCATCCCGGCGCTCCTGCAACGCCCCGTTGTAGAGGGAGCAGTGATCGCGCAGCATCTCGCCGAGCGCGATCTGCTGGCCCACGGTGGGCCGCATGAGGAACTTGTACGCACGCATCACCCGACCCACCCCCCTTCGGCCCATGTGTGATCAACCTAGCGGAGGCCACTGACAACGAAGAGAACTCCGGCGCTTCGCACCTCCGCGCCAAGGATGCGTTTCCCTCCCCGGCCGAAGCCGGGGACACCCACGCAAGATCAAGGATGGGCACCCGGACACTGTGGTGGGGCGGCTGCGCCTGGGACTCCTTCGCCGTGCCGCATCTGCTCACCGGTGAACCCGACGTCCTCGTCGCCACCCGCTGCCGGGCCTGCGACACACCGCACGCCTGGGTCGTCGGACGCGCAGCCCCGCCGCCCGGGGCCCAGGTGGCGCACTTCCTCGTCCCCGCCGACCACGTGTGGAACGACGTTGTCCACGCATGCGCCCACCAGCGGTTGTTCTGCTCCACCGACTGCGTCGACGGCTGGCTGGGGCGGACCGGCGAGTCACGCGGTTACGTCATGGACCTCGCCACACTCTGGCGGCTGGCCCGCGGCTGGTACACGGGCCGACTCGACCGCGGCTACCGGCGCCGCGACCCGGCGACCGCGGCGGCCTACTTCGCCGAGGTGGGCCTGAGCGGGCCCTTCTGGGGGCTCTGAGAGCCGCGGTGCGGGTACCGGGTGGGCCGGTGTGTCCGTCCTCAAACGCCGGACGGGCTGTGCGCGCCGGTACCGCGGGCGCGACCCGGGTGTCCGTCCTCAATCGCCGGACGGGCTGGGTGGTCGGGGGTGCCCGGTACCTGGCGGTTGCCGTCCCGGGTCCGCTCCGGGGCTCGTATCCGGGACGGCATGATTTACGGCGCGCGCAAACCCCGGACCCACCAGTCATCGCCCACGCCGCGCGCCACAAATCACGCTTTAGTGTCCCGAACACGACCCCTGCGCGTCCCCGGGGATGGTCACCGGTCGTGGCTCGCCCCGGTGGGCGGGTTTGTGCCCACCCGTTCCGCCCTGCGGAACGACTGCCCACAAGCCACGGGGTCACCCCCCCGACCTGCAGTCGGGGGACGGCCGGGGCGGGGCCGTGCAGGGTCGCCCCCGCAGGAAATCGGGCGGTGGTACCGGACGACGCCGTACCCACCGATTTCCGAGGAGGCGAGCCCGGAGGGGCCCCGACCCGCCACCCACCGACAGCAGCCGCACCAAGCCCGTCCGGCGCTTGAGGACGGACACCCCGGGCGCCCACCCGGTACCGGGCGGGCCCGGGCGGGCCCGAACCGCCGGAGGCGCCCCGCACCGAGGCCCGTACCTCGGTCAGGCCGCATCGTGGAAGACCAGCCCAAGCGCATGCCGTCGCCCCGAGCGGACGACGCTCACTCCGTGCCGCATCGCCCCCGCCGACCAGCCGCGCGCCGAGCGCACCGGCCGGTCGCGGGTGGTGAAGACCAGCCCGTGGCCCTGCCGGAGCGGGGTGGCGGTACCCCGTGACTGTGCCCGCGCCCGCTGCTCGACCAGCAGGAACTCGCCGCCCGTGTAGTCCGTGCCGTACGCGTCCAGGCCGATCACGACCTGGAGCGGGAAGACCATCTCGCCGAACACATCACGGTGCAGGGCGTTCCAGTCGCCTGTCCCGTATCGGAGCAGGATCTGCGCCGACCGGTCCTGTCCGGCCTCGTGGCACTGGGACAACCACTCCTCCAGGCTGTCGGGCCACGGCGCCGGACGGCCGAGCCGCGCCGCCCAGTCCCGGGCGACGGGCAGCAGGCGCGGATACAGCGCGTCCCTCAACTCCCGGACGACATCCGGCAGGTCATGAGTGAAGTAGCGGTACTCGCCGGAGCCGAAGCGGTGCCGGGCCATGTCGACGGCGGTGCGGAACCGCTCCTCGTCGTCGTACAGCCCGGCAACGCCGCGGCACTCCGCGGGAGTGAGCAGCCTGGGCGTCGGCGCGCAGCCGAAGGCGTCGAGCTCCGCGGCGACAGCCGCCCAGTCGGCTCCGGCCACACGCCTGTTCATCCTGGTGGGGGAGACCGTCATCGGTCCGTCAGTCCTCTCTGATCCGTGTGTTCCACCCCCCCAGGGTGCGTCGTGCCGGTCCGCGTGACCGGCGGAATTCGGACATGGAGATCGTCGACTCAGCCGAGACCCCAGCCATGGCCCAGCCGGTACGCCGCGCACAGATTCACATCCAGCAGATACGCGCCCGCCGTGCCGCACTGCGTCGCCGCGGTGCCCGGGTCGACCGGCTGGCCGTGGCCCATCCCGGTGATCGAGTACGTCTCGACGACTGCGTTCCCGGCCGGGTCGCGGTACGCCCGGTGGGGGTGACCGGCGACGGTGTCGCTGGTGTCGGGGGCCTGGTCGGCGCCGTGGACGTCCGTCCACTGCCGCATCAGATCGTCCATGTTCACGGGCTTCACGGTGTAGTCCGCCGTCCCGTGCACGACCGTGAGCGCGGGCCACGGTCCGGTGTACCCGGGCCGGGCGGCCCGTACCCGGTCGCCCCACTGGCGGGGTGTCTGCGTCGCGCCGACGTACATGCACACGTACGGGGAACCGGCCGCTTGCGCGCAGCCGTACGGCAGCCCCGCGACGACGCCGCCGGCGGCGAACTTCTCCGGGTACGCGGCCATCATCACCGCGGTCATGCCGCCACCGGCCGACAGCCCGGTGACGTACACGCGCGCCGGGTCGCCGGACGCGTCCGTGAGCTGGCGGTCGGTCATCTGGGCGATGGAGGCGGCCTCGCCCTGGCCGCGGGCGATGTCGCCCGCCTGGAACCAGTTGAAGCACGAACTCGCGTTGTTGGCGGGAGTCTGCTGCGGCAGGACGAGCGAGAAGCCCCAGCGGTCGGCGAGTTCCGTCCAGCCGCTGCCGGTGCCGTAGCCGGTGGCGTTCTGGGTGCAGCCGTGGAGGACCACGACGACGGGGCGGCCGGCGGGCAGGCCGTCGGGGACGTAACGGAACATCCGGAGGGCACCGGGGTTGGATCCGAAGCCGGTGACTTCCTGGACGGCCGGGGCGGCGGCTGCCGGGGCCGACGGGAGCGGTAGGACGGCGAGGAAGGCGACCGAGGCGAGCACGGACAGCAGTCGGTGGCGCAGGCGATGTGACGTGGCTCTCAGTGAGTTCATGGAGCCGGACGGTAGAGGCGGCACCCGGGACCGGGACATGGAGCGGGACCCCACTTCCCGGGCAGCCGGCATGTCGGCCGGGCCCGCAGCCTCGTGCGGGGGAACGGCCGCAGGGCGCGAGAATGACCGGGTGACCTACCGCTACCGCATCCTCGGCGCCACGCATGTGCTCCGCCCAGACGGAAGCGAGGTGCCGCTCAGCGGCGCCCGGCTGCGCGCGCTGCTGACCGCGCTGGCCGCAGGCGGCGGGCGGCCGCTGCGGGCCGGTGAGCTCATCGACGAGGTGTGGGGCGGCGACGACGAGCAGCCCGCGGACACCACCGCCGCGCTCCAGGCCTTGATCGCACGGCTGCGGCGCGCTCTGGGCCGCGACGCGATCACCTCGGTCCCCGGCGGCTACCGGCTCGCGGCCGAGCCGGACACGATCGACCTGTACGGCTTCGAGCGGCTGACCGAGCAGGGTACGCAGGCGCTCCGCGCGGACGACCCCGCTCGCGCCGCGCACCTCCTCGACGAGGCCCTCTCCCTGTGGCGCGGCCCCGCCCTGGCGGATCTGCCGGGCCATGACGTCGGCCCCGTCGCCGTCCGCGCCGAACGCCGCCACGCCGAGGCGCGAAGGGCACGCGCGGCCGCCGACGTCGCCCTCGGCCGTCCGGAGGCCGCCCTCGCGGACCTCGCCGAACTGACTGCCGCGCACCCGCTCGACGAATCCCTTCACGCCCTCCGCATCCGCGCCCTCCGCGCATCAGGCCGCCCGGCGGAGGCCCTCCAGGCCTACGAACACGTCCGCGCCGCCCTGGCCGAGAGTCTGGGCACGGACCCGGGCCCGGAACTGCGCTCGCTGTACGAGGACTTGCTGGGCCCATCGGGCCCGGCGGCTCTGTCGGCCCCGGCCGCTCAGGGGACACTGACGGGCTTTCCCCGCCACGGCAATCTGCGAGCCCGGCTCACCTCCTTCGTGGGCCGCGACCGGGAACTCGAGGCGCTCCGTGAGCAGTTGGCCAGCCACCGGCTGGTGACTCTCGTCGGAACCGGCGGGGTCGGTAAGACGCGGCTGGCGTTGGAGGCGGCCGACGGTGCGCGCGGTGCCGCCGACACCGTCTGGGTGATCGAACTCGCCTCCGTACGGGACGGTGCGAGCGTGACCGAGGCCGTGCTGACGGCACTCGGGGCGCGCGAGCCTCACGTACGAGCGGCGGGGGACCCGCAGGGCCGGGGCCCGGAGCCGCCGGCGCAGCTCGTGGAGGTCTGCGGGGCGCGGCGGATGCTGCTCGTCATGGACAACTGCGAGCACGTCGTCGACGCGGTCGCCGGGCTCGTCGAGACCGTGCTCACCCGCTGCCCCGGCGTGTCCGTGCTGGCCACCAGCCGCGAGCCGCTGGGCGTGCCCGGGGAGGCCGTGCGGAAGGTGGAGCCACTGACCCGGGGCGGGGCGCTGCGGCTGCTCGCCGAGCGAGGGGCGGCGGCCCGCGACGGGTTCCGCACGGACGAGGACCCGGAGGCGTGCGCGGAGATCTGCCGCCGCCTCGACGGGCTCCCGCTCGCCATCGAACTCGCCGCCGCCCGCCTCCGCGCGCTCTCGCCGCGCCAGATCGCCGACCGCCTGGACGACCGCTTCCGGCTGCTCAGCACCGGAGGAAGGACCAGCAGGACCGCACTGCCCCGGCAGCAGACCCTGCGGGCCGTCGTCGACTGGTCCTGGGACCTGCTCGACGCGCCCGAACGCGCCGTACTGCGCCGCCTGTCCGTCTTCTCGGGCGGCTGCGCCCCGGAGCAGGCCCAGACCGTGTGCGGGGACGCGGAGTTGCTCGCCTCCCTGGTCGACAAGTCGCTCGTCGTCGCCCGGCCCGACGGAGCGGCCGGACGGATGAGGTACCGGCTCCTCGACACCGTCGCCGCCTACGCGGCGCGCCGCCTCGACGAGGCCGGTGAGCGTGACGCCGTCGAACGCCGCCATCTCGTGGCGTACCGGGAGCTCGTACGGACCGGCGACCCCCTGCTGCGGGGCCCGGGCCAGGCGGAGTGGCTGGAGCGGTTGGAGACCGAGCACGACAATGTTCGGGCCGCCCTGCGCACCGCGACCGCGCGCGGCGACGAGCAGGACGCGCTCTGTCTGACGCTGTCGATGAGCTGGTTCTGGCAGCTGCGCAATCATCAGGCGGACGCCCGCCATTGGGCCGCCGCGGTCGCCGCGCTCGGCCCCGACCCGTTCGCGGCGCCGGTGCGACACGCCGCGCCACTGCCCGAGCGGTGCACGGACACGCCGCCGCCCTGGGAGCCGGAGCAGCTGTGGGAGGCGCGCAGAGGCGTACGGCTGCTCATGCTCGCCGCGGGCGCCGCGGGACCTGACCTGTCCGGGATCGTCGCCGCGTACAGCCCGGGCCTGCCGCAGAACTGCCGCCAGCCCGGGTCCATGTGGTACTTCGCGCGGCTGATGACAGGCGAGTTCACCGGGCTCCGCGAGAGCATCGACGCCTTGGTGCACGGATGCCGCGTGCACGGATACGACGCCTGGGACCTCGGCCTGGCCCTCCTGATGCGGGCGAAGCTCCTCGATGACGGCCCGGGCGACGCCGACGAGGCCCTCGCCGTCTTCGAGCGCGCCGGTGATCTGTGGGGTGTCGCCGAGTCGCTGTCCGCGCGCGGTGAGGCACACGAGAGCCGCGGGGCGTACGAGACGGCCGCCCTGGACTTCGAGCGGGCGATGAAGACGTCCGCACGGATCGGCGCGCATGCCCAGGTGCCGGTGTTCAAGGCGCGCCTCGCCTCCGTACGTCTGGAAGCCGGCCTGGAACGAGCCGGCGAAGAGGCGGCGGAGCACCTCCTGCGCGAGGCCGTCGAGGAGTCCCGGGCCTTCGCCGGACAGGCGGTCAAGCCGGCCAGGCTGCTGCTGGCACGGCACTATGGCCGCACCGGCCGTACGGACCCGGCCCGTGAGCAACTGCGGCTCACCGCCGAGGAGTTCCCGGCGGGAACGCCCCCGCTGTTCACCGGGACGGTGGCCGGGATGCACGCCTGGCTGGACTGCCTCGACGGCGCGTACGAGCCCGCCGGCGCACACGCCCGTGACGCCGTACGCGAACTGGCGAGCCTGGCGTACCTGGTCGCGCCCGGGCTGATCGTCGACCAGTTCCCGGTCGCCGCCTGCGCCGGTGCCCACCTGGGGCGCGCCGAGTCCGCCGCCCGCCTCCTCGGCGCCTACGACGCCCACCGCGCCGCCGCGTCGGGCGGCTTCGCCGGCTTCCGCCCGTTCCCGCCGTCCGCGGAGGGGCCGCTGCGACGCCTGGCGGAGACGGAGGTACGCGCGGCGCTGGACCCGGAGAAGTACGCGCGAGCGTACGAGGAGGGCGCCGTCCTCACGGTGGAGGAGGCCGCGGCCCTCGTCTGACGTGTGCCTCTGCGGCCCGATGGGTGGTTCCCTGCGGAACGACTGCCCACAAACCAACGGGGTGCGGCCACCCACCGGGGCGATCTGGCGCCCGCAGCTCGCGCGAAGCGCGGTGACCACGCGGCGGAGCCGCATATCGGATGCAGCGCAGTCCAGGACACGCCGGAGCGGACCGGGACGGCACCGACCCGGCACGGGGCACCCCCGACCACCCAGCCCGTCCGGCGATGGAGGACGGACACGCCGGTCACCGTCACGGCACCGGGCAAGCCGGACCGCCACGACGTCGCGCACACGGTGCAGGCCTACCCCTGATCCCGCGCCTGCGCGAGCCGCTCGCGCGCCTCCGCGAGGTCCGCCTCGGTCGGGGCGTCGTCCTGGCTCAGCCGCTGCCGCCAGTAACCGGCGAAGTCGACCGACCGCTTGTCGACGCCGCGTTCGCCGACCAGGTGGCGCCGCAGCGCGCGGACCGCGCTCGCCTCGCCGCCGAGCCATGCGTACACCGGTCCGGGCGGGAACGCGGCCGTGCGTACCGCGCCGACCAGCGGCCCGCCAGGTCCGGCCGGACGCCCGTTCCGGTGCAGCCAGTGGACCGTCACCTCGCCCTGCGTCGCGAGGCGCTGCTCCTCGGCGGCGTCGGCGACCTCCGCGTACACGAGGGTGCGGGTTCCTGCGGGCAGCCACTCCAGGATCGTGCCGATCGCGGGCAGCGCCGTCTCGTCACCGGCGAGCAGCACCCACTGCGCCGCCCCGAGGTCGATGGGCCGGGTGAAGTACGCCGAGGGACCGAACATGCCGAGTGTGTCCCCGGGGCGGGCCGCCGCGGCCCACCGCGTCGCGGGACCGGCGTCCTCGTGCAGAACGAAATCGATGTCGATCGTTCCGCGTCGCGCATCGCACGCCCGGACCGTGTAGCTCCGCATCCACGGCCGCTCGGCCTCCGGGATCGCGCTGAACGCCGCGTACCAGCGCATCACATCACCGTCCGCGCCCGGTTCGGGCAGGCGCGGCGCCCGCTGCCCGGGGCGCGGGAAGTACAGCTTCACCTGCTGGTCGGGTGCGTCCAGGGTGAACCCGGTGAGATCCGGTCCGCCGAAGGTGATCCGAGCCATGCGCGGCGTGAGCCGGCGGACACCGGTGACCTGGACGAAGCGGAGCGGGAGTGTGTGATCCATCGGGACTCCACGGGAGGAGGGGCAGGGACCTCGACCGTTCCAGCCCCGGCCGACACGCCACCGACACGCCACCGACGCGCCCCCTCGTACGGCCCGACGCGCGCCCTCGGCGCCCCCTCGTACGGCCCGACGAGCCCGCTCGTAGGGCCCGACCGCCGCCACCGCCTGTGCCCGCACCCTTCCGAATTACTGCAACACGTTCTACTGTGTCCGCGCCGCAGCGACCGGAGCGAGCGAGACGCCTGGAGGGGCCGTGCACCTCGAATACACGCCTGAGCAGCAGCAGTTGCGCGCCGAGCTGCGTGCGTACTTCGACGGGCTCGTACCGGACAACGCCTACGCCCGCTACGCCGACCCCGCCGCCCAGAAGCGCTTCTACCGGGAGACGATCCGCCGGCTCGGCACCGACGGCTGGCTCGGCGTCGGCTGGCCGAAGGAATACGGCGGCCGCGGGCTGACCCCGATGGAGCAGTTCATCTTCTTCGACGAGGCCGCCCAGGCAGGCGTACCGCTGCCACTGATGGCGCTCAACACCGTCGGGCCGACGATCATGCAGTACGGCACCGACGAGCAAAAGGCGTACTTCCTGCCGAAGGTCCTCTCCGGCGAGATCGACTTCGCCATCGGCTACAGCGAGCCCGACGCGGGCACCGACCTCGCCGCGCTCAAGACCCGGGCCGTCCGTGAGGGCGACGAGTACGTCGTCAACGGCCAGAAGATCTGGACCACCAACGGAGACACCGCCGACTGGGTATGGCTCGCCGTCCGCACCGACCCGGACGCCCCGCCGCACAAGGGCATCACCATGCTCCTCGTGCCGACCTCCGACCCGGGCTACTCCTGCACCCTGATCAACACCCTCGCCTCCCACGACACCACCGCCAGCTATTACGAGAACATCCGCGTCCCCGTCTCCCGCCGCGTCGGCGAGGAGAACAAGGGCTGGCGGCTGATCACCAACCAGCTCAACCACGAGCGCGTCACCCTCGCCGCCCACGGCACCATGGCCATCCGCGCACTCCACAACGTCCAGCGGTGGGCGTCCGGGACCAAGCTCGCGGACGGCCGCCGCGTCATCGACCTGGGCTGGGTCCGCGGCCGCCTCGCCCGCACCCACGCCAAGCTCGACGCGATGAAGCTGCTCAACTGGCAGATGGTGAACGCCGTCCAGGAGGGCAGCCTCACCCCGCAGGACGCGTCCGCCGTCAAGGTGTACGGCTCCGAGGCGCGCCGCGACGCCTACGCCTGGCTGATGGAGGTCGTCGGCGCCGCCGGCCCGCTCAAGGAGGGCTCCGCGGGCGCCGTCCTCCACGGCGAGCTGGAGCGCGGCTACCGCTCCGCCGTGATCTTCACCTTCGGCGGCGGCAACAACGAGATCCAGCGGGAGATCATCTCCTGGATCGGGCTCGGGATGCCGCGGGTACGGCGTTGACCGCGTGTGACCACAGATTTTAGTTGTCACATACCAGAGCTGGTTGGCACCAGGTGGACCCGAAATCAGGCTAGCGGGCGCCGGTGGTGACTCGGCAGCCAGACGGAGCCGTGAACCGTCGCGTGCCGTCCGGCGGTTCGTACGCGAGCGGCCCCGGCTCAAGACCGCAGCGGTGCGCACTCTCCAGTCGGTCGGCAAGGTGCGCGACCGCCACCCGTGAGCAGGTCCCTCAGGCCCCCTCCCGCCCGGTGCAGGCTCCCTCAGCCCCCTCAGGACTCCTCAGCCCCCTCAGGACTCCTCGGACGAGGCGGCCGCAGCCGTTTCCGGCGTCAGCGTCCCCCGCCACGTCGCGACGCTGCCCAGGAAGATCGCGAACAGGCCCACCGCGGCTCCCCAGAACAGGAAGCGTGGGCCCTGGGAGGCGATCAGGGCACCACCGATGGCCAGTCCCAGGGGTTCCACGCCGAACGACAGGGTGCGGAAGGCGCTGTTGACGCGGCCCTGGAGGTGGTCCGGTGTGGCCGACAGCCGGTAGGTCACCAGGGACACCGCGAAGATCGGCCACAGCAGGTTCGTGATCAGGACGCCGGCGGCGAGGAGGACGATCGACGGTGCGGCGGCCATCGCGGCTGCCGCGACGGCCCACAGGGCGACGGAGCCGAGTGCCATGGTGCGCAGGCTGATGCGCTCACGCAGCCATGATGCGGCGAACGCGCTGACCACCGTGCCGAGGCCGACCGCGGCGAGGATGAGGCCGATCAGTCCGGCGTTGATGTCGAGGTCCTCGGTGGCGAGGACGATGGTGGCCAGATTGAGCGGCGCCTGAAGAAAGTTGATCAAGGTGACCATCACCATGAGCAGGCGCAGCAGGCGCTGCCGCCAGAGGAACGACATCCCCTCCTTGAGGTCGGCCATCACGGAGCGCTGTTCGTCGGCCGGCCGCTCCTCCTGGAACGACTTCCGTACGAACAGCAGCGAGGCCCCCGAGAGTAGGTAGGTGACGGCGTCGACGGCGTAGCTGTAGACGGCGCCGAGCGTGGAGTTCCTGGCCAGGCCGATCAGAGCGCCGGAGAGTGCGGATCCGCCGACGCCGGCTGCGGAGTCGGCCACCTCGTTGAGGGCGTTGGCGGAGGCCAGCTGCTCCTGGGGGACCAGCTTTGACAGGGCGGACAGGTGGGAGACGGCCGAGAAGACGTGCCCGACGCCCTCCAGGAAGGCGACCGCTGCCAGGTGCGCGATCGTCAGGCTGTCGAAGGCGTAGGCGACCGGGATCGTCGCCAGCGCGGCGAAGCGGCCCAGGTCCGCGACGATCATGACGCGGCGGCGGTCCCAGCGGTCGATGAACACGCCGGCCAGGAGGTTCAGCAGTAGGTAGGGGGCGAGCCGGGCGGCTCCCACGAGGCCGGCCATGGTGGGTGAGCCGGAGAGACCGAGGGCGAGGATCGGCACGGCCAGGTTGGAGAGCGCCGTGCCCACCGACGAGACGGTGAACCCGCCCCAGACGATCACGAAGTCGCGGTTCGTCAGCAGCCCGCGCCAACGGCGCTCGGGCGTCGCGGCCGGCGCCGGCTCCGCCACCGACGTGGTGTCCTCTGTTGCCATGGTTACGTCCGTCCGTTCCTTGTTCTTCCGTCGCAACACTGTCCGGCCCGCCGCACGCCTCAGCAGTGGCCCGCCGCACACGCCCCAAGAGTGGTTCGCGCACGCCTCAGGCGTGGTCCGTCAGGAACGTGCGCAGTGCTTCGATCTGGGCCTCGAAGACGGGCCGGTCGCTGGCGCAGGTGATCCGCAGCCAGTGGGCACCTGCGGGGCTCTTGGCCGCGGCCAGCTCGGTGTCGGCGGTGAAGCAGGCCAGGGGGAAGCAGGAGACGCGGCTCTCGTCGTAGAGGCGCCGGCCGAAGGCGAGGGGATCGGCGTCCGGGCCGGGTAGGCAGGCGAGGTAGTTGAAGCCGGCGTGGAGCGGTGTCGCGGCGAGCTGCCACGGCGGGAGCGTCTCCTGTGCGAGCCGCCTGTTGTCGGCGATGGTCTGGTACATGTCCCGCAGTTCCAGCCGGTACTCCTCGACCTCGGAGGTGTCGCTCACGGCCAGCAGCTCGCGGGAGGCGTCGTTGAGGCCCTTGAAGCGCTGCCAGAGGGCTTCCGAGACGCCGCCTCCCCCGAGCTGCTCTCGCCGCAGGTGCGCGGAGTAGGCCAGGTCGCGGGCGATGCCCGACACGGCGACGAGGGGCGGACACCCGCCGAAGCGCTGGTTCTCGATGAATTCGACGAATTCCGGGGAGCCCATGGCGTAGCCGAAGCGCAGGCCGCTGACCGCCCGCCGTTTCGCCAGCCCGTCGACCACCAGCGTCCGGTTCCAGTAGTCGTGCCGGTCCAGTGCCGCGCCGTAGTTGAGGACCCGGATGTCCGGGTGGGCCGCGAAATCGGCGCTGACCTTGTCGAGTACGAGGTGCGTACCCCGCTGCTTGAGGATTCCGACGATCTCGTCGAATTCCGCTTCCGAATGCTGTTCACCGGAGGGGTTGTTGGGCTCGGTGAGGAACAGCACGGTGGCGCCGGAGGCGTCGAGTGCCGCCTCGATTTCCGCCGGACTCGGCAGGAAAACCCCTTCGCGGTCCGTGAACACCTCATGGAACGTCAGACCCGCCGAGAGGATGGTCTGGTGGACGATGGAGTACTGGGGCCCTGCGACCAGTACCTTTTCCGCTCCGCGGACCCGGCGGAGGAAGTCGAAGGAGAGCCGTACGCCTTCGGCCGCGCCGACGGTCAGCGCGGTGTCGACGGGCGCGTCCAGGGGGCTTCCTTTGAGGCTCTCCTCGTAGACCAGGGCGCCGCTGCGGAGGATGGATTCGCCGAGGGGGCCGCAGTAGCAGTTGATGTACTTCCAGTCGCGTGCGTCCTCGGCGATGCTGCGCAGGATCACCGACGGCGGGCGCAGGTAGTTCACACCAGACGAGATCATGTGGACGGTGCCGCCCTGATAGCTGGAGTAGTCCACCGTGTTGTGGTGGATCTCGAGCTGGTGGATGAGCGACTCGTTCCACGAGATCTCGGCGACCTCCTGTCCGACCCGGGCGGATGCGGACGGCTGGTGGTTCGTGGTCATGCTTGTCGAAGCCTCTATCCCGTGTGTGTACCGGTCAAGGATCAGGGGCCGGGCCCGCCCCGGCGTCAGCACGAGGGCAGGGGCCCGCCCCCGTCGCGTCAGCGTGCGACCAGGTCCGCGACGGCGGCGGCCGTCGCGGGGGCGAAGCGGTAGCCCGAGCCGCTGGAGGCGCCGGCGAAGACGAGCCGTCCCGCAGGGTCGAGGGGCTCGACCAGCGGCGCGCCGTCCGGGCTGTACGCGTCACAGAAGACCCGGCCGGCCGTCGCGGCCGCCCGCAGGTGCGGTGCGTAGCGGTGGAGCAGTTCGCGGGCCTCGGCCACGTTTCTGCTCGACAGACTGGCGGAGACCGTGTCGGGGCTGACGTCCCACTCCTGGCAGGTGTAGCTGAACAGCCAGTACCCGCGCTGCACCATGGGGAGGAGGAAGGCGTCCTCGTCGTCGAAGACGAGCACAGGGTCCTCTTCGGTGGGCCGCTGGTCGATGTGGAGCGCGACGATCTTCTTCACCCGCGCGCCGAGCGGGGCCACCAGCTCCTTCCACGGGCCCGTGTGCAGCCAGGGGCCCGGTGCGAGGACCACGCGGCCGGCACGGATCGTCCCGCCCGTACTGAGCCGGAGCGTGCAGCCGTCGCCGTCGGGTGACAGGCCGACGACCGCCACGCCCTCCCTGAGTTCGACGCGGTCGCGCAGCTGTCCGGCGAGCAGGCGGGTGAGCGCCGGGACGTCGGCGTAGTGGCAGCCGCTGCCGTGCCATACGGCGGAGTCCGCCGGAAGGTTCACGAGGGGATGGGTGCCGCCGCCCCTGACGAGGCGGGCGTGATCCAGGTACTTCTCCGACAGCGCCGGGGCACGGGCTTCGCGGGCGACGACGGACACGTCGAGTGGGAAGAGGGGCCAGGACGGGTGGTCCATGAGCAGTTGCGCGTAGTAGTCGTGGCTGTATGCGGCGAAGGCGCGGGCGCGCGGTGTGACGCCGCGGGGGAAGTGGACCCCCGCGGAGCGTCGGCTGGCACCGCCGGCCAGATCGCCGGACTCGACCACCACGATCGACCGGGTGGGAGTGCGGGCGGATAATTCACGGGCCGTCAGGATTCCGGTGATTCCCGCCCCGACAACGGCGACGTCCACCTGCTTCATGAGCGGGCGGAGGTGTCGATCCCCGCTCTCTGCTCGTTTCTTCTCATCGCGCTTGACGCGTACGTCATGGAGCTACGCCGGCCGTGTTTTGGGCGCGTTAAATACTTCACTGTTTCCCCCGTAATTTTCGGGCCTGCGAGCTTGGTTCGCCCGGGCATTGATCTCGGCCTGTCGCCGCTTTTGCGGGATCGCCGTGAATTGCTCTCGATGTTGGTCCCAGTGATTCAACTACATGAAATCTGGAGTGTCAACGGAGATCGTTTGGGATCGCCGATTGGCCAGATCGACGCCCTCTTGCCCGGGTAAACCTGTATGAAATCGGGCATAGTGCATGGCGCAAAGTGAGGGTTGACGAGGAACGGTCGTGACGTAGGCTTTGATCATCCGGGCCTTCGCGATTTGGTAAAGGTCGCTCCGGATGTTGATGACTCTCCGAGCAGCGTGACCATGTCGGGCCTCAGTCGCCGCGACTCTCACTCTCGGGTCCACCGACTCACCACCATCGGTCGACAGGTGTTTTTGACACCCGGGACCTGGCTGCGTTCAAGACGTTCAATCGGCAATCGCCTATATTTCCGCCACCCCATGAACTCCAGATCTGACCGCTCTGGACGGGCCATGCGGTACGGCGTTTGCGACAGGGAGGAAAGCGCAGTGCGCGGAACGCTGATCAATCCGGCCATCAGTGAACGGAACGTCAACTGGATGGTGTGCGACTGGGACCTGGCGGAACTCGACCAGAACCTCGTCTGGCAGGCCGGCCTTGCGGCCGCCCGGGTGCGGGCCTCCGGCGAATTCACCGATGCCCTCAAGCTTCTCGTCAACGGCTCGTTCGTCGCGGATCCGGCCGCCTGGCCGGGCGGGACCGGTGCCACGGAGACCCCCTGGGAGTGGCTCGACCGCACCGTACGGTCCGTGGAGGGCGAGGCGGACGCCGTCCTCTACTACGCACGCGGCCTGCAGGAGTACCACCGGGGGCTCTTCGAGGTACTCGTCGGCGGGCTCGCGCCGCTGCTCACCGCCGTGGGCCTGCCGCGCGGATACATCGAGTCGGAACTGTTCCTCGGCCGCTACTCGGCCACGCCCGGCGGAATCCACCGCGAAGGGTGCACCAACCTGCACATGGTGCTCCAGGGCAAGAAGGTGATGCACCTCTGGAACACCAGCGACTGGATCCCCGAGGGCACCGATGTGCGGGCCGACACCGACCCGCTGGGCAACGTCGAGGAGGAGTACCTGCCCGATCTCGCCGTGGCCGACGTCGAGCACCTGACCACGACCACCCTCCGCCCGGGCGCCGGGCAGGCCATGTTCTGGCGCAGCGGCATCTGGCACGTCGGCGACACCCCGGAGCCCTCGCTCTCCTTCAACGTCGCCATGTACACCGGCAGTTTCAACAACCCCAGGCCGTGGACCGACGTCCCCGTCGGCACGGACGGGCAGCTGCGCCGCGCGTGGCTGGCCGAGTACCGCGAGTTCGCCGGCCTCGCCGAGACCGACGCCGAGGCGCTCGCCCTCGTATCGGCGATCGGCATGCGCGGCATCGCCCCGCAGGACCCGGAGCCGCAGCACACCCCGGCGGCGATCCGGCGCCGGACGCCCGCCCCGCTGCTGTGGACGCACGACGACGACGGCGCCCTGCTGGTCGCCACCCACGGAGCGGTGCGCCGGTTCCCCGCCGAAACGCTCGACTGGCTCGTCGGCCTGGTCGGCTGCTCCGTGGACGAGGCCAGGGAGGTGCCCGCCGAGGCCGGGGACCTGGCCCGCTGGCTGACCTGGCAGTCGTTCGCCGACGCGGTCTGACCCCGCGGCGCTCAATGTTCCCCGGCCCGGGCCGGCCGGCACGGCGGCCGACCCGAGCCCACCCCTCAGGACGGAAAGGACTTGGAGTGACGACCTCGGAAGAGGATTGGAACGAGCAGGACTCACAGGACTTCATCAGGTACGGGGAGTACTTCGTACCCGAGCGCGAGGCGCAGGCGGGCGTCATCGCCTCGGTGATCCCGGCTCCGCCGGCCGGCGCCCGGATCCTGGACCTGTGCTGCGGCCAGGGCCGGCTCAGCGCCGCGCTGCTGGAGGCCTTCCCCGAGGCGGAGGTCGTCGGCCTCGACATCAGCACCACCATGCTGGACACCGCGGGCCGCGAGCTCGCCCGGTACGGCGACCGCTTCCGCACCGAGCGGTTCGACCTGGCCGCCGGCGACTGGCGCAAGCGGGACGAGGCCCCCTGGGCCGTGGTGTCCTCCCTCGCCGTCCACCACCTGGACGGCGCAGGCAAGCAGCAGCTGTTCGCCGACGTGCACGCCATGCTCCGTCCCGGCGGAGCCTTCGTCCTCGCCGACCTCGTGGAGGCGACCGGCCCGCTCGGGCACGAGCTGGCCCGCCGGATGTGGGACGACGCGGTGCGCGAGCAGAGTGCTGCGGCGGGCGTCGGCGAGGCGTACGAGAAGTTCCACGAGCTGGAGTGGAGCCACTACCACTACCCGGACCCCCTCGACCGGCCGTCGCCACTGGGCGACCAGCTGAACTGGCTGCGGGACGCCGGATTCACCCACGTCGACGCCTACTGGATGAAGGCCGGCCACGCCGTCTTCGGGGGCATCAAGCAGGAAGGACCCACCGCATGACCACGCGCGAACACCCGCGGCTGATCTTCGGTAACTTCGTCAACGAGCTGATGGTTGCCACCCCCACGGCGCGGCACGCCAAGGCCCTGGTCGCGGTCTCCCCGCGCAAGATCTGGCTCACGCAGCCGGGCGACGTGGTGGTGCTTCCCACCGCCGCCTCCGAGCCCCTCTGGGAGTACGCCTGCGCACTGCTCGGGTTCGCCCGCTCGGAGGTCACGTGCGTGGCCGCCCCGTCCGAGGACCTGATCACCCTCACCGACGCCGTCCGCAAGGCGGGCCTCACCGAGCGCCTGCGCTTCCTGGCCGAGGCCACCCCCGGCCTGCGGTTCCAGCCCTTCGCCCTGGACCGCCCCGCGCTCGACATGGCGGCCGAACTCAGCCTCCCCGTCGACGGATACGACCACGGCAAGCCCTCCGAGACGGTCCTCGAAGCCGTGTACCGGATCAACACCAAGCCCGGGTTCCGCGACGTCGCGGCCCAGCTCGGCATCCAGGTCGCGGCGGGCCGCGTGGCCGCCGACCGCGACGAACTCGTCACGGCCGCCCGGGAGACCGTCACCTCCTACGGCGGAGCGGTGGTCAAGCCGGTCCGCGGGTCCAACGGCTACGGCGTACGGTTCCTGTCCACCGAGGACCTGCCGGGCCTGGAGGCGCTGGTCGACTCGTACCTCTCCGAGGTGTCCGACCAACCCCGCGGCTGGGTCGTCGAGCAGCGCCTGGACCTCGCCCGCGTGGTGACCGTGGAGATGGAGGTCACCGAGGTGGGCCCGCAGGTCCTGCACGTGGGGGAGATGCGCACCCCCAACGGCAGCTTCAGCGGCCAGGTCACCCCGCTGGAGGAGAATTCCCCCGCCGTGGACCGGCTGACCGCCGACGGCCTCGCACTCGGACGCCACCTGGACCAGCTCGGCTACCGGGGCCCCTTCGACATCGACGGCGGCATCACCGGCGACGGTCAGCTGTACGCCACCGAAAGCAACCTGCGCCGCACCGGCGCGACCTACCTCGACCTGCTGGTGCGGCGGTTCCTCGGAGCCGAGGGCGCCGCCCGCGCGGTCTGGCTCGCGGACTCCCGCCCCGGCGGCGTCACGCCCGACTTCGCCACCGGCCTCGGCCTGGTACGCGAAGCCGGCCTGGCGTTCGAGCCGGGTGCGACGGAGGGCGTGGTGCTCACCGCCGACACGCTCGCCTTCGACGGCAAGTGGCGCTACCTCGTCATGGGCACCAGCCACCGGCGGGTCGAGGAGATCGAGAAGCACCTGGCCGACGTCCTCCGGCTCGCGTGACCCGGTGCTGACCTCCGGAATCGACATCCGGCCCAGTACGACGGACAACGTGGGCCTGTTCGCCACCGAGCCGATCCCGGCCGGCACCGTCGTCTGGCTGCCCTGCGCCAAGTGCCCCACCTGGTCCGCCGACGAGCTGGGCGCCGTACCGGCAGAACGCTTCGGCCTCCTCGACAAGTACGGCCACCTCCTGGAGGACGGAAGTCTCCTGCTGCCCTGCATGGGCGCGTTCCTGATGAACCACTCCTGCGCGGCCAACGTCCTGGACACCGGCCTCGACTTCGGCGTGGCGGTCCGCGACATCGCCCCCGGCGAAGAGGTCACCTGCGACTACGCCACGTTCACCGCGGACATCGGCTGGTCCATGGAATGCAACTGCAGCACCCCGGAGTGCCGCGGCACCATCACCACCGAGCAGGGCCACGACCCGGCGCTGCGCGCACGGCTGACGGACCGGATCGACCGGATCCTGCCGCGCGTCGCCGCGGTGGACCAGCCGCTGCACGACGTGGTCTCCGCCGTCAGCCCCGCCTACGCACGTCTGCGCCAGGGCGCCGGCAGCGTGGCGGCGGCCGGCACCGGAACCACGGTCTGCGCACCGTCCTTCATGCCCCGCTGAGGACACCCCTCAAAGACCCGCGGCGCTGCCCCTCCCGGCAGCGCCGCGGGATACCCCACCACCCCACGCGACGGAACGCATCCGACATCCGGCCGCCGCACCCACCCGATGGACCGAAAGGACCGCCCGTGACGGGGAACATGCTGGTCACCGCCACTCCGCCGACCCCCAACGGGGAGCTCCACCTGGGGCACCTGTCCGGCCCCTACCTCGCCGCGGACGTCTTCGCCCGCCACCAGCGCCGGTCGGGCACCACCGTGGCCCACCTCTCCGGCATCGACGACCACCAGAGCTACACCGAGGCACGCGCCGTCCGCGAAGGCACCATCACCGCCGCGCACGTGGCCGACCACTACGGCGAGCGCATCGTACGGGCGTGGGCCGACAGCGGAATCCGGCTCGACGTCGTCGGTCGCCCGCGCGCCATGCCGCTGCACCGCGAGCTGACCCGGCGGATCTTCGCCGAGCTGTACGAGCGCGGCGACATCGTCGCGCGCACCCGCCCGCTGCCGTACTGCGTGCCCTGCGACCGATGGGCGTACGAGGCGTACGTGTCGGGCGCCTGCCCGTACTGTGGTAGCCAGTCCGGCGGGAACTCCTGCGAGTCGTGCGGCCGGTCGAACGACTGCGCCGACCTGATCGAACCCCGCTGCACGATCTGCGGGACGGAGTGCGAGACCCGCTCCTGCGAGCGCCTGTACATGCCCCTCGAACGGCACCGCAAGGCCCTGGAGGAGTTCTGGGGCGACACCGCCATGAACGGCCACCTCACCGCCCTGTGCCGGTCCCTCTCGGACGACGGACTGCCCGAGATAGCCGTCACCCACCCCGCGGACTGGGGCATCGAGGCCCCGGTCGAAGGCTTCACCGACCAGCGGATCTACGTCTGGTTCGAGATGGCGGCCGGTTATCTGGCCGGCGCCGGCGAACTCGGGGACTGGCGCGCGTGGTGGACGGGCGACGCGCAGGTCGTGCAGTTCTTCGGCTATGACAACGGCTTCTTCCACGCCGTGCTGTTCCCCGCGATCTTCTCGGCGTGGGACCCGGCGATCACCCTGCCCAAGGCGCTGGTGTCCAACGAGTTCTACCGCCTCGACGGTTTGAAGTTCTCCACCAGCCGGCAGCACGCGATCTGGCTCCTGGACGCCCTGGACCGGACGCCCGCCGACCACCTGCGGCTCTTCCTGTGCTGGGACCGGCCCGCCGCCGCCCAGACCAGCTTCACCCAGGAGGCGTTCGACTCCTTCCTCCACGGCGACCTGCTGCCGCGCTGGCACGGCTGGCTGAAGGAACTGGCCCGCCGGGCCCGGACCGCGGGCACCGCCACGGCGGACCCCGCGCCCGAGCCGGCCGCGGCGGAACGTCTGCGCACCCGCACCCGGCGACTGCTGGAGCTGGTCGGGGAGGCGTACTCGCTGCCGGGGTTCGCGCCGCGCTCCGCGATCGCGCTGCTCGACCTGCTGGTCCGCGAGGCGGCGGAGGCAGGCCAGGACGGCGACCACCTCGCCGGCGTGCCCGGGCTCGCCGACGCCCACGCCCGGGGCGTCTCGGCCCAGCTGTCGGCGGCCGCGGCCCTGGCCGTGGGGCTCTGCCCGATCGCGCCGGCCATGGCACAGCAGCTGTGGGCCGCCCTGCAACTGCCTGGCGACGTCGCCGATGTGCCCTGGGACCGGGCCCTCGACGGGATCGGGGTGCCCGCCGGGACCGGTGACCTGAGCACCGCCTGTGCTCTGTTCGCACCGCGCTGACGGTGCTCACGACGTACGAACCGACAGGGGGCCGCATGGAAGACGTGGAACAGTACGACCTCGTGGGGATCGGGACCGGCCCCACGAACCTGAGCCTGGCCGCGCTGGCCGAGCCGGTACCGAATTTCTCCGCCCGGTTCCTCGACGCCAGACCGGAGTTCCGCTGGCATCCGGGGATGATGGTGCCGGACGCCGAACTCCAGGTGTCCTACCTCAAGGACCTGGTGACGACCGTCGATCCGACGAGTCGCTTCTCCTTCCTCAACTACCTCGCCGAGAACGGGCGCCTGTTCCGGTCGCTGATCGCCAACCGCGACCGCTGCACGCGGCAGGAGTTCGAGCAGTACTACCGCTGGGTCGCCCGCCAGCTGCCCAGCCTGCGGTGGAACCGGCCGGTGGACGAGGTCCGGCTGCGCCGGAACCGGCTCGAAGCGGTGTCCGGCCGCACCCGGTACTCCACCGGCTCGCTGGTCCTGGGCACCGGGCGCACCCCCGCACTGCCCGGCTTCGCCGAACCGTTGCAGGGACCCACGGTGCTGCACGGCGCCGACCTCCTCCACGTGGCTCCGAAGGTGCGCGGCAAGGACGTCCTCGTCGTCGGAGGGGGCCAGAGCGGCGCGGAGGTCGTCAACCACTTCCTCGGGCCGGACACGGCACTGCCCGGACGGCTCACCTGGATCTCGAGCCGGGCCGGGTTCCAGCCCCTGGACGACTCGCCGTTCACCAACGAGTGGTTCGCACCGGACTACGTGGACCACTTCCACCGGCTGCCCGCCGAGCGCCGGGCGGAGCTGCTGCGCCGTCAGCGGCTTGCCAGTGACGGCATCACCGAGTCCCTCCTCGAAGCCATCTACCGGCGCCTCTACCAGCTGGACTTCCTGGCCGGCGCTCCCGTGCAGCACCGGCTGCTGACCTGCCGGCGGGTCGTCGGGCTGGAGCGCGACGGAGACCGGCTCGTGGCGGCCGTGCACGACCAGGACCTCGACCGCGAGGAGGTCCACACCGCCGACGTGGTCGTCTTCTGCACGGGCTACCGCAGCGCCCTGCCCGCCTGCATGGACCCGCTCGCGGACCGCCTGCTCAACGCGCGCGGCGAGCTGGAGGTCAACCGGGACTACTCGCTGGAGTGGGACGGCCCGGCCGGCGTGCGCCTCTACGTCCAGAACATGTCCGAGCCCACTCACGGCGTGGCCGACCCCAACCTCAGTCTCGCCGCATGGCGCAGCGCACAGATCCTCAACGCGGTCACGGGCCGCAAGGTGTACCGCGTCGACCACGAGACGTCCACCACCGCCTGGGCCGGCGGCTTCCCACCGCCCGGTGCCGCACCGTCCGAACCGTTGCCGACCGTGAGGAGCAGCTGATGTCCGGTCCCGTGAAGGTGGCCTTCGCCCCCGCCGAGAGCATGCCCGGGATGCTCGTGGAATACATGTCCCTCAGCCCGGGCGGGTCAGAGGCGCCCCCGCCGTTCCAGGGCTCCCGGTTCCGTGTGCCGCCCGGCGAGACCAGCGAGCCGGACGAGCACGCCGTCGCCGAGATCTGGCTGGTCCGGTCCGGTACGGGGACGGTCCTGTCCGCGGGCAGCCGCACCGACATCGGCCCCGGGGACGCCCTCTACTACCCGCCCTGGGTGCCGCACCAGGTCACCGGCACCGGCGCTGAACCGCTCGAGGTCTTCAGCCTCTGGTGGACCCCGCAGCCGCAGTGACGGCCGGCCCGTGTCGCCGTCCGAGAAAGGAGCATGCCGCGTGATTCCCACAGCGGTTCAGCCGTACACCTATCGCAGGAAGGAGCTGACGGAACCCGACTGGAGGCGTTTCCCGGGCTGGCGCGACACCACCCGCGCCGACTGGGAGTCACCGCAGTGGCAGCGCCTGAACTGCGTGCGCAACGCGAAGCAGTTACGGGCCGTGCTGGGCGACCTCGTCGACGATTCCTTCTACGCCGACCTGGAGCGCGATCGGGCCGAGCGGGCCACCATGTCCGTCCTGCTGCCGCCCCAGATGCTGAACACGATGGCGAGCGGGGTGACGGTCGCGGGGGCCGGCAGCCTGACCGACGCCTTCTACGCGGACCCGGTACGCCGCTACATGCTGCCCGTCTTCTCCGACCGGCGCGCCGACTGGCCGTCGCACCCGCGGGCCTCACGGGACGCCCTGCACGAGCAGGAGATGTGGGTGGTGGAGGGCCTGACCCACCGCTATCCCACGAAAGTCCTCGCCGAGATCGTCGCCACCTGCCCGCAGTACTGCGGCCACTGCACCCGCATGGACCTGGTCGGCCAGTCCACCCCGGTGGTGAGCAAGACCCGGTTCGCCGCGAAGCCGCAGGACCGCCTGGCCGCCATGGTCGACTACCTGCGGACGCATCCCCAGGTGCGGGACGTCGTCGTCTCCGGCGGGGACGTGGCCAACGTCCCGTGGCCCCGGCTGGAGGCCTTCGTGTCGGAGCTGCTGGACATCGACAGCATCCGGGACATCCGTTTGGCCTCCAAGGCGCTCGTCACTCTGCCCCAGCACTGGCTGTCGGGAGAGGTCCTCACCGGCATGGAACGCCTGGCGAAGGTCGCCCGCGACCGGGACGTCCAGATCGCCGTGCACACCCACGCCAACTCCGCCGCCTCGGTCACCCCGCTGGCCGCCCGTGCCGCCCGCGCGGTCCTGGAGACCGGCATCCGCGACGTACGCAACCAGGGCGTCCTGATGCACGGCGTCAACGACACCCCCGAGCAGCTGCTCGACCTCTGCTTCACCCTGCTCGACGGCGCGGGCATCGTGCCGTACTACTTCTACCTCTGCGACATGATCCCCTTCAGCGAGCACTGGCGGATACCGCTGTCCCGGGCCCAGGCGCTGCAGGACGACATCATGGGCTACCTCCCCGGGTTCGCCACGCCCAGGGTCGTGTGCGACGTGCCCTATGTCGGCAAGCGGTGGGTGCACCAGGTCGCCGAGTACGACCGGACGCTCGGCATCTCGTACTGGAGGAAGAACTACCGCCTCCCCGGCGAAGCCCAGGACGCGCAGGCACTCACCCGCCGGCACGAGTACCTCGACCCGATCCACACCCTGCCGCAGGCAGGCCGCGACTGGTGGCGCGCGGCCGTCGACGAAGGCCGAACATGGAACTGACGACACACCACGACCTCCGCATCGCCGTACTCGACGCCGCCGACGTGGCGAGCGGCGCGGCGCTCGGACACACCGGCGACGCCGACCTCCTGCGCATCGTCGACCCCACCCCGGAGCAGTACGCGGAGCTGACCCCCCACGGGTTCCTCCTCAAGCCGCAGTGGCTGTTCTGGACCCGTCCCGTGTACCCCACCCTCGACGCGTACGTGGACACCCTCCAGCCGCGGATGCGCAAGTCCACCCGGCACGCGATACGCCAGACCGAGTCCGGCCACCGGCTGGAGGTGGAGGAGGCGATCGACCCCGCCCGGCTGGACACCTGGTTCGCGCTGTACGAGCACCACATCGCCTCCCTGCCCCGGGGAACCCTGTACGCCGCCGAGGACCTGGAGTGGTTCCGGACCCACCCCGAGCAGGTCGTTGGCATCTACCTGTACAGCGGCGACCGCATGGTCGCCGGACTCCTCTGCATGAAGGTGCCCCGGCACAACATGCTGCGCATGACCTACTACGCCTGCGACCCGGACCACCCCGACCACGGCACCACCCGCTTCATGTACGTCCAGGTCGGAGTGGTCGCGGCCGAGCTCGGCTACGAGGTCCTGTCGGCCGGCGCCGACCCGAACTTCTACGGCCACGACGTCGCCACCGGCCTGTACCTGCTCAAGCGGCGCCTGGGGTTCCGGGCGGACCCGCTGTGGCGCTACGAGACGGACGACCCGCCCGTGCTGGAGAAGGTCCTGTCCCTGGACCGGTGCGAGGACCCGTCCTTCTGCGTGGGCTACGGGGACTACGACGTCCAGCGGGCCCCGCTCACCGGGTACGTCATGTCCCGCACCCCGGGCCCCGCAACGGAACCCTTCCACGCGCCCATGCTCGCTTCCGTGGTGCCCCACCACCTTTCCGACCGATGAGGGGACAACCGACCGTGCCCGGACTGCTGATCCTGGACTGGGACCCGCACTACCGCTCCTACGTCCTGGAGTCGTGCCTCGCCCTCGGCATCGAGGCACACCTGGTCATGCGTGAAGCGCCGGCCGTATTCCCCGCCGGGGCCGAGCGGGTCCATGTACTGCCGGGCCTGTACGACGACCCGCTGCAGTGGGTCGGTGAACTCGCGGAGTACGTACGCCTGCACGGGCTCTCGGGCGTCTTCACGCACGAGGACGAGCTCGTCGAGCTGAGCGCCGCCCTGAGCGACGAGCTCGGCTTCCCGGGCGCCTCCCTGCCGGCGGTACGCCTGTGCATGGACAAGTCCGCCACCCGCGACCGGTTCGCCGCGGCAGGGGTCCCGGGGCCCCGCTACCGCGTGGCCTCCTCGCTCGACGAGGCGAGGCAGGCGCTCGACGAGCTGACCCTTCCGGTCGTGCTGAAGCCCGTGGCCGCCTCGGGCGGCCAGGGGGTGACCCGCCTGACGGACGCGAGCGCCCTGCCCCAGGCCTGGGACTGGGCCGTCGAACCGTACGGATACCTGCCGGCCGTCTACCACCGGGTCATCATCGAGGAGTTCCTCGAAGGGCCCCTGGTGAGCGTCGAAGCTGCGGTCGTCGACGGCGACGTGCACGTCATCACCGCCACGGACGGGCTCCAGACCATCGAGCCGGTCGGCCCGACCCAGTCGCGGTTCGTCTACGACGCCCTGCTCGTCCCGACCCGGCTGCCCGCCGAGGACTACGAGGCGATGGCCCACTGGACCCGCGAGGCCGTCCGGGCCCTGGGCATCCGCACCGGCATCGTCCACACCGAGTTCAAGCGGACCCCGCACGGGGTGCGCATCGTGGAGGTCAACCCCCGGCTGCCCGGCGTCTACATCCCCGAACTGGTCCACCGGGCCCTCGGCATCGACCTCGCCGGCGCGGCCCTGCAACTGGCCTTGGGCCGAAACCCCGACCTGACCGAGAAGCACCACGGAGCCGCATGCGCACGGCTCCTGCTGGCCCGCACGTCCGGACAGGTGCACGCAGTGGAGGGCGCCGACGAGGCGGCCGCCGCACCGCACGTCGTCAGGGCGTGCCTCTTCGTGGCACCCGGCGACGCGGTCGCGCCGCCCCACGAGGGGAACATCGAAGTACGGCTCGGCTACGTGCTCACCGAGCACACCGATCCGCACGGCGCGCTGCGGGCGGCCGACGAGGCACTCGCCCGGATGACCGTGCGGATAGAGGACCCCGAGACCGTACAGGCGGCCCCGTAGATGCCCGCCGGCGAAGGCGGGGGAGCGGACACGCGGAGGGAAACCGATGCCCTGCTCCGGCACGTGGAGGCCGAGCGGAGCCGACACGGGATACCGGGCCTCGCCCTGGCCGTCGTGGACGGGACGGGCGTGCTGCACGCGCAGGGCTTCGGCCGCACCGGCGCGCAGGACGAAGCGGAGGACGTCTCGGCCGCGACCCTGTTCCGGCTCGGCTCCGTCACCAAGCCGCTGACGGCGACCGCGGTGCTCCGGCTGCACGACCGCGGGGTGATGGACCTCGACCGGCCCGTCGTCGACCTCCTTCCCGCACTCGCCGACTGCGGCTACCCTGCGGTCGAGCGGATCACTGCGCGCATGCTCCTGGGCCACACGGCCGGACTCCCGCACGACTTCTTCCCCACCGGCGGCGCCGACCCGGCCGACCTGCCCGGCGTGGTGCTCCGGCTGCTGCGGACGTACGGGCCGGTGGCCCCGCCGGGCACCGCGTACTCGTACAGCAACCCGGGCTACGACCTGGCCGGGGCCGTGGCGGCAACCGCGGCGGGGACGCCCTTCCCGCAGCTCGTCGACGAACTGGTGCTGCGCCCGCTCGACATGGCGTCGACGACGTTCGATCCGGCCGTGGCCATGACGCACCCGCTCGCCCTCGGCCACCGGTACGGCGCCGACGGGATCCCCGTCGTGGAGCGGCAGGTCGCCGACAACGTCGCGCACTACCCGTCCGGGTTCGCCTTCTCCAACGCCCTCGACATGGGCCGCTTCGTGGCGGCACACCTGGGCGCCGCCACCGGACGTCCGGACCGGCTGCTCACCGAGGAGTCGCAGCGGCTGATGCACACCGCGCACGCCCGCCTCTTCCTCCCGGACGACACCGAGAGCACCCTCGGCTTCCACCGGTGGCGGTGGCAGGGGCACCCGGTCCTCGGCCATGTGGGCGACATCTGCGGGTACGGGGCGTGGCTGGCCATGCTTCCCGACCGCCTCGGAGCCGTGCTGCTGGCCAACGCGATACCGCCCGGCTTCGACGGGATGTCCCTGGTGCACCGGATCCTGGCGGCGTACGCCCCCGGTCCCGACCGGCCGGGTCCCGGCCCCGCCGCCCGGCCGGGCGGCGGAGAGCAGCCGGCCGACGCGTACCCCCGCGGCGGTGCCGGCGTGTTCGTCGGCCAGGCCACGGGCATGGTACGCCTCGCCGAGGAGGCGAGCGGCCTGACCGCGGAGATCAACGGGCGGCACCTCAGGCTCCGCCCCGCGGGGGACGGCCGCTTCGAGGGCGGCGGACCCGGCGACGGTCCCCTCGTATCGCTGGGCTTCCCCGGAACGGGGCCGGACCGCGCTGCCCACGTGATGGTCGACGGGGAACTGTGCGAGCGGTTCGACGAGAGCCTGCTCGCCACACCGGAGCCGGCCGACCTCGCACGCTACGCCGGCACGTACGCCCGCCTCGACGAGGTCACGGTCTTCGTCCGGGACGGGCAGCTGTACCTGTACTCCCTGGAGGACCTACGCGAGTTCAGGTGTCTGCCGCTGACACGCACGATGTTTGCCTTCGAAGGAGGGGTGATCGATTTCATGGTCGACGAAACCGGTGAGGCCCGTGCCATCCGGGCCCGCAATGCCGTCACTCTCCACAGGACCGGCGCCCGGCCGTGCGCCGACGCGACCGCGGGAGCCGGCCGGTGACCGCCTCGCTCACGGCACCGGGCGAGGTGCGCGCGACGCGGCCCGGCGATCCGCACCCCGCCGCGTTCCGACTCGACACCGCGGGCCTCCACGCCTCTGTGACCGACCCCGCCCTCACCTCCATGACGCTCCTCAACGACATCGCCGGGCGGTTTCCGCAGGCCGTCTCCTTCGCGGCCGGCCGCCCCTACGAGGGCTTCTACGACACCGGCTCGCTGCCCCGCCAGCTGCGCGCCTTCGAGGAACACCTGGAGAAGGAGGCGGGCCTCGGCCCGGACGACGTCCGCCGGACCTTCTTCCAGTACGGCCGCACCAAGGGGTTCATCCACGAGCTGATCGCCCGGCACCTGGAGCTCGACGAGGCGCTGACTGTCGACGCCGAGTCCATCGTGGTCACCACGGGCGCCCAGGAGGCGATGGTCCTGGTCCTACGCGCGCTCCGCCGCGACGCGCAGGACGTCGTCCTCGCCGCCGCACCGGCCTACGTGGGGTTCCTCGGCGCGACGCGGCTGGTCGACATGGGCGTGCGGCCCGTGCGCGAGGGCCCGGGCGGCATCGACCTGGACGACCTGACCGAGCAGATCCGCCGGGCCCGGCAGGAGGGGCTGCGGCCCCGCGCCTGTTACGTCGTACCGGACTTCGCCAACCCGAGCGGCGCCAGCATGTCCCTGGAGGACCGGCAGCGGCTGGTAGACCTCGCTGAACGGGAGGACATCCTGCTCCTGGAGGACAACCCGTACGCGTTCTTCCACGCCGGCACCTCCAGGCTCCCCACGCTCAAAACCCTGGACCGGGCACGGCGGGTCGTCTACTTCGGGTCGTTCTCCAAGACCGCCTACGCCGGCGCCCGCATCGGCTACGTGGTCGCCGACCAGCCCGTGACCGGGGACGGCTCGGGGGCCGTCCTCTTCGCCGACCAGCTGGCCCGCCTGAAGAGCATGCTGACGCTGAACACGTCCACCGTCGCCCAGGCGGCGATCGGAGGCTTTCTCGTCGAGAACGGGTGCAGCATGGAACGTGCCACCCGGCGCGTCGCAGCCGTCTACCGGCGAAACCTGCGGGCCGTGCTCGACGGCCTCGAAGAGCGCTTCGGCAGCCGCTCCGGCTTCCGCCCGGCCGGCGCGGTCTCGTGGAACACCCCGAGCGGCGGCATGTTCGTGGTCGTCACCCTCCCCTTCGTCGCGGACGACGCGGCGCTGGAACGCTCCGCAGCGGAGTTCGGCGTGCTGTGGACCCCGATGCACCACTTCTACGGTGGCGCAGCCGGGTTCCACCAGATCCGCCTCTCCTTCAGCGTCCTCACCCCGGAGCAGATCACCGAGGGCCTCGACCGCCTTGCGTCCTTCGCCGCCACCGGACCCCGGCTCGACCGTCGAACCATGACAGAACGGACCCCGTCATGACCGAACCCACCGAGGCCGGCAGCACGGCTCTCGCCACGGTCCACACCACAGACCACGGCACTCTCACCTGCGGTGACGCCCTCGACTGCCTGCGCTCCCTGCCCGCCGACAGCGTCCGTCTCATCGTCACCGCCCCCTGGTTCCAGGGCCCTTACGTCATCGACTCGACGGACCCGACCTCCCCCCGGTTCGGGGACTGGCTCGTGACGTTCATGGAGGAGTGCGAGCGCGTCCTCCTCCCCGATGGCAGCGTCGTCCTGGAACTGGGATGCACTTGGGCGGCCGACCGACCGGTGCGCACCATCCAGCACTACGCGGCACTGTCCCGGCTGGTCGGCGAGCACGGCTGGCACCTGCTCCAGGAGCTGTACTACTACAACCCGCAGCTGATGGGTGCCTGGGACACCTGGGGAGGCCCGGGCGCCTCACGACTCAATGATTGCGTCAGCAACTTCTACTGGCTCTCCCGCACCCCCGACGTACCGGTGGACACCGCCCGCACCCTCGAGTTCCAGAACACGCTGCTCAACCAGTCCGGAAACCTGCTGGCCCTCGGGGACACGTACGTCGACCACCTCCACCTGCGCCAACGCGCCTCCGAGGGCAAGCCGCCGGAGCCCGAGCGCAACCCCGTCTCGGTCCCCCTCTACTTCATCGAACTGCTCACCCGGCCCGGCGACCACGTGGTCGACCCGTTCGGCGGCACGGGCTCCACGGCCATCGCTGCCGAACTGACCCGGCGCCACTGGACCTGCAACGACCTCTCCCGGGACGCCGTCGACATCGCGAAGGACCGCCTCACCCTGCTCGACGGCCACACCGCGCCCTGAACACTGCGGCCCCGCACCTTCGGGGACGCTGTTGGTTAATTCGGGGGCTCGCGTGACGTGACGTCGGTCTCCAAGACCCGGTTGTGGCGCTCGGCCCCGCCGAGCTGAAGCTCAGCGGGGCCGAGTAGAGCTGCCCCCGAATTGACCAACAGCCTCCCAGCCGGGGCGGGGAAATAGGTTGGCTCATGCGCGGCCGTTGTGGCTGCCCGAGCAGCGTGTGTCAGCCGAAGCAGCTCGGGACGGGGTTGCTGGTGGGTGAGTCGCAGTTGGTGGGCACGTTGTCGATGATCTTGACCCTGCCCTTCGTGACGACCGTGCCCCTGTTCTCGATACCGCCGGCGGGCTCGTCGGATGTGTTGTCCTTCACCTTCGAGTCGGTGAGGGTGACGGTGGTGCTGCCGCTGAAAATGAAGATGCCGCCGCCACTGGAGCCGTTGCCGGGAGCCCGGTTTCCGGTGATCTTGGTGTCGCGGATCGCGACCTCCTCATTTGCACTCAGCGAGACGGAGATGCCACCGCCGATGCTGGTGGCGGCGGTGTTGTCGGTGATCTTGCTGTCCTCGATCACTGTAGACGCGTTGAGGACGAGGCCTCCTCCTTGTCCGGTCGTGGTGTTGTTGCTGATGGTGCTCTTGCGTACGTAGAGCGCACCGCCGACGTGGCGGATACCGCCCTGGGAGCCGCCGAAGTTGTGGGTGATGGCGCTCTGCTCCACCTCGGACAACCCGCCGCTGTTGAAGAGGGCACCGCCGAAGAGGGCGTGGTTGTGGCTGATCAGACTCTTGGCGATCTTTGTGGTCCCGCCGTCGTTGGCAACGGCGCTGCCGTCGTCGTTGGCGATGTTGTTGGTGAACTCGGATGTGCTGATGTCCAGCCGGCCCCGGAAGTTGTTGATGGCGCCGCCATCCCTCGCGGAGTTCTTGTTGAGGGTGCTGTTGTGGATGGCGGTGATGCCTTCGTTGTAGATGGCGCCGCCGTCGAAGTTCCCGAAGTCGCTGAGGGTGTTGTTCTCGAGGGTGACGTGGTCGAGGTCGAGCCGTCCTGCGGCGTTGACGTTGATGCCGCCACCGTCGTCACCGTCTGCCTTGCCGCGGGTGAGGGTGAGGTGGCGGAGTTTCAGGTCGCCGCCGGCGCCGACTTCGAAGATGCGGAATTCGGCGGCGTTGGCGGCGCGGGCGATGGTTGCGCCGTTGCCGAGGATGGTGATGGGCTGGGTGATCTTGGGCAGGCCGTTGCCGTCCTGGGTGGCGGTGAGTGTGTAGGTGCATTTCTCCGCCAGCTTCAGGCGGCTGGGTCCCTCCAGTTCGTTCGCCTGCACGATCGCCGAGATCAGGTCGTCCGGGTCACACTCCACGAACGTGGTCTTGTCGTCGTCCCCGTCGTGCGACCCACGGCGGTGGTCGTCGTCGTGGCCGTCCCGGCCGCCGGAGTCCTTCTCCTCGTCGTGGTCCTCGGAGTCCTTCTCCTTGCCCCCGTTGCCCTCCTTGCCCCCGGAATCCGAGTGGTCGTCCTTTTCCTTGCCGCCGCTGCTCTCGCCGGGGTTGCCCGCGTGACCGGCCCAGTAGTCGCCGTCCCCGCCGTCGGCGTCCATGCCGTCGCGTGTGGCACTCACGGTCTGAGGGTTCGTCCTGGCCTTGCCGCCGTCCTTGGCTGCCGAGGCGGGCTTCGCCTCGGCAGCCCCGTCGTCCGAGACCGCCACAACGGTCGTCGCGCCAACGATCGTCGCGAAACCGGCCGCAGCCAGAACCGCGATCTTCCAATGACCGCTCAGCGCCGCGGTCTTCGCCGGGCGCTCGGTGCTCGTGCTCGTGCCCTGTGATTCAGACATCCGACGCTGCTCTCCTTTGATGTGACGCCGTCACGCCCCTTGCCCCAGGGGGCGAAAGTGGGTATATCGAATCACAGGAAAAGACGCAAATAGCACAATAGAAACAAGGTGGGAGTGTCGACCGAGCGCCAGCCTTCTCCGGGACGCCGGGCCTGCGCCCGCTCTCGCCCCCCGTCCGCCAGACCCGCAGCGACTGAGCCGGATCGGCCTGAGGCCCCCAGCCTCCAAGGTGCACATGCGCCCCGCCCCCGCCCCGGCTGGGAGGCTGTTGGTTAATTCGGGGGCAGCTTTACTCGGCCCCGCTGGGCTTTAGCTCGACGCTGTTGGTTATTCGGGGCTGGTCCTACTTCGCCCCGTCGAGGATGAGCTCGGCGGGGCGAAGTGCTGCGAAGTGGCTCGTGCGGGTGCGGGCTCGGGGGGTTGCGGTGATGTGGGCGTCGATGCGCGCGAGGTTGATCGCGGCGCCGGTGAGCTGGTGCTGAAGGCTGGTCTTGGCCAGCCCGCGGTAGCGGGATCTGCGCAGGCCGCAGCGTTGGACGGCCTGGGACATGGTGCCCTCGACCCCCGCCCGGACTTTGTAGCGCTCCTTCCAGGCATCGGTCTGCTGCTCGGTCCTGGTGGCCTGGAGCGCGTGGTGCTCGTCGTGGCGGCGTAGTCGCAGTTCGCGGGGTCGTTTGAGGTTGGGCGTGTTGATGCAGGCCTGCCGCATGGTGCAGGGGCGGCAGTCGCTGACCGAGAACACCACCCGCAGCACCGGCTGGCCGCGTTGGGAGAGTCGTTCGCTCCAGTTGGTGCTGGTGCGACCGCCGGGGCAGGTGGCCTGCTGGTTTTCCCAGTCGATGGTGAAGGAGTCCTGGGCGAAGCCGCCTTCGGCGCTGGCCTGGGCGCTGTTGTCGGCCTGGATAGGGCCGTGCAGGGCGATGCTGTGGTCGCGTCGGGCACTGACCAGGGCGGGGGCAGTGGGGTAGCCGGCGTCCACCCAGTGCTCGGCGGGCAGGCAGTCACGGGCCGCGGGCTGGTGGTGGATGGTCTCGACCATCGACCGGTCCTGGACGGTGGCCACCGTCGTGGCGACGTTCGTGATCAGATTCGGGACGTCCGGCTCACAGGTCTCGGTGAAGTGGACTTTGTAGCCGTCCCACATCGTGTCGCGTTTCACACTGCCCCGTGCGTCGGTGTCATGGGGGGTGACCAGGCGCAGCGCGCCCGGCGGACAGTCTTTTGGGCCCCTGCGCTTCACCTCGCCGTCCACGTGGTGGAAGTGCTGGACCCACATCTGCCGCAGGGTTTCCACCTCGGCAAGCCCACGCAGCCCGGCGGGGGCATCGGCGCTGAAGACCGTCGACAGCAGACGCGTCCCGTCCCGGCCGATCCGTTCTCCCACCTCGTCCCGCTTCACGCGGCTGGTGGGGAATCGGGTGTCCTCCGCCCTCGTGGCGTAATGCCGAAACCATTCCGGCTCGGCCACCCCCGACAACCAGGCAGGGGCAGCCTGAGCGAGCGCGTTCAACGCCGAACGCAGCGTCTCTGCCACCATCTCCAGCCAGCACAGTTCACGCGCCGCCGACAGCACGTGCGTGGAGTCAGTACGGGCCCGGCCCCCGCTCTTGAGCAGCCTCTTCTCACGGGCCGCGGCCAGGATGCCGTCCAGCACCCGCCGCCCCGCGTCCGCCCCTGCCAGCCGGTCACGGAACTCCGACAGCACCGAGAAGTCAAAGCCCGGGTCGTCCAGCTCCAGCCCGAGAGCGTATTTGAAGTCGATCCTGGCCCGCACCGCTTCAGCGGCCTGCCGGTCGGTCAGCCCCTCCACAAACTGCAACACCGACACCAGCGCCAGCCCGCCCGGCGACCATGCCGGCCTGCCCCGCACTGGGAACAGGTCCGCGAACTCCTCGTCCCTGAACAACGGGCCCAGCTCGTCCCTCACTCGGATCGCCAAGCTCCCCTTCGGAAACGCGGCCCGAGCCACCCGCACCGTCTCCGCCGGAATCTCCTCAGATCCCTTCGGCTGCATCGACATCCGCACCCACCCCAAACGACAACGTCGGCCTTCAAGACCACAACCAGGTCTCGAAGGCCGACGTCACGCGCGGCCCCGAATAAACCAACAGCGTCCCTTCGGGTGCGGGGCCGGAGCATTTTGCGGGATCGGTCAGGCTATTCCTGTGCGGCCGTCTGGCGGCGCTTCCACCAGATCAGTCCGCCGCCCAGGGCCGCGAGCACGGCGGCGATGCCCGCGATCAGGCCGATGGGGGTGTCGGAGCCGGTGTCGGCGAGGTCGCCGTCCGGGTCCGGGTCGTTCTGGCCGCCGGTGTTGCCGCCCGTGGCGGGCGGCGTGGACGGGTCAGGCCCGGGGGTGGTCGGCTTGTCGGTCGGCTCGCCCGGCTTGGTCGGCGTCGGGTCCGGTCCCGGCTCGTCACCGCCTCCGCCGGTGTCGGTGGAGGTGGTGTTGCCGCCCAGGAGCAGCAGGTTGCTGTCGCTGTCCTTGGCGTTGTCGGTGAGGGTCTTCACCGACGTCTGGGTCTGGCGGGGAAGGTAGCGGTGCTCGACGGTGAACCGGGTCTTGGTGATGTTGCGCTTGGGCTGCTTGGAGAAGTCGACGCCGCCGACGATGTAGACCATCACGCCTTCGGCGGTGTCCACGTCGTACTGGAACTCGCCGTTGAGGAAAACCTTCCGGTACTTCTGGAACAGCTCGTTCTTGTCCCAGTTCTGGTTGGGGGCGCGCAGCGGCCACGACTTCACGTCGTTGCTGTTGATGATCTTGCGGTAGTCGGTGGGCGTCTTCGCGTCCTGGAGACGGATCCACTCGGCAGCCACGCGGGCGGTGTAGACGCGGCGCAGATCCGCGTACTGCGGGGCGGTGTTGATGGTTTTCTCGACCTCGGGGACGATCATCCGGTCGATGACCCGCTGTGCCTGATCCCGTTCGGCCTTGGACGGGTTGCAGATCCGCTCGCCGCCGGGGTCGGTGGCGAAGTCCTGCGGGGTGGACTTCAGCTTCAGGGGGGCGTCAAGGATGTAGATGCCGCCGTCCTGCTCGCGTACCGTCGCGGTCTTCGGCTCGATCCAGTTGCGGATTCCGGCGAAGCACGGGCGGCCGTTCACCTTGGGCAGGGACGCCCAGAACCGCTTGCCGAGATCGGTCTTGGGGTCCATCGCCTTGAAGAAGTCGTGCTTCATCTGGAGATCGGCTTCGAGGAGGATCCGGCCGGCGTCGGTCTTCCCGAACTGGGCGTCCATGACCCTGTTGGGCTCGTCCGGGTTGAGGTTCACCCAGAACTTGTCCGGAGTCAGCGCCAGCCACGTCAGGAAGGCGTCCGAGATGAGCTGCGCCTTCTCCTTGCCGCCCCAGCCGGACTTCTCCTCGGGGTCTTCCTTTGCGGAGAAGCCGTAGTCCAGGCCCTTGCCCTTGACGGGCTTGCCGACGTAGCGAAGTTCGAGAGTGGTGAAGTCCACGCCCCCCGGACTGCGTGGGGAGAGCCGGTTGGGGTCGGCGGCGTTCTTCCGGTTCAGGAACTCGCCCATGCTCTTGGGATTGGGACGGGACTCGCGGATCAGGTCGTTCGCGCCGCCGCCCGTGGTGGCGGGCTTGCCGGGGGGCTGCATGTTGGTCGACTTCGCGCGCACGCCGCCGCTGGGGGCCTTCTCGACCTTGTCGGAGCGGTAGTTGTACTCCGTGACCCGGTTGGCGCCCGCGTTCTTACGCAGCTCTTCCTTCAGGTCGATCGCCGATTTTTCCTGCTTCTCGGCGTAGATGTACTTCATGGACGTGTGGCGCCAGTTTTTGTCCTTGGACCACGCGATGTCCTTGGGGATCTGCTTGGGGTCGGGCTGCCCGTTGGACTTGATCTCCAGGATCTGCCCGGTCTTGGTGTTGTAGGCGTCGAGCTGCCTGCGGTGGGTCTTGCCGGTGTCCGGGTCCTTGAATTCCACCTCCTTCTGGCAGATCCACTCCGGGCCGGTCAGCCCGTGGTCCTTGATGACCTTCTTCTCGAACGCCTTGCCGCGCGGGTCGTTGCCGGCGTTGCGGATCAGACGGACATCGCGCCAGTGGGACCAGTCACCCCACGCGTTCGCGTTGGACTTGCGTGCCTGGAGCCACGTCCAGTAGACGCGGTCGATCGGCTTGGACTTCGGCGGCTGCTTCTCCAGGTTCTCCAGCCGGTCGATGTCGGCCTGGCTGGGCGGGCCGAGGCCGTCCCACTTCTTACCCGGGTTCTCGTACTCGTACGTGTCCCACTGGGACTTGTCCCGGGAGGCGTCGAACTCCGGGAGTTCGGCGATGGCCTGGATGTCGTCGGCAAGGTCGTAATAGTCCTTGCACGGCATGCCCGGGTCCAGCGGCTTCGGCGGCCTGGGAGCCGCGCCCGCGTCGCCGGTCAGGCCGGGAAGCCCGGTGAGGACAACGCCCACTGCCGCGACGACAGCCGCAGCGGAAGCCAGACGCGCCCTGACGCGTAAACGTATCGCTTTCAAACTCTTTGTCCCTGCTCGTGGGGGGCTATGGGACAGATATGGGGCGGTGTGAGCCCCCGTGACATGACACCGCCAACCCCACACCCTACGGCTGCAACTCCTCGGTGAATCAAGGAGTTTGGGAATCGACACGCCGATCGTTGCCCGACGGTGCCCTGGCCTAGGCTCCCCCCATGAGCCCGAACCCGCGTATCGCCTGGCGGCAGTCCACCCTTCAGATCACCCGCATCCACCCGCCCTACCGCGCCCCCTACGACCAGCACACCATCCACCACGCGCCGGCCCACGACCCGGTCCGCGCCCGCGCTGTCGTCGCCGAACTCTCCACCGTCTCCACCGTCGCCGAAGAACTCGAGCCCATGCTCCGCCGGGACATAGGCCACCCCCGGCACATTGGCGACCTCGACTACGTCGCCGTCGGATGCTGGGGCAACATCGTCCAGATCAGCGACCCGGCCTTCGGTGAGGACGGCATCCTCTCCACCAACCTCGACGCCGCGTTCGATGCCCAGGTCAAAGCTCACCCCGAGGCCCGCATCACCGCCGTTTGTGAGATGTACTCGGCCGAGAACTACGGCAAGTACCTCGCCCATATCCCCGGGCAGTCCCGCCTCTCCGCTGACGGCTGGGACGACCAGGACGTCACCGGCAACCCCGCGCAGCTCCTGCGGGCCGTCGGCGTCAACCCCGGCGACCCCGGGTCCGAGTACCTCAACACCGACCAGGACGAGCCCTTCATCGGTGTCGAGTACCTCAACCTCCTCGCCTGCGGCCTGCACTCCATCTACGGCGAAGAGAAACTGATGGTGTCCGTCTTCAAGGTCACCCGCACCGAGGACGTCCAAGACGCCATCGACGACGTCTGGTGCCAGGACTGAGGCCGGCAGGCGGCCCGTCCCAAGCGGTGGCCCGGTACCCGTGAGGGGTGCCGGGTCGCTGTCGTTTCCGAGGGAGTGGCGACAAGGAACCTTGCGTCCCTCATAAAGATCTTTTTAGCCGTGGTGCTCGGTGACCGCGGCTACGACCACGACACGTACCGCCGTCTCGTCCGGGCGCTCGGCGTGAAGCCTGTGATCGCCCGCCGCGGTACCGAGCACGGCTCTGGTCTGGGCAAGCAACGCTGGGTCGTGGAGCGCGCGTTCGCCCACCTGCACTGGTTCCGCCGCCTGCCGATCCGCTGGGAGATACGCGACGACATCCACGAAGCCCTCACCCTCGGATGCGCACTCATCTGCTGGAGGCGCCTGAAGTCATTGGGTGAGGAGTTCTTAGGGATGATCGGCGAAGTTCTACGGTGATGCCGACCTGTGTGAGCAGCCGGAGGACGTCGTCGACGTACGGTGTCTCGCCCGCCGTGTCCACGCTCGGTGACGTGCTGGCCGTCGAGGTGCCGCACGGGGTCGGGCAGCGGCCGCCCGGCGCCCTGGCGGGCGGCGGCGAAGGCGGCCCACTCGGCCCGGCCCTCGGGCGGGAACGCGGCCCACGACCCGGGCTCCGTCGGCGGTCCCTCGAACCAGGCGTCCCACACCGGACGGACCGCCGGTACGGGCCGGACAGATCCCTCTTTGATGGCTCATCAGTTTCTTCTGTTACTTGCCGCCCTCTTTCACTGCCATGTGAACTGTGAAATTGTACGGTCACACTTTCCGCGGGCATGACAGCTCCGGGAGTGCTCAACTTCCGCTGCCATCACGGTCCGCACCCCCCACCGCCGTGCCCCACGCACGGCTGCCGACCGGCCTGGAGGCCATCGCTATGCGCAGACCCCCCACCCTCAGGAAACTCGCCCAGCTGCTGATACCTACCGTGGCCGCCGCCGGCCTGGGGCTCACCATGCTCGCCCCCAATGGCGCGGCGGCCCCGGCCGGCGCCCGGGCACCCAAGCCCGCACCGAGGTCGGCCCCCGCCCCACAGCCCGCCTCCGCCACCGTGCTTGCCGCCGATCTCGCACCCGGACACGCCGCCGACCCCGTGCGATCGGCCACGAAGACCTCGAACCCCGCGCTCCGCCCTCCGCTCCCCGCGGCCCAGAGCGCCGCAGAGCGCAAGCAGGCCCGCTCTGCGGCGAAGGCCGCGGCGGACTGCAACGTCAGCGACTTCACCTCGAAGACCGGCGCTGCCCTGGTCGAGCAGATCAAGCAGTCGGAAACCACCTGCATCAACACGCTGTTCAGCGTGACCGGTGAGGACTCCAAGGCTCTCTTCCGCGAGGAACAGATGGTCACGGTGGCGAACGCACTCAGGGATGTCGCGACCAACTACCCGGGGGACAACAGCACTTTCGCAACCCAGGTGGTGCTGTACCTGCGCGCCGGCTACTACATCCAGTACAACCAGCCGGAGAACGTCGGCGAATACGGCCCGACGCTGAAGAGCGTCATTCAGGGGGCCCTGGATGCCTTCTTCGGCTCGTCCCATGCCTTCGACGTCACCGAGGCCAACGGAGAAACCCTGGCCGAGACGGTCACCCTGATCGACAGCTCCGGAGAGAACGCCCGCTACCTCGACGTGGTCAAGCGTCTGCAGAAGGACTACAACTCGTCGTACGACCAGTTCTACGGGATGCTCGCGGCGGTCAACAACACCTACACCGTGCTCTTCCGCGGCCACCAGCTGCCGGAGTTCGTGGAAGCCGTGAAGGCGGCCCCGAGCGTCCTCACAGGACTGCGTGACTTCGCCGTCGCCCACGATGATCTGCTCGGCACCGACAAGTCCTACCTGGCCGGCAACGCCGGACGCGAACTCGGCCGATTCCTGCGGCACGCCGACCTCAAGGACACCGTCAAGCCGTTGGTCAAGGAGCTGCTCGGGCGCAGCGAGATCACTGGACGCACCGCCCCGCTCTGGGTCGGCCTTGCCGAGATGACGGACGAGTACGACAAGGAGAACTGCGCCGAGTACGACACCTGTGACCTGCAGAACCGCGTGCGCGACGCCGTGCTGACGGTCAAGCACGTATGCAGTCCGAGCGTGAAGATCCTCGCACAGGAGCTGACCGCGTCCGAACTGTCGGCCACGTGCGACAGCGTCCTCAAGCAGGACCCGGTCTTCCACAACATCGTCAAGGACAACGGTCCGGTCAAGGACGACAACAACACCAGCATCGAGATCGTCGCCTTCAACTCCAGTACCGACTACAAGACCTACGCCGGTGTCGTCTTCGGAATCGACACCAACAACGGCGGCATGTACCTGGAGGGCGACCCGGCCGCCGAGGGCAACCAGCCGCGCTTCATCGCCTACGAGCAGCCGGCCCAGGACGGCGCCTTCCAGATCTGGAACCTCAACCACGAGTACACCCACTACCTCGACGGCCGCTACGACATGTACGGCGACTTCGCAGCCGGGCAGACCACCCCGACCGTGATGTGGATCGAGGGTTTCGCCGAGTACGTCTCCTACTCGTACCGCGGCATCACCTACGACAGGGCGATCGAGGAGGCGGGCAAGAACACCTACAAGCTCAGCCGGCTCTTCGGGACCACCTACGACAACGCCGACACCACCCGTATCTACCAGTGGGGCTATCTGGGCGTCCGCTACATGCTCCAGTCGCACCCCGAGGACGTGGCCACCCTGCTCGGCCACTACCGCGCGGGCGAGTACGACGCGGCCCACAGCCTGCTCCGCGACACCATCGGCACCAAGTACGACGCCGACTTCGCCGACTGGCTGAGCAAGTGCGCCGGCGGCGACTGCGGCCAACTGCCGGCCCGGAGCGGCCGGTGACCGGGGCCTCGGTCACCGGCAAGAACTGAGCCAGGAGAGCCTGGTGTCCCGCGCATCGTTCGTGCGCGGGACACCAGGCTTCTCAACTGTCCCGGTTCATCTGTCAGGCCCCTGAAAACGTGGCGGTGAACCCGCAGGGTCCTCACCGTGCCGCGCCGTCCGACCCGGTCGGGACGATTCCGGGTCGCCGTCGCAGGCTTCCAGCTCCCTCCCGGATGGCAGCGAAACGGCCGTTGCACCGCCCGCTCCCGGAGCATGGCGAGGACGGCCCAGCCGACTACGTCGTCATGCCGGAAGTCGTTGCCGGCCGACGCCAATGACGGTGATGTGTGCCCGGGGCTGCATCGAGGCTCCTTCCCTCGCCACAGGCCCACCTCGTAGTGGTCCACGCGCGTCGCCTGGGCCGAACGGCCCCTGGGCACGTCCGGTCGTCCCTCGCGGCGATCACGACCGCGTGCGACGGTGAGGACGTTCCTCCTTCAGCGGCCGGCCGGAGAAAGGCGGTGGGTACGGTGGAGTCACCCCTGGTTGTAGGAGTCGACGGCTCCGACTCCAGCCTCGACGCACTGGACTGGGCCGTCGACGAGGCCGCCCGTCACTCGCTCGCCCTGCGCCTGGTGTACGCGTCCCGGTGGGAGCGGTACGAGGGTGCCGCCGCCCTCGTCGACGACCTCGAACGGCCTTCGGAGCAGGAGCTCATCGACGCCGTCGTCGCTGGGGCCGTCGAACGTGCCCGCCGCCGCGACCCGGACGTCGAGGTCGTCGCAGAGGTTCTCGCGGAGGACACCGTGACGGCCCTGGTGAACGAGAGCCGGCACGCGGCGATGCTGGTCACGGGCGCGCGCGGCCGGGGCGCCCTCACAGGCCTGCTGCTCGGATCGGTGTCGCTGGGCGTGGCGGGGCGAGCGCACTGCCCGGTGGTCGTGGTCCGCGGTGACAAGGCCGGCCGGGAAGGCACCCATGGGTGCGTCCTGCTGGGCGTCGCCGACACGGAGCAGGGAGCCGGCGCCACCCGTTTCGCGTTCTGGGAAGCCGCGGCACGTACCTGCGAACTCGAGGCGGTCCGAGCCTGGCGCCGTCCGGCACACGAGTCCGCCGACCACACACTGCTGGCCGCCGACCCGGGGATGTACTACAGGGAGAGGGCCGCCACCCAGATCGACGCCGCTGTCGCGGTTGAGGCGCACGAGCATCCGGACGTCGCTGTCCGTCGCTCGACCGTCGAAGGCCCGGCCCACAAGGTGCTCGTGCAGCGCAGCGCCGCGGCGGACCTCGTGGTCGTGGGGGCGCACCGCAGGGAGGGGCACCTCGGTCTGCAGCTCGGGAGAGTGGCCCACAGGTTGCTCCATCACAGTGGATGTCCCGTTGCCGTGGTGCCCCAGGCGACATGACAGCGTCGGCCATGCACCGCAAGGCCGTCCTCGTCGGCGACGTGATGACCCGCCGCGTGGCCGCCGTCCGCGGTGCACGGCACGGTAATCGGCGGCGGTGTCACTCGGCGGGTGCTCCGCTCGCCGGAGGACCGGTGAGCGAGCAGTTGACGCCGACCACGCCGTCGACCGCGTGCGTGAGGCGGGTCGCGACGGGGATGAGTTTGCTGTCGCGGACCCTGCCGGTGAGCGTGACCACTCCCTCGCTCACGTCGACCTGGATGTCCCGGCGGGACACCGCGAACAGCCGGTCGACGACCTCACGGCGTACATCGGCCGCGATGGCGTCGTCCGGGCGGAGGAAGACCTTCAGCAGGTCGGCGCGGCTGACGATGCCCTGAAGGATGCCGTCGGCGTCGACCACGGGCAGACGCTTGACCTGGTGCCGCGCCATGACACGGGCCGCCTGAGGGAGACTGGCTCCGGCACGGATGGTCACCGCAGGTGTCGTCATGAGGTCCCTGGCCATGACGGCGCCGGCTTTGGCGGTGTCGTCCAGGCGCCGCATCTGCTCGATCATGCCCTGATCGCTGCCGCGCAGCTCTCCCTTGGCCAGCAGATCCGCCTCGGAGACCACGCCGACGACGCGGCCTTCGCCTTCCAGCACCGGCAGGGCGGTGACCTTCCACTGCTCCATGGTGGCGACGATCTCCTTGAACGGCGCGTCCGGGGCGACGGCCACGACAGTCCTGGTCATCACGTCGTTCACGGTGTAGGGGCTGTGGTCCATGACGGGATCCTCTTGGAACGCGGGTCGGTTCGGACACGGGCGGTTCTGCCTTCGACCCTCCCCTCCACTGTGGACCCCTGCCTGTTGGCCCACCAAGCCTGGCGGGCATGCCGTACGGCCCGAACGGCCCGGCTCAGCGGACCAGGACGGCCTCGCCCGAGCGGAGCACGACGACGGTCGGCCACGCCGCCGAGGAAGGCGAGGAGCGCCGGTCTGGACCGAGTGGCCGTGGGCGCCGTGGCTGTGTTCAGGCTGTCTCGTCCTTGGCGGCAGCCTCCTCGGACGGTGAGGGTCGCCCTTCACCCTTCACACGCCGTGGGCCCTGGTGGATGGGCCGAGAGGCTCTGCCGGAGGCCCGTCCGGCCCAAGCGGTCGTCACGCTTCCAGGCACAACCTGGTGGTGACCACAGTCGAGCACTTCGCGAGAAGCCACGAGCACCCGCGGGAGGCAGGGGCGGCGTCATGAAGGCACTCGTCTTCCAGGGACCGGGCAGGACCGCGTGGCAGGACGTACCGGATCCAGGTGTCAAGGACGCGGCGGACGCGATCGTCCGCGTCGACGCCGTGACCATCTGCGGCACCGATCTGCACATCATCAAGGGCGACGTACCCGAGGTGACCCCGGGGAGGATTCTCGGGCACGAGGCCGTGGGCGAGGTCATGGAGACCGGTGGAGACGTCCGCACGGTCCGGCCAGGTGACCGGGTGCTGGTGTCCTGCATCTCCGCGTGCGGGCGCTGCCGCTTCTGCCGTGAGAACAGGTACGGCCAGTGCCGGGGCGGTGGGGGCTGGGTCCTCGGCCATCTGATCGACGGCACCCAGGCGGAATACGTCCGCGTGCCCTACGCCGACCTGTCCGTGCACCCGCTGCCCAGCGCCGTCGACAGCTACGACGCGGTTCTGATGGCCGACATCTTCCCCACCGCGTACGAAGTCGGCGTGCTGAACGGCAACGTCAGCCCGGGTGACACCGTCGTGGTGGTCGGCGCCGGCCCGATCGGGCTCGCCACCGTCGCCACGGCACGCCTCTACACCCCGGGCCGGATCGTCGCCGTCGACCTCGCCGATGCCCGCCTGACCGCGGCGCGTGAGCTCGGCGCCGACGCGACGGCGCGCGTCGACGAGCAGCCGGAGCAACTGGTCGACGACCTGACCGAGGGGCTCGGCGCCGACGTCGTCGTCGAAGCCGTGGGCGTGCCGGAAGCCTTCGAGATGTGCACCCGCATGGTGCGCCCCGGTGGGCGTGTCGCCAACGTCGGCGTCCACGGCAAGCCCGCGGCCCTGCACCTCGAAGATCTGTGGATCAAGGACGTGACGATCACGACGGGCCTCGTCGACACGTGCTCCACGCCGCTGCTGCTGCGGATGATGGCGGCAGGCCGTCTGCCTTCCTCGTCGCTGGTCACCCACCGCTTCGAGCTGGGGCAGATGAAGGAGGCGTACGACGTCTTCTCCCGCGCCGCCGACACCGGCGCGCTCAAGGTGGTACTCGGCGGTCCCCAGCACGACGTGGTCGCCCGCCCTGCACAGCCGCCGTCACAAGGGACGTGAGGAACATGCCGGAAGCGACGCCCGGGCAGTCCGGCGCAGGCACAGTGCACGGTCAGCACACGGATCTCGGGCGGCGGGTGGCTGCTCGTCGTGAGGAACTCGGGCTGACCCGCGAGGAGTTGGCCGAGCCCCGTACTCGGTGACGAGGAGTGCCGTGCGTTGCTGTCCACGCACGGAGTGGGGAGAGGCCAACAAGATTGGACACCGTGTGCATACTCGCTGTTCGATGTCAGAGATGGCGCCGCGCAGCCTGGAAGCCCTGACTTGGCGAGGCCGGCCCGTTCTCGATATGCTTGAGGGGAATCTCTGTGCCCGCCGGTTCTTCCTCGAGCAGTTCGACCGCAGCGGCCGAAATTCGATTCTGTCGCTCCGAGGTTGCGCCGCTCCCGGAGCGCATGGTGACCCGTCGACATTCGACGAGTGCATCGAGCCGAATGTCCGCAATCGAAAAGGTATGTTCGCGGGCCTCCCTGCAACGACCACGAACGCGAGCGGCGCCACACGCTGGTTGATCGAGTTCGGTAGGAGGTCCGTCACACGCATTGTCGTCGTGAGGGAGGTCAGTTTCCGTGGACCTCAACACCATCACGGAAGTCGTCCGGCGGCCGTCCGATCGGCCAGGCGCGGACTGGCGCGAAGGCGACGCTTGGCTCGCAGGCGGGACGTGGCTGTTTTCCGCGGAGCAGCCGAGCCTGCGCCGCCTGATCGACCTGACAGCGTTGCGTTGGGATCCCCTCGTCCCGAGCGACACGGGCCTCGAAATCGGTGCGACGTGCACCATCCGCGACCTGTATGCCTTTGCGCCGCCAGGTGATTGGATCGCCGGCACCCTTTTCGCGAAAAGCTGCGAGGCGTTCTTGTCCTCGTTCAAAGTCTGGAACTCGGCGACCGTCGGCGGCAATATCTGCATGTCTTTGCCTGCCGGCCCGATGGTCACGCTGACGGTCGCACTCGAGGCGAAGTACGAGCTGTCGGCTCCTGACGGGTCCTCGCGCATCGTCGATGCCCTCGACTTCGTAACCGGCAACAATCTGAACATTCTCACTCCCGGAGAAATCTTGCGGCGCATCGACATTCCGGCGCGTGCCCTGAGGAAACGCACCGCGCACCGCCGCTTCACGCTGACCCACCTCGGCCGTTCGACGGTATTCCTCATCGGTACTCAAACGCCAGGAACGAGCGACCTGCTGCTCACCGTCACAGCCGGCACCACACGGCCTGTGCGCATTGCTTTCGACGCGGTTCCCGATGCCCGAACTCTGCAGCAGAGCATCGACGTCATCCCCGCTCACGTCTGGTTCGCCGATCCCAACGGGACCCCCGACCACCGTCGTCACCTGACAAAGCACTTCGCCGAAGAGATTCGTCGCGAACTCATAGCCGGGGGCCGAGCATGACATACAGCGTGAACGGCAAGAGCTTCAACGAAGAACCGGACCCCGGCCAGTGCCTGCGCACTTTCCTCCGCTCACTCGGCCACTACGGCGTCAAAAAGGGTTGCGACGCAGGCGATTGCGGCGCATGCACGGTGTGGTTGGACGGCAATCCGGTACACAGTTGCATCACCCCTGCGTTCCGCGCGGACGGTTGTGAGGTGACGACGATCGAGGGCATCGGATCACCCGGAAACCTGCATCCGATGCAGCGACAGTTCCGCGACGCCCCGGGGTTCCAATGCGGTTTCTGCACCGCAGGGATGATCATGACGTCGGCAACGTTCACCGAAGCCCAGAAAGAGGACCTACCACGGTCGTTGAAGGGCAACCTCTGCCGCTGCACCGGCTATCGGGGGGTCGAGGATGCGGTGAAGGGTGTTGCCGGGGTGGAGACAGCCGCGCCGGGAAAGGCCGTCGGGACGAGCGTCGGTGCGCCGGCAGCCGACGACGTGGTCACCGGGCGCGCCGAGTTCACGATGGACACCCACATCGAAGGCATGCTGCACCTCAAGGTGCTGCACTCACCACACGCGCACGCCCGGATCGTCTCGATCGACAAGACCGCCGCACTCGCAGTTCCCGGCGTGCATCGCGTCTACACCTGGGAAGATGTGCCGCGCAGGCGCTTTACCACGGCGATCCACACCGACCATCTCGTCGATCCGGACGACACCTTCATCCTCGACAACACGGTCCGTTTCGTCGGCCAACGCGTCGTTGCGGTCCTGGCCGAGACGGTCGGGGCGGCGGAAGAAGGCTGCCGTAGAGTCGTCGTCGACTACGAGGTGTTGCCGGCGGTGTTCGACCCCGAGGAGGCCATGGCCGAGGGGGCGCCACAGCTGCACGGCGGCACGCACGATCCATTCATCCGCGACCCCGTCCGCAACATCTTGGTCGAGATCCATTCGCACATCGGCGATGTCGACGCAGGGTTCGCCGAAGCCGACGTGATCCACGAAGGCACGTACTCCTCACCGCGAGTGCAACATGCGCATCTCGAGACCCACGGCTCGATCGCCTGGATGGAGGACGGTCGTCTCAACGTCCGCACCAGTTCGCAGTCGCCGTCGATCGCGAAAGTCAAACTCGCGCATCTGTTCGCGCTGCGCCCGGACCAGCTCCGTGTGTTCTGCAAACGCGTCGGCGGCGGCTTCGGCGGCAAACAGGAAGTGATCTCGGAGGATCTGGTCGCGCTCGCCACCCTGGACACCGGGCGGCCCGTCTGCTTCGAGTACACGCGTGAAGAGGAGTTCACAACGGCTTCGCCACGGCATCCGATGACGCTGACGGTCAAGCTCGGCGCGAAGGCCGACGGAACACTCACCGCGTTCCAGGTCCGCAATGTGTCGAACACGGGCGCCTACGGCAACCACGGCGGCGAAACGTTGTATGCAGGCGGCGCTGCCGTCATGATCTACCGCTGCCCCAACAAGAAGTACGACGCGTTCTCCGTCTATACGAACACCGTTCCGAGCGGGGCGCTGCGCGGTTACGGGATGACGCAACCGGCGTACGCCGTGGAATCGGCGATGGACGAACTGGCACTCGCCTTGAACGTCGATCCGCTCGAACTGCGGCGACGCAATATCGTGCGACCGGGTGATCCACTCGTCGCCACGCATGACGGCCCCGACGACGTGATGTTCACCGAGGACGGACTCGCGAAGTGCATCGATCTGGTGGACGACGCCATGGCCCGTACAGCCGATGAGCCGTCCCCCGGCCCCGAGTGGCTCGTCGGGGCCGGCGTTGCGAGTTCGCTGCACGAGACGGCACCCCCGACCGAACACATCTCGGAGGCCTGGGTCACGCTCGGCGACGACCTCATGTACGAGTTGGCCGTCGGGACAGTCGAATTCGGCGAGGGTACGTCGACCGCCCATGTCCAGATCGCAGCCGGCCAACTGGGCACGACACCCTCGCGGATTCGCCTGGTGCAGTCCGACACCGACCGCACGGGATTCGACACCGGCGCCTTTGCCAGTGCAGGCCTTTTCGTCTCTGGGAATGCGGTACTCCGAGCGGCCGGCGCTGTGCGCGACCGCATCCTGGAATTTGCCGCCGCGCACACGGATGTCCATGTCGTGATGTGCTCGATGGACGACGAAAGTGTCGTCTGCGGCGACCAGCGCGTGTCGTTGGCCGAGCTCGTCGCATCGGCCCGAGCGCGCGGAATTCGATTCACCGCCGCACGCAAGGCCTACGGCTCACCCAGAAGCGTCACCTCCAATACGCAGGGGTTCCGGATCGCCGTCCACCGGGTGACGGGCGAGATCCGTATCCTTTACAGCGTCCAGGCGACCGACGCAGGCGCAATCATCAACCCCGCGCAGGTCCGGGGGCAGGTGGAAGGCGGTGTCGCCCAGGGAATCGGCTTCACACTGACCGAGAATTACCAGGTCGACGCGAACGGTGTCATGGTCAACCCGAACTTCCGTAACTACCGCATCCCCACCTACGCCGATGTCCCCCGCACCGACGTGCTCCTGGTGGACTCGGCGGATTCCGTTGGGCCCATGCGGGCGAAGGGGATGGCGGAATGCTGCATCAACCCGGTGGCCCCCGCGTTGGCGAATGCGCTCCACGACGCCACGGGCGTCCGTTACCGTGCGCTGCCTCTGACGCCGGAACGAATTTACAGCCGGCTCGACGAACGCCAGTCGGCGCGGACGGGCCTGAGCAAATGAACACGGACAAGCTCGAAGAAATCGCTGCGACGGCGATCATCGGTCAGAAGGTGCTGCCCGGACTGGAGCGGGAGTTCAAAACGTGGCAGGAGGAGCTCAACGCCGCTGCCGCCGACTACGCCGGGTACCTCGGGGCCGAGATCTCCCCGCCGACACCCCTGCAGCCCGACTGGGTCGTCGTATACCGATTCGACTCGATAGCCCATCTGCAAGCGTGGATCAACAGCGCAACCAGGCAGAGGTTTCTCGATCTTGGCAGCAAATATTTTGACGGTCCCGCAACCCAGCAGGTCGTCAGCGGTGGCAGGCAATCACCGGATCCGCTGGTGACCGTTGTGGTCACTCACCGCGTTCACCCGGATCACGTCGACGACTTCCTCGATTGGCAGCACCGCATGAGCCAGGAGGAGAGCAAATTCGAAGGCTTTCGCGGAACCGAGGTTTTTCGCCCGGTCGAGGGGCTGCAGGACGAATGGACCACGCTGTACCGGTTCGACAGCGCCGAGCACCTCGATGCCTGGCTGACGTCGGGCAAGCGGCAGGAGTTGCTCTCTGAAGGCGAGAAGTTCAACGACTACAAACTGCGCACGATCGACAACTCGTTCGGCAGCTGGTTCGCCTTCGAAGAGAACGGCAAGGAAGCCCCGCCGCCCTCGGAGACCAAGACCGCCATTGCGGTCTGGGTCGGCCTGTACCCGACCGTTGTGCTGCTGACGCTCGCCCTGTCGCCGCTGAAGATGCCGCTCTGGCTCGGGCTGCTCGTGGGCAATCTGCTTTCGAGCCTGATCATGAGCTTCCTCACGATGCCCTACTACGTGAACCCGCTGCTCAAGCGGTGGCTGCGGCCCTCAGCCGACGAACCCGCGGCGAAGGGCAACCTCGTCGGCCTCGGGATCGTCGCCGCGGTAATGGTGTTCTGGGGCGTCGTCTTCTACGTCGTGACGACCCAGATCTGGACGCTGCCCTGACGGCGGCGTGGCGCTCGTCCGGATCCCAGGGGTGCCAGGGACAGAGCGCGTCGTCCTCGGGCGCCGTACGACGTGATCGACGCCACGCGGCATTGGCCGGCTGATCGCCGCTGGACTCTTGACGTTACCGCCGGGTACGGCGTGGGGTGGCTGACACCATGGGGTATGTCGCCGCCAGGTCGAAGGGATCCAGGATGTTCCGCAAGGTGCTGGTCGCCAACCGCGGCGAGATTGCGATCCGCGCGTTCCGCGCCGGCTACGAGCTGGGCGCGCGCACCGTCGCCGTCTTCCCGTACGAGGACCGCAACTCGCTGCACCGGCTGAAGGCCGACGAGGCCTACGAGATCGGCGAGCCGGGGCACCCCGTACGGGCCTACCTCTCCGTCGAGGAGATCGTTCGTGCCGCGCGCCGGGCAGGCGCGGACGCCGTCTACCCAGGCTACGGATTCCTGTCGGAGAACCCGGAACTGGCCCGGGCCTGCGAGGAGGCGGGCGTCACCTTCGTCGGGCCGAACGCCGCAACCCTCGAGCTGACCGGGAACAAGGCCCGGGCGGTGGCCGCCGCCCGCGCGGCCGGCGTGCCCGTGCTCGGCTCCTCCGAGCCCTCCACCGACGTCGACGAACTGGTCCGTGCCGCCGAGGACATCGGCTTTCCCGTGTTCGTCAAAGCGGTCGCCGGTGGAGGAGGACGCGGCATGCGCCGCGTCGAGGACCCGGCCGCCCTGCGCGAGTCCATCGAGGCGGCCTCCCGCGAAGCGGCGTCCGCTTTCGGCGATCCCACCGTGTTCCTGGAAAAGGCCGTCGTCGATCCGCGCCACATCGAGGTACAGATCCTCGCCGACGGGGACGGCAACGTCATCCACCTGTTCGAGCGGGACTGCTCGGTCCAGCGCCGTCACCAGAAGGTGATCGAGCTGGCACCCGCGCCGAACCTCGATCCGGCGCTGCGGGATCGGATCTGTGCCGATGCGGTGCGGTTCGCCCGCGAGATCGGCTACCGCAACGCGGGCACCGTGGAGTTCCTGCTCGACCGCGAGGGCAACCACGTCTTCATCGAGATGAACCCGCGCATCCAGGTCGAGCACACGGTGACGGAGGAGGTCACCGACGTCGACCTGGTCCAGTCCCAGCTGCGCATCGCGGCCGGCGAGACACTGGCCGATCTCGGGCTGTCGCAGGAGACCGTCACTCTGCGCGGCGCCGCGCTGCAGTGCCGTATCACCACCGAGGACCCGGCCAACGGCTTCCGCCCGGACACCGGCAGGATCAGCGCCTACCGCTCGCCGGGAGGTTCCGGCATCCGCCTGGACGGCGGCACCACCCACGCGGGTACGGAGATCAGTGCCCACTTCGACTCGATGCTGGTCAAGCTCACATGCCGGGGCCGGGACTTCGAGGCAGCCATCGGCCGGGCCCGGCGGGCCGTGGCCGAGTTCCGCATCCGCGGCGTGGCCACGAACATCCCGTTCCTGCAGGCCGTCCTGGACGACCCGGACTTCCGGTCCGGGCGGGTCACGACGTCGTTCATCGAACAGCGGCCTCACCTGCTCACCGCACGCCACTCCGCCGACCGCGGCACCAAGCTGCTCACTTACCTCGCCGACGTCACGGTGAACAAGCCCCATGGCGAACGGCCCGACCTGATCGACCCGGTCACCAAGCTGCCACCGCTTTCGGCCGGGGAGCCGCCCGCGGGCTCCCGGCAGCGACTCGTCGAACTCGGCCCGGAAGGCTTCGCCCGATGGCTGCGCGAATCGCCGACCATCGGGGTCACCGACACCACCTTCCGCGACGCCCACCAGTCGCTTCTCGCCACCCGGGTCCGCACCAAGGACCTGCTGGCCGTCGCCCCGACAGTGGCGCGGACTCTGCCACAGCTGCTGTCGCTGGAGTGCTGGGGCGGTGCCACCTACGACGTCGCCCTGCGCTTCCTCGCCGAGGACCCCTGGGAGCGCCTGGCGGCACTCCGTGAGGCCGTTCCCAACATCTGCCTCCAGATGCTGCTGCGCGGCCGTAACACCGTGGGCTACACGCCGTACCCGACCCAGGTCACCGACGCCTTCGTGCAGGAGGCTGCGGCCACCGGCATCGACGTCTTCCGGATCTTCGACGCGCTCAACGACGTGGGCCAGATGCGGCCCGCCATCGACGCCGTACGGGAGACCGGTACGGCCGTCGCGGAGGTCGCCCTGTGCTACACCTCCGACCTGTCCGACCCCTCGGAGCGGCTGTACACGCTGGACTACTACCTCCGCCTGGCCGAGCAGATCGTGGACGCCGGTGCCCATGTCCTGGCCGTCAAGGACATGGCCGGTCTGCTGCGCGCCCCGGCCGCGGCCACGCTCGTGTCGGCACTGCGTCGCGAGTTCGACCTGCCGGTGCACCTGCACACCCACGACACCGCGGGCGGCCAGCTCGCCACTTACCTCGCCGCGATCCAGGCCGGCGCGGACGCCGTGGACGGCGCGGTCGCGTCCATGGCGGGTACGACCTCGCAGCCGTCGCTGTCGGCGATCGTGGCCGCGACCGACCACTCTCAGCGCCCCACGGGCCTGGACCTCCAGGCCGTCGGCGACCTGGAGCCCTACTGGGAGAGCGTCCGCAGGATCTACGCACCGTTCGAGGCCGGCCTGGCCTCACCGACCGGACGCGTCTACCACCACGAGATCCCCGGCGGACAGCTGTCCAACCTGCGCACTCAGGCAGTCGCCCTCGGCCTGGGGGACCGCTTCGAGGACATCGAGGCGATGTACGCCGCGGCCGACCGGATCCTCGGGCGGCTGGTGAAAGTCACTCCGTCGTCCAAGGTGGTCGGCGACCTGGCCCTGCACCTGGTCGGCGCCGGGGTGGCACCGGAGGAGTTCGAGGCCACGCCCGACAGGTTCGACATCCCCGACTCCGTCATCGGCTTCCTGCGCGGCGAGCTCGGCACCCCGCCCGGCGGCTGGCCGGAGCCGTTCCGCAGCAAGGCGCTGGAGGGCCGCGCCGAGGCCAAGCCGGTGCATGACCTGACGGCCGAGGACCGCGCGGGGCTCGAGAAGAACCGGCGGGCCACGCTCAACCGGCTGCTGTTCCCCGGCCCGACGCGCGACTTCGACCACCACCGCCAGGCATACGGCGACACCAGCGTGCTGGACAGCAAGGACTTCTTCTACGGGCTGCGGCAGGCGAAGGAGTACGGCGTCGACCTCGAGCCCGGCGTGCGTCTCCTCATCGAGTTGCAGGCCGTCGGTGAGGCCGACGAACGAGGCATGCGCACCGTGATGTCCACCCTGAACGGCCAGCTGCGGCCCATCCAGGTGCGCGACAAGGCGGTGGCCTCCGACGTACCGGTGACCGAGAAGGCCGACCGGTCCAACCCCGGCCACGTGCCCGCGCCGTTCGCCGGCGTCGTGACGCTGGCGGTTGCCGAGGGGGACGAGGTGGAGGCCGGTGCCACGGTGGCGACCATCGAGGCGATGAAGATGGAGGCCACCATCACCGCCCCGAAGGCGGGGCGGGTCACCCGGCTGGCCATCAACCGGATCCAGCAGGTGGAGGGCGGCGACCTCCTCGTCGAGATCGCGTGACTCGCCTCTCGTCGCGGCCGGACCGACCGGAGCGTGCCCGGCTCACCCCGGGCGCGGCGTCGACCGCGCACGGCGCTACCGTCGAAGCATGAACGGCGACGCGGACCCGGGCCTCTTCGGCCCCGACTCGGTCACCTGGCAGATGCACGGCGACCCCATGATGTGGGTCGCCGGCGTCCGTGCGCTCTACCTCCAGGCCCTCCACCCGCGCGCCGTACGTGGAGTCATGATCAACAGTGACTTCCGCAAGGACGCCTGGGGCCGCCTCATGCGCACCGCCAACTTCGTCGGCACCATCACCTACGGCACCACCGAGGCCGCCGAACGGGCCGGAGCCCGCGTCCGGAAGATCCACCGGCTTCTGGGCGTGGACGAGCCCGATCTGCTGCTGTGGGTCCACTGCGCCGAGATCGACTCCTATCTGGGCGTGGCACGCCGCTCCGGCCTTCCGCTCAGCGACGCCCAGGCCGACCGCTATGTCGACGAGCACCGCGTCAGCGCCCGCCTCGTCGGCCTCGATCCGGCCGATGTGCCCGCGTCCACCGCCGAACTCGCCGCCTACTTCGCGACCGTGCGGTCCGAACTCGCGGCCGGAGCCGACGCCCGCACCGTCGACGGCTTTCTGCGCCGCCCGCCCGTCCACACCCTCCTCGTCCCGGCGCGCGAACTCCTCTGGCGGCGCGTTGCTGCACTCGCCTACAACGCACTGCCTCCCTACGCCCATGAGCTCTACGGCAGGCCCGCGCCGACGCCCGACCGGGTCACCCACCAGCTCCTCGCCACCGGGAACGCGCTGCGCGCCATACCCTCCCGGTTGCGCTGGCAACTGCCACCAGGTCACATCTTGAAGGCGATGGCGCGACTCGGGCCCGGCAGCAGGCCCGCACCGTACAAACTCCGCAGACAGGCGGCCATACTGGACGGGCCGGGGAGGGCGCAGCGAAGCGACGGGGGCGACAGCACGAGATGGCGGACACCAGGCTGATCCAGGGCCGGTACCAGCTGCTCGATGTGATCGGGCGTGGGGGCATGGGGGAGGTGTGGCAGGCCCGCGACGAGTCGCTCGGCCGGCGTGTCGCGGTCAAGTGTCTCAAACCGCTGGGCCGGCAGCACGACCAGTCCTTCACCGGTGTCCTGCGGGAACGCTTCCGCAGAGAGGCCCGGGTCGCCGCCGCGCTGCAGCACCGCGGCGTCACCGTCGTCCATGACTTCGGCGAGCACGAGGGCGTCCTCTATCTGGTGATGGAGCTGCTGGACGGCCGCAACCTCAGCCAGCTGCTGGAGGACAACAAACAGCATCCGCTGTCCGTGACCGACATCGTCGACATCGCGGAGCAGGTTGCCGATGCCCTCGCTTACACCCATGAACAGGGCATCGTTCACCGGGACTTGAAGCCGGCCAACATCATGCGGCTCACCGACGGCACGGTGAAGATCTGCGACTTCGGCATCGCGCGCCTCGGCCACGACGTCGGCTTCACGTCGCGGCTCACCGGCACGGGCATCGCCATGGGCACGCCGCACTACATGTCGCCCGAACAGATCAGCGGTGCCAACGTCGACCACCGCAGCGACCTGTACTCGCTGGGCTGTGTGCTGTACGAAATCGCCACCGGTGTCCCGCCGTTCGACCTCGAGGACGCCTGGTCCGTACTCGTCGGGCACCGTGACACACCGCCCGAGCCGCTGCGCACGCACCGCGCCGAACTGCCCCCGTTCCTCGACCGGATCGTCCTCGACCTGCTCGCCAAGACGCCCGACGCCCGTCCCTCAGACGCCAAGGAGCTGCGCCGCCGCATCACCGCGGCCCGGTCCGCTTCGGGGCCGGAACAGCCCCCAGTGCCGATCCCCGGGATCCCTGGGCAGCAGCAGTCGCCGTCCGTCCGCGAGCGCCGGCTGCCGTCGTGGACGGAGGGGATGACCACCGGCCACAAGGCGACCGGCACCTCCGTGCTCCGCCCCACCCCGCCCGACTACACCGCGGGCCTCACCGGCGAGTGGACCACGGGCGTGGCGCTGCGCGGGCCTGTACCCGTGCAACTGCCCCGTCCCGAGCGCCCCACCCCGCCGCCCGAGCTGCTCGCCGTCCTCGCCAGCCGCCACGACGCGGGGCTGAGCCTCGGCCGGCTCGGCCGCTGGGAGGAGGCGGGCGAGGTGCACCGCGCGGTCGCCGCCGAGCGCGAGCACGCGCTCGGGCCCGACCATCCGGACACCCTTGCCAGCCGTTACGAGGTCGGCTTCACCCTCAGCATGACCGGGCGCACGGCGGACGCGCTGCGTGAGTTCACCCGCGTCGCCGACGGCCGCGAGCGCACGCTGGGCCCCGACCACCCGGAGACCCTGGCCGCCCGGCAGGAGGCGGCGTACGTACTCGGCAGGCTCGGCCGGCACTTCGAGGCGCACCAGGTGTACTCGGCGGTGCTGGCGTCCCGCGAGCGCACCGTGGGCCCCGACCACCCCGACACCCTGCGCTGCCGCCACAATCTCGCGTTCAACCTGAGCCGGCTCGGCCGCCTCGAGGACTCGTACCGGATGGCGTACGAGGTCGCCACGGCCCGGGCGCGCGTCCTCGGCGCCGGGCACCCGGACACCCTCGTCACCCGCTACGAAGTCGCCTACGCGCTGGGACAGTTGGGTCGCTGGGCGGAGGCCCTGCAGACGTACCGGGAGGTCGCGGCCGCCCGCGCGCAGGTGCTCGGCCCCGACCACCCCGACACGCTCTCCGCCCGCTACGAGGTCGGCATCAGCCTCGGCCGACTGGGCCGCAGCGCGGAGGCCCTGGAGCTGTACCGCGCCCTCGTCGACGACCGCACCCGCGTGCACGGCGCCGCCGACCCCGAGACCCTGCGCGCCCGCCACGGGCTCGGCGTCAACCTCGGGCGGCTCGCCCGCTGGGAGGAGGCGCTCGCCGAGGCCCGTGATGTCTGCGCGAGCCGCGAGCGCGTGCTCGGCCCGGACCATCCCGACACGCTCGTGAGCCGCCGCGAGGTCGCCGTCGGGCTCGGCTGGCTGGGGCGCTGGGCCGACGCCCTCGCCGTCTACCGCCAGGTCGCCGAGGCCCGCGAACGCGTCCTCGGCGCCGACCACCCCGACGCCCTGGCCAGCCGCAACGACGAGGCCCACTGCCTGGAACAGCTCGGCAGGGGCGCCGAGGCGGTCGAGCTGTACCGCCGCGTGGCGGCCCTCCGCCGGCAACGCGGCACCCGGACCCCCTGACCCTCGGCGTTCCCGGGCCCTGCCCGCGACCAGGGCTCCTCGCGGCATGGACATCCCTGCACCCTGCGGGTTCCCGCGTCGCGCGGGCAGCCTCGGTCCCAAGGCGTGCGAGTCCTCGCGCCACGGCCCCCGCGGGGGTGCGCGGCCCGCGGGCGTTCGGACCCTGCGGGTCTGCCCGGCGAGGTGCGCGGCCCCGCAGAGCCCCATCACGCGCGGCCCATCGCCACTCGCGGTCCCTCGCCACTCGTGGGGTCGGCACCGCGAATGGCGCGGCGCCGGAGACCCTCGGCAGCCGTAGGTCTCGGCACCGGCGAGGTGCGTGGGCCCGCGGACCTCCGCCCCGCCCGGTGCGCGGACCACCGGCGCCCAGCGGCCCCGGGCCCGCCGCCCACCACGCGCCCCCGTCACTCGAACGGCCCCGCTCCGCCGTTCCCGGCGCGGGCCTGCGCGCAGACTGGTCAGCATGACGGACCCGGCCGGACAGGCGCGGCGCGGTCGCGCCGCACGGAAGCAGGCGCCCCGGTCAGCGCACGGGCGCTGGATCCCCGCCGCGGACCGGCCCGATCCGCTGCAGATCCTCGAGGAGCAGGCCAGGACCCGTGTCCCGGAGCTCGTGCCGATCCGCTACGGCCGGATGGCCGTCTCCCCGTTCCCGTACTTCCGCGGCGCACCCGCCGTCATGGCGGCCGATCTCGCCGCGCAGCCGCACACCGGGCTCACCGTCCAGCTCTGCGGCGACGCCCATCTGCTCAACTTCGGGGCCTACGCCGCCCCCGACCGCGAACTCGTCTTCGACCTCAACGACTTCGACGAGACCCTGCCGGGCCCCTTCGAATGGGACGTGAAGAGGCTGGTCGCCAGCGTCGCCGTCGCCGCCCTCGACAACGGTCATCCCGAAGGGAAGGTCCGGCTGGCCGCCCAGTCCGCGGCGGAGTCATACCGGACGACGATGCGCCGCCTCGCCGGCCTCGGCGAGCTCGATGTCTGGTACGAACGGATCGGCGTCCCGGACATCATGCCCCTCGTACAGAACCTCGACCGCGCGCGCCTGGAGGCCCAGATCGCGAAGGCCCGCCACCGCACCAATCTGCAGGCCATGGAGAAGCTGACCGAGCTCGTCGACGGACGCCGGCGCATCGTCTACGACCCGCCGCTGCTGGAATCCCTCGACATGCCCGACGCCGCGTCCGTACGCAAGATCCTCAGCGACTACCGCAGCACCCTGCCCGAGGAGCGGCGGGTCCTGCTGGACCGCTTCCAGTTCGTCGAAGCGGCCCGCAAGGTCGTCGGTGTCGGCAGCGTCGGCACCCGCTGCTTCGTGGCGCTGATGACCGGCCGGGACGACCGGGACCCGCTCTTCCTGCAGATCAAGGAGGCCCAGCGGTCCGTGCTCGAACCGCATCTGCCGAAGTCGTCGTACAAGCACCAGGGCCAGCGCGTCGTCGCGGGACAGAAGCTGCTCCAGGCGGCCAGCGACATCTTCCTCGGCTGGGTCAGCGGGCCCGCGGGCCGTCACTTCTACTGGCGGCAGCTGCGCGACATGAAGGGTTCCGCGGCGGTCGCCGGCATGTCCCCGGGCCTGCTGCGCGCCTACGCCGGGCTGTGCGGCTGGGCCCTGGCCCGCGGCCACGCCCGGACCGGGGAGCGGATCGCCATCGCCGCGTATCTCGGCGCGTCCGACACCTTCGACCGGGCCATGGCCGACTTCGCGGTGGCCTACGCGGACCGGACCGTCGCCGATCACGCCGCGCTGAAGGCGGCGATCGCCGCCGGTGACGTGACGGCCGTACTGGACGTCTGACGAGCGGGTTTTCCCGTCACCCCTGGTCCGGGCGGTGATCGCGTGCTACGAAGAGGCATGCCAGCAGCCGAAGCGTTCTCCCGAGCCGTGTACGACGCCGTCATCGTGGGCGGTGGTCACAACGGACTGGTCGCCGCCGCCTATCTCGCCGGAGCAGGGCGTTCCGTCCTCGTCCTGGAGCGTCTGGGGAACACCGGGGGAGCGGCCGTCTCCACCCGCCCGTTCGCCGGGGTCGACGCCCGCCTGTCCCGGTACTCGTACCTCGTCTCCCTGCTGCCCGACAAGATCGTCCGCGACCTCGGGCTGCGCTTCGCCGTACGGAAGCGGACCGTCTCCTCGTACACGCCCACCGTGCGGGACGGCCGTCCCACCGGTCTTCTGGTGGGCGGCGGGACGGACCGCACCCGGGAGTCGTTCGCGCAGCTCACCGGCTCGGACCGGGAGTACGAGTCGTGGACGCGGTTCTACGAGCAGACCCGGCAGGCCGCCGAGCGGATCTTCCCGACCCTGACGGGGCCGCTGCCGACGCGTGACGAACTGCGGGCCGGCGTCGGCGACGACGAGACCTGGCGGATGCTGTTCGAGGAGCCGATCGGGGTCGCGGTCGAGGAGCGCTTCACGGACGACCTGGTCCGTGGCGTCGTCCTCACCGATGCGCTGATCGGCACCTTCGCCGACGCCCACGACCCCTCACTGGTGCAGAACCGCTGCTTCCTCTACCACGTCATCGGCGGCGGCACCGGCGACTGGGACGTGCCCGTGGGCGGCATGGGGGCGCTGACCGACGCGCTCGCCGACGCGGCGCGTCGCGCGGGCGCCGAGATCGTCACCGGTCACGAGGCCATCCGGATCGACACGGACGGCGATGCCGCGGAGGTCGTCTTCCGGACGGAGGACGGGGAAGGCGCGGTCGCCGCGCGCAAGGTGCTCGTCAACGCCTCACCGCAGGCCCTGTCCGCGCTGCTCGGCGATGAGCCCCCGGCCCCGGCGGAAGGCGCCCAGCTCAAGGTCAACATGCTGCTGCGCCGCCTGCCCCGGCTCCGCGACCGTGCCGTCGACGCGCGCCAGGCGTTCTCCGGCACCTTCCACATCGCCGAGGGGTACGGTCAGTTGGCAACCGCGTACGCCCAGGCCGCGTCCGGACGTCTCCCCGAGGCGCCGCCGTCGGAGATCTACTGCCACTCCCTGACCGATCCGTCGATCCTCGCCCCCGAGCTCGCCGCCCAGGGCTATCAGACACTGACCCTCTTCGGCCTCCACACCCCGGCCCGCCTCTTCGCCGACGCCCCCGACGCGACCCGCGACGCCCTTCTCAAGGCCACCCTCGCCGAACTCGACGCCCACCTGGACGAGCCGATCGCCGACTGCCTGGCCCTCGACGAGGCCGGCCAGCCCTGCATCGAGGCGAAGACCCCGCTGGACCTGGAGCGCGACCTACGGCTTCCCGGCGGGCACATCTTCCACCGTGATCTGGCCTTCCCGTACGCGGACGGGTCGACGGGGCGCTGGGGTGTGGAGACCGTCCACCCGAACGTGCTGCTGTGCGGCGCGGGCGCGGTGCGCGGAGGCGGCGTGAGCGGCATCCCGGGCCACAACGCGGCCATGGCTGCGCTGGGCCACTGACGCCACTCGGTCCCGGGGCCGCACGAAGCCTGCCGGGCGGTCCCGGGCCGCGCTGAGCCCCGTCGCAGGCCCGGGTGGGGCGTTCAGTCCGCGGTCCTGCGCGTCGCCGCCAGTCGCCTGCCGGTGCGCGCGGCGGGCGCAGCGTCTTCCGACCCGAGCGGTTCCTGCGTTGCGGCGGGCCGGGTTCCGCCGGTCGCGAAGAACTCGGCCAGCGGAAGGGTTGCCGCGCCCACGGTGACCGCGTCCTGACCGAGCCGTCCCAGCTCGATCGTGGTGTGTGAGGCCGGCTGGCGCAGCGCGTAGGCGGCGGCGTACTCCCGTACGGCGGACAGCAGACGGGGTCCGAGCTGGAGCCCCGCCCAGCCGCCGATCAGGATGCGTTCCGGGGCACAGAGGTTGATGAGGTCCGAGAGGCCCGCACCCACATACTCGGCTGTCTCGTCGAGCAGTTGACGCGCGCCCCGGTCGGGGTCCGCACCGCTCGGCGGATACGCGGCGGCGATCAGCGCGGCGATCCCGGACTCCTCGTCGATGTCCTCGGCGACGGGCCCGCCGGCCTCGCGCCAGCGCTCCAGGATCGCCTCGGCGCCGATGTACGCCTCGAGACAGCCCCGCGCGCCGCACCGGCAGCTGCGGCCGCGCAGCGCCACGGTGGTGTGCCCCCACTCGGCGGCGCTGCTGTGCGCGCCTCCGTAGAGCGTGCCGTCGCTGACGATGCAGGCGCCGACGCCGGAGCCGAGCAGCACGACCACGGCGTCCCGCGCGCCTCGTCCGCCACCGAACCACATCTCGGCCTGACCGAGCGTCCGGGCGCCGTTGTCGATGAAGTACCGGGTCCCGCCGGGCGGTTCGATGTGCGTACGAAGCAGCTTCTCCAGCGGCACGGCATCCCAGCCGATGGTCTGGCCGTGCACGACGGCGCCCGCGGGAGAGCCTCGGTCGACGATGCCGGGGACGCCGACGCCCACGCCGAGCAGCCGGTCCGGGGGCACGTCGGCGCCGGTCAGGACGGCGGCGATTCCGTCGCGGATGTGGTGCACGACGTGGTCGACGTCGTAGTGGCGGGGCGGCAACGGCAGTTCGGTGCGAGCGAGTTCGGTCAGTGTCAGATCGAAGAGCTCGACCCTGACCCGGGTCTCCCCGACGTCCACACCGATCAGCCGGCCGCCATCCGGAGCGACGCGCAGCAGGGTGCGCGGACGACCGCCGTCCGATTCGACGACCCCGGCCTCCTCCAGCAGACCCTCGTCGATCAGTTCGGCGACGACATTGCTGACGGACCCTGAACTCAGGCCGGTCGCGGACCCGAGCTCCAGGCGGCTCAACGGCCCGTCGAAATACAACCGTTGCAATACGGCACTTCGGCTGCCGCGCCGCAGGTCGCGAACCGTCCGCTTGTTGGGCTCAGCCATGAGTCCCCCTTCCGGTGCGCAACATACCCCTGCGGCAGCTCTTGACCCACCCTTCTCTCAGGTCTTAACTCACGTCCTGAAATAAGCCATGAGGTTGTTCAGGGACTGAACGCGATCACCATCCGGACCCCTTGGAAGGGGCGATCCCGCCATGCGCAGACTCCGAGCCGCAGCAGCCCTCGCCACGGTCATCGCCCTCGCCGCCGTCACGGGCTGCGGGGGCGGGACCGATCCCGACGCCGGCGGCAACAGCTCACCGAAGACCCTCACCTACTGGGCCTCCAACCAGGGCCCGGACATCGAGGCGGACAAGAGGATCCTCGGACCCGAGCTGAAGAAGTTCGAGGAGAAGACCGGCATCAAGGTCAAGCTCGAGGTCGTGCCGTGGTCCGACCTGCTCAACCGGATCCTCGCCGCCACCACGTCGGGCCAGGGTCCCGACGTGCTGAACATCGGCAACACCTGGTCCGCCTCGCTCCAGGCCACCGGTGCCCTGATGCCGTGGGACGAGGCCGCCTTCGCGAAGGTCGGCGGCAAGGACCGCTTCGTGGAGTCCGCGCTCGGCTCGGCCGGCGCCCCCGGCCAGGACCCGGCCGCCGTCCCGCTGTACTCGATGGCGTACGCGCTCTACTACAACAAGCAGATGTTCCAGGAGGCGGGCATCGAGAAGCCGCCCGCCACCTGGGACGAGCTCGTCGCCGCCGGCAAGAGGATCTCCAAGGACGGCAAGTGGGCCCTCGGCGCCGAGGGCGGCAACCTCTCCAACAACATCCACCAGGCGTTCGTGCTCTCGCAGCAGCACGGCGGCGCCTTCTTCGACGGCGCGGGCAAGCCGACCTTCGACACCCCCGAGAACGTCGCCGCCGTGAAGCAGTACGTCGACTTCATGGCCAAGGACAAGATCACCGCGCCCGGCAACGCCGAGTACGCCCAGAACCAGTCCCTCCAGGACTTCGCCAAGGACAAGACGGCGATGGTGCTGTGGCAGAGCGCCGCCACCTCGTTCACGGCCCACGGCATGAAGCCGGACGAGTGGGGCGTCGCCCCCGTGCCCGTCCCCTCCGGCGCCCCCGGCACCGGCACCCGGACCAACTCCATGGTCGCCGGCATCAACATGGCTGTCTTCAAGAACTCCAAGAACCTCGACGGCGCGATGAAGTTCGTGGAGTTCATGACGAGCGACGAGGAGAACACCCTCCTCAACAAGACGTACGGCTCCATCCCGCCCGTCAAGGCCGCCCAGCAGGACGCCGCGTTCTCCGGTCCCGACCTGGCCGTCCTCCGCGACACCCTCGCCAAGAGCGCCACGCCGCTGCCGCAGGTCCCCGCCGAGTCGCAGTTCGAGACGGCGGTCGGTACGGCGATCAAGGCCCTGTTCGCCGACGCGGCCGCCGGGCGGGCCGTGACCGACGAGTCCGTCAAGGCCGCCCTGTCCAAGGCTCAGCAGCAGATGCCCAAGTGAGCGCGGGGAGACGACGCACGTGACCACCGCAGCCAAGGACTCCGTCCGCGGCCAGGCGCCGCCGGGCCGCCGCACACCGCGGCCCGGCGCGGGCCCGTCCGCGCGGCGCTCGCCTCGCCCGCCCGGACGCCTGCGCCGAACCGGCCTCCCGTACCTCCTGCTGCTGCCCGCACTCGTCCTCGAACTCCTCATCCACCTCGTGCCGATGGCCATCGGCATCGTGATGAGCTTCCGCGAGCTGACCCAGTTCCACATCCGGGACTGGACCACCGCCCCCTGGGCCGGCCTCGACAACTACCGGATCTCCGTCGACGTCGACGGACCGGCAGGACAGGCACTGCTGCACTCGTTCTTCGTCACGTGCCTGTTCACCGTGCTCACGGTCGGGCTGTGCTGGCTGCTGGGCACCGCCGCCGCGATCTGCATGCAGGACCGCTTCCGGGGCCGGGGCCTGCTGCGGGCCGTCTTCCTCACTCCGTACGCCCTGCCGGTCTACGCGGCCGTGATCACCTGGGCGTTCATGTTCCAGCGCGACAACGGTCTGGTGAACCACGTCCTGCACGACCAGCTCGGCCTCACCGACGACCGCCAGTTCTGGCTGATCGGTGACAACAGCTTCACCGCACTGGTGGTCGTCGCCGTCTGGAAGAGCTGGCCGTTCGCGTTCCTCATCGTCACCGCCGCCCTCCAGGCCATCCCCAGGGAGCTGTACGAGGCCGCGGCGATCGACGGGGCCGGAATGATCCAGCAGATCCGCCGGATCACTCTGCCCTCGCTGCGCTCCGTCAATCAGGTCCTCGTCCTCGTGCTGTTCCTGTGGACGTTCAACGACTTCAACACGCCGTACGTGCTCTTCGGCCGTGCTGCACCCGAAGCGGCGGACCTGATCTCCATCCACATCTACCAGTCGTCCTTCGTCACCTGGAACTTCGGCACCGGCTCGGCCATGTCCGTCCTGCTGCTGCTCTTCCTGCTGCTCGTGACCGGGACCTATCTCTTCGCGACCTCGCGGGGAAGGAGGACGGCAGATGGCTGACACCCGTGCCGGGGCCCGCCGTTCACCGACCGCACCGCCCCGCTCCTTCCTGTGGATCAGGGGCATCTTCCTCGGCCTGCTCGCCGGCTTCGTGCTGCTGCCCGTGTACGTCATGGTGAGCAGCTCGCTCAAGCCGCTCCAGGATGTCTCGGGCGAGTTCCGCTGGCTGCCGAGCGCGCTCACGATCCGTCCGTACATCGACATCTGGGAGACGGTCCCGCTCGCCCGGTACTTCGGGAACTCGCTGATCGTCGCGGGCGCCGCGACCGTCTGCTCGGTCGTCGTCGCGGTCTTCGCCGCGTACGCGGTCAGCCGCTACCGCTTCCGCGGCAAGCGCGTCTTCACCGTGACCGTGCTGTCGACACAGATGTTCCCCGGAATCCTCTTCCTGCTGCCGCTGTTCCTGATCTTCGTCAACATCGGCAACACCACAGGAGTCGCGCTGTACGGATCGCGCGGCGGCCTGATCCTCACCTACCTCACCTTCTCGCTGCCGTTCTCCATCTGGATGCTGATCGGCTACTTCGACTCGGTGCCGCGCGAGCTCGACGAAGCGGCACTGGTCGACGGCTGCGGACCCCTGCGCGCGCTCTTCCGGGTCGTCGTGCCCGCGGCCACGCCCGGCATCGTCGCCGTCGCCATCTACGCGTTCATGACCGCCTGGGGCGAGGTGCTCTTCGCGTCCGTGATGACGAACGACACCACCCGCACGCTCGCTGTGGGACTGCAGGGCTACTCGACCCTCTTCGACGTCTACTGGAACCAGGTCATGGCCGCGTCCCTCGTCGTCAGCGTGCCCGTCGTCGCGGGATTCCTGCTGCTCCAGCGCTATCTCGTCGCCGGTTTCACCGCGGGAGCCGTCAAGTGACCCATCTCCGGACGACCAAACCCGAGAGGAATTCCGTGTCCGACCCGAACGAACTCGGCCGCCTGCCCGAGGACTTCGCATGGGGCGTCGCCACCTCGGCGTACCAGATCGAGGGAGCCGTGGCGGAGGACGGCCGCAGCCCCTCCATCTGGGACACGTTCTCGCACACCTCTGGGGCCGTCGACAACGGTGACCACGGTGATGTCGCCTGTGACCACTACCACCGCTGGCCCGAGGACATCGCCCTGATGAAGGAACTGGGCATCACGGACTACCGGTTCTCGATCGCCTGGCCACGCGTCGTCCCCGGCGGCGACGGACCGGTCAATCCCGCGGGACTCGACTTCTACCGGCGCCTGACCGACGCCCTGCTCGACGCCGGCATCACCCCGCACGCCACCCTCTACCACTGGGACCTGCCCCAGGCGCTCCAGGACCGCGGAGGCTGGCCCGCCCGCGACACCGCCGAGCACTTCGCCGCGTACGCGTCCGTCGTCGTCGGCGCGCTCGGCGACCGCATCACCCGGTGGTGCACGCTCAACGAGCCGCTGTGCTCCGCCTGGATCGGTCATCTGGAGGGGAGGATGGCCCCCGGTCTGAGCGACATCCGGGCCGCCGTGCCCGCCTCGTACCATCTGCTCCTCGGCCATGGACTTGCCACCCAGGCGATCCGCGCCGCGTCCCCCGGCGCGCGCGTGGGCCTCGTCACCAACCTCAGCACCGTCGAACCCGCCACCGGCTCCGATGCCGACCTCGAAGCCGCGCGCCGCATGGACGGCCACACCAACCGCTGGTGGCTCGACCCCGTCCACGGACGCGGCTTCCCCGCCGACATGAGGGAGGTGTACGGAGTCGAACTCCCCGAACGCCCGCGGGATCTCGCCATCATCGCCCAGCCGCTCGACTGGCTCGGCCTCAACTACTACTTCCCGATGACCGTGGCCGCCGATCCGGCCGGCCCGCCGCCGTTCGTCCACCAGGTCCGCCGCCCGGGCGTCCCCCGGACCGGCATGGACTGGGAGATCGACGCGAGCGGCCTGGAGAGTCTGCTGATGCGCCTCACCGACGACTACGGGGCACGCGAGCTGTACGTCACCGAGAACGGCTCGGCCTACCCCGATGTCGTCGGCCCCGACGGCCAGGTGCACGACCCGGAGCGCATCGCGTACCTGGACGAGCATCTGGCCGCCTGCGCCCGTGCCGTGCGCCGGGGCGCACCGCTCGCCGGATATTTCGCGTGGTCGCTGCTCGACAACTTCGAGTGGGCGTACGGCTACGACAAACGGTTCGGGCTCGTCCATGTCGACTACGGCACCCAGCGGCGCACCGTCAAGGGCAGCGGACGGCGCTACGCCGACATCATCCGACGCCACCGCCGGGCGAGCCGCCGTGTCGCATGACACCAGGCCGCCCCGGACGATGTCGTGTCGCCCGGGGCAGCGTCATGCCGGCCAGGTGAAGCCGGTCGGGCCCCGTCAGTCCCCGGACACCGTCCAGCCCAGCGCCTCGATCCGCCCCGCATCGCCCGGACGCCGTTCGTCGAAGAGGACGCGGTCGCCGTCCTCGACCCGGAGCCCGTCGACGTACACCCCGCGTCCCACGTAGAGCTGGTCCGTCGCATACCGCCACCGCAGCCGGACCGGCCGGCCGCGCCAGGGACCCAGGGATGCGTCGAGGCGGTGCCACACGCGCCCGGACCAGCCGGTGGCCGAACCCGTCGGATGGAGCTCGGCTCGCTGCCCTGCGCGTACGGTCGTGAAGGGCAGCGGCTGCCAGGTGGTGCCCCCGTCGGACGAGGCCTCCAGGAACACCGCGTCCGAGCCGGGCTCGGTGTCCCACCACAGCCCGCAGCGCAGACCCGCTCGGTCGGATTGCGGGGTGACCTCGGGCAGGGCGAGCGTCGCGGTCGTGGCGCCCGTCATGCCGGAGAACCAGGCGGTGCGGCCGTGGTCCGGGCGTACGGGGACCGCACGGGCCAGGTTGTTCGCGGCGGCGACGCGCGGGGCGCTGCCCGAGCGCCATGTGCGCACCGGGTGGACGGAGTTGCCGAGTACGACGAGGAACGAGTCGGTCGACGGGTCGAGCACAAGGCTGGTGCCGGTGAATCCGGTGTGCCCGGCCGTGCGCGGGGTGGCCATCGCGCCCATGTACCAGTGCTGGTAGAGCTCGAAGCCGAGGCCGTGCTCATCACCGGGGAAGGCGGTGTTGAAGTCGGTGAACATCAGCTCCACGGACGCCTCGGAGAGGATCCGGGACCGTCCGTACGCCCCGCCGTTGAGCAGCGTACGCGCCAGCACGGCCAGGTCCCAGGCGCACGAGAACACGCCGGCGTGGCCCGCGACCCCGCCGAAGCCGTACGCGTTCTCGTCGTGCACCGCGCCCCAGACGAGCCCCCGGTCGAGCCCCGACCACGGCAGCCGGGCGTCCTCGGTCGCGGCGATCTTCGGTTTCCACGAGAGCGGCGGATTGAAGCGAGTGCGGTGCATCCCGAGCGGAGCAGTGATCTCGTCGTGGAGCAGCGCATCCAGACCGAGACCGGTGATCTTCTCCAGGACCAGCTGAAGCGAGATCAGATTCAGGTCGGAGTACAGGTACTTGCTGCCGGGCGGATTCGCCGGGGTCTCGTTCCACAGCAGGCGCAGCTGCCCCTCCCGCGTCGGCTCCTTGTACAGCGGGATCCACGCCCGGAACCCCGACGTGTGCGTGAGCAGCTGCCGTACGGTGATGTCCTGCTTCCCGGCCGCACCGAACTCCGGGAGATACGCGGCGACCCTCTCCTCCAGCTCCAGCGCGCCCCGCTCGATCTGCTGCACGGCCAGGATCGACGTGAACAGCTTGGACACGGACGCGAGATCGAAGACGGTGTCCTGCGCCATCGGGATCTGCTGCTCGGCCGGGAACTCCACGCCCGTGTCGGTCGCCGCGTCGTACGCCGCGTACCGCACCGCCATGCCGATGGGCCGGTGCAGGGCCACCGTCCCGCCGCGGCCCGCGAGCAGTACCGCGCCCGCGTACCAAGGGTGCCTGGGGGAGGGGGACAGGAACTTCTCGGCGTCCGCGACCAGCTTGTCGAGGTGCGTGGGGATGAGCCCAGCCTGCTCGGGAGACCCGCGCCGCAGCGTCGTACGTCCGTCACGAGGTCCTGGCTCCGCCGCTGCCGCGCCGCCCGGAAGCGGTCCGATCACCAGCGCACCTCCCAGTGCCAGCACCCCGCCGCCCAGCCGGCGCCGACTGATCCCGCTGCCCAGCCGGCGCCGGCGGATCCCGCTGCCCGCCGAGTCCTCTGTCATAGCTCAGCCTCCCTGAAAGATTCCTTCGGGCCATCACGCAACACGTGAAACTTTCTTACCGGGGTGAGGGAGCGTCACGACAGCCCCCGGCGTTCCCAAGAATCTGACACAGCATCAGAAAATCTCTTCCCTCGGCCGTTCCGCTGCGGCATCCTGCCGCCCATGGAGACGGAGCTGAGCAAGAAACTGGGAGTCGAGCACGCCATCTTCGGCTTCACGCCGTTCCCCGCGGTCGCCGCCGCCATCACCCGGGCAGGCGGCTTCGGCGTCCTCGGCGCGGTCCGCTACACCGCCCCCGACGACCTCGCGCGCGACCTCGACTGGATGCAGGACCACACGGGCGGAAAGCCGTACGGCCTGGACGTCGTCATGCCCGCCAAGAAGGTCGAAGGCGTGACCGAGGCCGAGGTCGAGGCGATGATCCCGGAAGGCCACCGCCGGTTCGTCGAGGAGACCCTCGCCAAGCACGGCGTACCGCCGCTTGCCGAGGGCGAGGTGTCGGGCTGGCGGATCACCGGCTGGATGGAGCAGGTCGCCCGCAACCAGCTCGACGTCGCCTTCGACTATCCGATCAAGCTCCTCGCCAACGCCCTGGGCTCCCCGCCCCCCGACATCGTCCGCCGCGCCCACGACCACGGCGTCCTCGTCGCCGCCCTCGCCGGCAGCGCAAAGCACGCCCGCCACCACGCCGACGCGGGCATCGACATCGTCGTCGCGCAGGGCTACGAGGCGGGCGGCCACACCGGCGAGATCGCCTCCATGGTGCTCACCCCCGAGGTCGTCGACGCCGTCGCACCGCTGCCCGTACTCGCCGCCGGCGGCATCGGCAGCGGCGAACAGATCGCCGCCGGACTCGCACTCGGCGCCCAGGGCGTCTGGCTCGGCTCGATCTGGCTCACCACCACCGAGGCCGACCTCCACTCCCGCGCCCTCACCGGGAAGCTGCTCGCCGCCAGCTCCGGCGACACCGTCCGCTCCCGCGCCCTGACCGGCAAGCCGGCCCGCCAGCTGCGCACGGAGTGGACCGACGCCTGGGACGATCCGGCAGGGCCCGGCACGCTGCCCATGCCGCTCCAGGGGCTGCTCGTCGCCGAGGCCGTCTCACGGATCCAGAAGTACGAGATCGAACCGCTGCTCGGCACACCCGTCGGCCAGATCGTCGGCCGCATGAACGCCGAGCGCAGCGTCCAGCAGGTCCTCGACGACCTCACCAGCGGCTTCGAACGCGCCATGGACCGCCTGAACCGCATCGCCGGAAGGAGCCCGTCATGACGCAGCCGGTCACGAGCGAAAAGCCCAACGGCTTCTGGGCCCAGGCGACCGCCGACCCCGGCCGCACGGTCCTGATCGCCCCCGACGGCGAGGAGTGGACCGCCGGTCGGCTGCACGCCGACGCCAACCGGCTCGTCCACGGGCTGCGCGCGGCGGGGCTGCAGCGGGGCGACGCCTTCGCCGTCGTCCTCCCCAACGGCGTCGAGTTCTTCACCGCGTATCTCGCCGCGTCCCAGGCCGGGTTCTACCTCGTCCCCGTCAACCACCACCTCGTCGGCCCCGAGATCGCCTGGATCGTCGCCGACTCCGGCGCCAAGGTGCTCCTCGCACACGAGCGCTTCGCGGCGACGGCAACCGCCGCCGCCGACGAGGCCGAGCTGCCCGCGAGCCACCGCTACGCCGTCGGCAGGATCGACGGCTTCCGCCCGTACGCCGAACTCCTCGACGGACAGCCCGAGTCGGTGCCCGACGAACGCACCCTCGGCTGGGTCATGAACTACACGTCCGGCACCACCGGCCGGCCGCGCGGCATCCGCCGCCCCCTGCCCGGAAAGCTCCCCGAGGAGACCTACCTCGGCGGCTTCCTCGGCATCTTCGGCATCAGGCCCTTCGACGACAACGTCCATCTCGTCTGCTCACCGCTCTACCACACCGCCGTGCTGCAGTTCGCGGGCGCGTCCCTGCACATCGGCCACCGGCTGGTGCTCATGGACAAGTGGGCGCCGGAGGAGATGCTGCGCCTGATCGACACGCACGCCTGCACGCACACCCACATGGTGCCGACCCAGTTCCACCGGCTGCTCGCCCTCCCGCAGGACGTGCGCAGCCGCTACGACCTCACGTCCATGCGGCACGCCATCCACGGCGCCGCGCCGTGCCCCGACCACGTCAAGCGGGCGATGATCGAATGGTGGGGGAACTGCGTCGAGGAGTACTACGCGGCCAGCGAGGGCGGCGGCGCCTTCGCCACCGCCGAGGACTGGCTCAAGAAGCCCGGCACGGTCGGCAAGGCGTGGCCGATCAGCGAGCTCGCGATCTTCGACGACGACGGCAACCGGCTGCCGTCCGGCGAACTCGGCACCGTCTACATGAAGATGTCGACCGGCGGCTTCAGCTACCACAAGGACGAGGCCAAGACGCGGAAGAACCGCATCGGCGACTTCTTCACCGTCGGTGACCTGGGCGTGCTCGACGAGGACGGCTATCTCTTCCTCCGCGACCGCAAGATCGACATGATCATCTCGGGCGGCGTCAACATCTACCCCGCCGAGATCGAGGCCGCGCTCCTCACCCACCCCGCGGTCGCCGACGCCGCGGCCTTCGGCATTCCGCACAGCGACTGGGGCGAGGAGGTCAAGGCCGTCGTCGAACCGGCCGACGGCCAGATCCCGGGACCCGCCCTCGCCGCCGCGATCCTCGACCACTGTGCGGTCAGGCTCGCCGGCTACAAGCGCCCCAAGAGCGTCGACTTCATCGACGCCATGCCCCGCGACCCGAACGGCAAGCTCTACAAGCGCCGCCTGCGCGACCCGTACTGGGAGGGCCACAACCGCCCGCTCTGACCGGCGTCCGCCCGACCGGCGTCAGCACCCCAGGAGCGAGGGCGACGACCCCATCGGCGCACTACCCCGCGCGCCCCGCGTCGGCTCCTGGAAGCGTGGCACGCATGAAGACCGGCACGACAGCGCTCATGGCGAAGTGGACCACCTGGGTGCCGGTCATCGCCGCGGTGGCCCTCCTGCTCGGCTGGGGCCGCCGCCTTCCGGGCTTCGCCGTGACCATCGTCGGACTCTGCCTGGTGGGCGCGGTCCTCGCGGCCGTGCACCACGCCGAGGTCGTCGCGCTCCGGGTCGGCGAGCCGTTCGGCTCGCTCGTGCTCGCCGTCGCCGTGACCGTCATCGAGGTCGGCCTCATCGTCACCCTGATGGCGGGCGGCGGCGCGAAGGCGTCCACCTACGCCAGGGACACCGTCTTCGCCGCCGTCATGATCACCTGCAACGGCATCGTCGGACTGTCCCTGCTCGTCGCCTCGCTGCGCAACCGTGTCGCCGTCTTCCACGCCGAGGGCTCGGGCGGCGCACTCGCGACCGTCTGCACCCTCGCGACCATGACGCTGGTGCTTCCCACCTTCACCACCGGCCGGCCAGGACCCGAGTTCACATCGGCCCAGCTGGCGTTCTCCGCCGTCGCCTCGCTCTGCCTGTACGGGCTCTTCGTCGCCGTGCAGACCGTCCGGCACCGCGACTACTTCCTGCCCGTCGTCCGCGAAGGCGGAGCCATCAGCCCCGACGAGCATGCTCCGCCGCCCGGGATCCGCCAGACGTGGTGGAGCGTCGCGCTGCTGTTCGTGGCGCTCGTCGCCGTCGTCGGTGACGCCAAGGTCGTCTCGCCCACCATCGAGGAGGGCGTGGAGTCGGCGGGCCTGCCGAAGTCCGTCGTCGGGGTCGTCATCGCGCTCATGGTCCTGATGCCCGAGACCCTCGCCGCCGTGCGCGCCGCGAGCCGGGACCGCATGCAGACCAGTCTCAACCTGGCCTACGGCTCCGCCATCGCCAGCATCGGGCTGACGATCCCGGCGATCGCGCTCGCCTCGATCTGGCTGCCGGGCTCCCTGATCCTGGGCGAGGACGCCACCCACATGGTGCTCCTCGCGCTGACCGCCGTGGTCAGCGTCCTCACCCTGGTGCCCGGACGGGCCACCCTGCTCCAGGGCGGCGTCCATCTGGTGCTGTTCGCCGCCTTCGTCTTCCTCTCGTTCAGCCCCTGACGCGTACCACCTTCAGCTGCGGCGAGCCCAGGATGTCCCGCTCGCAGAAGCGGGCCTTCACCCAGCGCTCGGCCGCGAACAGCTCCGTCTGGTCGCTGTAGTGCGCCGACGTCGTGTCCGACGACTGGGAGTACGTGAGCAGGGTGCGGGCGTCGGGGCAGGGGCCGCCGTTCCAGCCGACCGCCTGGATGTGGCTGGAGCCGTGCGCGACCTCCGTGTAGCCTCCGCCGGCCGGATTCCAGACCGGCTCGATCTTGTTCCAGATGCCGAGCGCCTCGGTGCCGCCGTGCACGGGGATGCGCTGACCGTTCCGTACGACGAACTGTCCCGCGCCCAGCGGCGCGTCGAGCGGAATCCCCGCGGCGCGCAGCTCGGACACCGCGTCGCCCAGTGCCTTGGCGAAGCCGGGTGACGACGTGTCCAGGGTGTGGGGCGTACGGACCGGGTCGGCCGCGGAGAAGGGCACCTTCCACTGCCCGGCGGCCGGAACCGTCCCCGTCAACTTCCGCCAGAAGCGGTCGAACAGCAGCGCGCCGCTGCTGTCCGCATTCACCGTACGGTCCCAGCCCGCGAGTACCGCGCACGCCTCGGTGTCGCCCGGCAGCACCGCGGGACAGGCCTTCGCCACGTCCGCCGCGGCCAGATCACCGGCGGGCGCACGGTTCGCGAACTGCTGACGCTGGAGATCCGCGACCGTCAGCCGGCCCTTGGCCGCCATTGCCGCGACGTCCTCGACCGCGCCGCGCGTACGCAGCGAGCGGGGTGTGGCGATCGTGCCGAAGACACGCTCGTAGCCGGTCAGCGGCCGGTCGGCGTTCGTGAGCCATGCGCTGTCGTTGGAGTTCTCGACGTACGGGGCGTTCTCCAGCACCGGCATCCTCGACGGTCCGAAGATCCCCGGCTGCACCGCGTCAGGATCGCCGCCCAACCCGCAGTCCGTGCGCGCGCCGTCGAGTACGGCCACGCCCGACGCCGGATAGGTGACCTTGCCGAGCGGCGTCGAGCACCGTGCGACGAGCTCGTCGGTCAGGCGCGGAAGGACCTGAGACTGGGTGAAGAGGGAGTGTCCGGAGGAGTCCGCCGCGATGGTGTTGACCCACGGCAGGCCCTGCGTGCGGCGCAGGGTCCGCAGGACGTCGTCGGTGGAGCGGGCCCTGCCGAAGCCCAGGGCGGTGTCGGAGCCGCGGAGGTTGGCCGCGTTCGGGTCGTTCAGCGCGTACGCGGTGGTCGCCGTCCAGGGCAGTGGCAGAGAGGTGCCGAGCGAGGTGACGACCGGTCCGTAACGCGTCCACCACTGCGTACGGGTGACCGGCGCGCCGTCCTTCACCGGCACGGTGACGGTCCGCCGGGTCATCCGCTCCGGCTTCCCGTCCACGAGATACGCGGTCGGGTCCGCAGGATCCAGGGTCAGCTGGTGCAGATTGAGCGTGACGCCTGTCGCGACGGTGTGGCTCCAGGCCACCTTGTCGTTGAAGCCGATGTTGACCACGGCCGTGCCGAGCAACGAGGCGCCCTGCACGTTCAGCTCGCCCGGAATGGTCTGCTGCGACTGCCAGAAGCGGCGGCCGCCCTGCCATGGATAGTGCGGATTCCCCAGCAGCAGACCGCGTCCGTTCGCCGTGGTCCCGCCGCTGAAGGCGACCGCGTTGGAGCCCATGTCGGCGCTCTCGGCGGCGAACAACTCCTGAGCGGCACGCGCGATCGCGGAGGGGTCGGGCGCGGGACGCGAGGCCCCCGCGGCATCGGACCCGGGCGCTGCGCCGGCCCCGGCACCCGGCGGCTGCGCGGCCGTGATGCCCTCGATGCCGCGGCCCTGGCCGCCGAGCACCGACACGGCGAAGCCGCGCCGGGCCACGTCGAGCGTGCTCACCGGACCCACCCATGCCGCGCCGGCGCACGACGGATCGGTGATGCGGTTCTGCTTCAGCCAGGCGTTGTAGCCGGCCGCCCAGCCGCGCATCAGCTCCTTGACCTGACGGCTCGGGCCGGCCGGCGAGGGCATGGCGAGCAGTTGCTCGACCGTGCCCGCGTCCCGTACCCCCCGGAAGTAGAGATCGCTCGAGAGGTTCTTCGTCGCGGACGACAGCGAACCGTCGGGCGCCAAGTCGGGGCCGAAGTACCGTGACCGCTCCCCGCGTACGGTCACGAAGCCGTCGGCGAGGGTGCACACCTGGTCGGCCGCCTGCGCCCAGCCGGTGCCGAAGCCGAGGTTGGCGTAGTCCTTCGCGACGATGTGGGGTATGCCGAACTCGGTGTAGCGGATGACGGCGGACAGGCCCCCGCCCGAAGGGTGATGCCGGGCCGACGAGTCGGCGACGGCCGCGGGCGGCAGCGACGCGGTGGCGGTGGCCAGTGCGAGACCGGCCAGGACGAGGTGTCTCATGCGGGTGCGGAAGAGCAACGTGCCTCCCAAAGTGACGGTGGTGAACGCCAGTTGGTACATGCAGGCAGCACGCTCGGCCGGTGTCAACATCCCGTTCGGTATCCGTGTCCTTGACCCTGGGCCCGCGGCCGCACAGGATCCACCCATGGCAGCCTTGGAGCGACTCCTGAGCAGCACGGTCGACGGCGTCCTGCGTCGCAGCGCCCAGCGCACCCCCGACCGCACCGCCGTCCGCTACGCCGACCGGTCCTGGACCTATGCCGAACTCGACGTCGCCGTCACCACCGCGGCCGCGGTCCTGAGCGAGCACGGCCTGAACCAGTACGACCGCGTGGCCACCTACGGCCACAACTCCGACGCCTATCTGATCGCCTTCCTCGCCTGCGCCCGCGCCGGGTTCATCCATGTGCCCGTCAACCACAACCTGACGGGCGAGGACCTCGCCTACATCCTTCGCCAGTCGGGCAGTTCGCTCGTCCTTGCCGACCCCGGCCTCGCGGACCGGATGCCCGAGAGCTTCGCCGTACGGGCCCTGCGCGACACCGACGACTCGCTGCTCACCGCACTCGCCGAACCGCAGGAGTACGACACCGACCGGGACGCCCGCGATCTGGCGCAGCTGCTGTACACCTCGGGCACCACCGCGCTGCCGAAGGGCGCGATGATGACGCACCGCGCGCTCGTCCACGAGTACGTCAGCGCCATCACCGCCCTGGACCTGGACGAGAGCGACAAGCCCGTCCACTCGCTGCCGCTCTACCACTCCGCCCAGATGCATGTGTTCCTGCTGCCGTACCTCGCCGTCGGCGCGGAGAACACGATCCTCGACGCACCGGACGCCGCACAGATCTTCGACCTGGTGGAGGCGGGGCGTGCCGACAGTCTCTTCGCGCCGCCCACCGTCTGGATCGCCCTGTCCAACCACCCGGAGTTCGCCACCCGCGATCTGAGCGGCCTGCGCAAGGCGTACTACGGGGCGTCGATCATGCCCGTGCCCGTACTGGAACGGCTTCGGGAGCGGCTGCCGCAACTCGCCTTCTACAACTGCTTCGGACAGAGCGAGATCGGACCGCTCGCCACGGTGCTCGGGCCCGCCGAGCACGAAGGGCGGATGGACTCGTGCGGGCGGCCCGTGCGCCATGTCGAGGCGAAGGTCGTCGACGAGGACGGCAAGGACGTCCCGGACGGCACCGCGGGGGAGATCGTCTACCGCTCACCGCAGTTGTGCGAGGGCTACTGGGACAAGCGCGAGGAGACGGAGGAGGCGTTCCGCGACGGCTGGTTCCGCTCCGGAGACCTCGCCGTCCGGGACGGCGAGGGTTACTACACGATCGTCGACCGGGTGAAGGACGTCATCAACTCCGGGGGAGTGCTGGTCGCTTCACGCCAGGTCGAGGACGTGCTCTACCTCCATCCGGCGGTCGCCGAGGCCGCGGTCATCGGTCTCCCGGACGACCGCTGGATCGAGGCCGTGACCGCCGTCGTCGTATCGCGTGGCGAGGTGACGGAGGACGAGATCCTGGCGCACGCACGCGAGAAGCTCGCGCACTTCAAGGCCCCGAAGCGGGTGCTGTTCGTGGACGAGCTGCCGCGGAACGCCAGCGGGAAGATCCTCAAGCGGGAGCTGCGCGACCGGTTCGCCTGAGGCGGGGCGCACGCGCGAGGCCGCGGGGTGTGGCGGCCTCCGTGCGCCGGAGTCCGTGCGAAAAATGCTAGCCATGTACATAGTAGCCATGTACTCTAAATTCCATGAGCACGGCATCCAAGGGCCCCACGCCCGGCTTCCTGGTCTGGCGCCTGTCCATGAAATGGCGCGTCGCGGTGGACCGCGCGCTCGCACCGCTGGGTCTGACCCACGCGCAGTACTCACTGCTGGCGTCGCTGTACGGCATGCAGCGCTCAGGGCAGCGCCCCAGCCAGCGGCGGCTCGCCGACCACACAGGGCTGGAGCCCCTCTACGTCTCGAAGCTCGCCCGCACCCTGGAGTCCGCCGGCCTCGTCGAGCGCACCCCGGACCCCGACGACACGCGGGCCGTGCAGCTGTCCCTCACCACCGAGGGGCGCGAGGTCGCCCGCCGCGCGATCGACGTCGTGCAGAAGCTCCTCGACCGGCTCCTCGCCCCCCTCGGCGGCCTCGGCGGCCGGCGCACCGAGGCATTCGCCGCCGAGCTGACCGCCCTTCTCGACGTACCACTCGAATCCCCTCCCAAGGAGTAGCCATGTCCACCACCCCGACCGTCAACGGACAGGTCATAGGCCAGGCCCACTACGCCACGCGGGCCGTCCTGGAGCGCGTCCTGGCCCGCACCGGCACCACGTTCGAGCAGTCGGTGGCGCTCAACGCCACTGCCGACAGCGGCGCGGACGAGGGCGTCGAGCACGACCGGCTCGTCGCCCGGATGACGTCCACGCTCAAGATCGGCGAAGCCTCCGTCCTGGCCACGATCGCCGAACTCACCGAGGCCGACCTGCTGGAGACCGTCCCCGGCGACGACGCGGCCCTCCGGCTCACCGACGCGGGCCGCGCGCTGAACACCGGCATCCGCTCCGAGATCGCCGCGATCACCGCGCGTCTGTACGGCGACCTCCCGCCCGCCGACCTCGCGGCGGCGGGCCGCGTGCTCACGACGGTGACGGAGCGGGCGAACGCGGTGCTGGCGGAGGGGTAGAGGTGTGCGCGCCGCGCACACCCTCTACGCGGTGCGCCTCGAGCACGGCTGGCCTGGCGGCTGGCGATTGCCCCCCGCAGACCGGCTGGTGGCGATGGGCGTGGTCGAGGCGCAGCCCGAACCGCCACCGCCGGAACCACTACCGGACGCCCCCGCGTAGCTTTGCTCCCCCTCTCGCCTGCGGGCGGAGGCAGCTTTCTGCGTGCCTGCAGAGGAACCGGCTCAAGGAAAGCTCGAAGGGATCGCGCGGTCTGCGGCCGCTGATTCCCCACCACTAGGCTCGCGGCATGACTGACTTCGTGCAGGTGTCCACGGCGACACCAACCCGGGAACAGGCGGTTGAGCTGGCACAGTCTGTGGTGAAGGAGCGGTTGGCTGCGGGCGCTCAGATCATTGGGCCCGTGACGTCCGTCTTCTGGCATCTCGGGGAGTTCGGCACGGGGGAGGAGTGGCAGCTGCTGCTGAAGACCAGCGTCGAGCGATACTCCGCGCTCGAGGCGCATCTCCTGAAGAATCATCCGTGGGACAACCCCGAGGTGTCGGCGGTCCCGATTGTCGCCGGTGCCGAAGCGTGCCTGCGCTGGGTGTCCGAGAACACCCAGCCCATCCCTCAGTAGGAGTAGGTCAGAGCGCCGCCTTCTCCAGGGCGTCGTCGACGTCGGCGACGCCGCGGTGCTCGGCGAGTCGCTTGAGAACGGGCTCCAGCCGCCGACGGGGCCTGACGGAAGCGACCCCGCTGGTGAGGTCGAGCGCCCGGCCCGTTACCTTGGCCGCCTGCTCGACCTCACCAGCCGCCAGGTACGCGTCGGCGAGCCACGACAGGTACAGCGCCTTGTCCCGTGCATGGCTGTCGTCGTACCGGGCCAGCGCGGCCTCGAGCACCGGCACTGCCCGCAGCGGCCTGCGCAGTTCGGCCCAGCACCGCCCGGCCATGATCTGAAGCTCGGTGTGGTCCACCCAGGAAACCCAGTCCGGCTGGGATGCGCCGTGCGTGTCGTCGAGGGCGCGCTCCGCCTCGGCGAGCGCGCGCTCCGTCTCACCAGCGATGCCGGCCACGGCGCACGCCCAAGCGCGTCGCTCCTGAAGCAGCGCGCGGACTCCGGCCGGGGCATCCGGGCCGAGCGTCTTGCAGGAGCGCGCGGCGATCTCAACGCCGGCTCTCCGGTCACCGTTCACCGTCTGATATGCGAGGAACGCCAGTGCGTTCCCCGCGAGATCGGTGTCGCCGGCGTCGGTCGCCGCGGCGTGGCTCTCCTTGTACAGAGCTGCTGCGTCGGCTTCCCGGCCGCCGTCGAATGCTGCCCAGCCGGCTTGCTGTGCCTGCTCGGCGAGAACGGACAGCAGGGCCCGTCCGGTGGCTTCCGTGTACGTCGCGTCGCGTAGTAGCGCCTTCGTGGCTTGGTACTCGCCCAGGTACACGCGGTAGGTGTCGCCGCCGCCGAGGACGTCGTCGAGGCGGCGAAGGCGCGCCGTGCGCAGCCGGAGCAGCTCGGGAAAGTCCGCCCCGATTCGCTTGCCCGCTGTGGGTCTGCTCAGGTCGGTGATGCCGACGGCGAGGCTTGCGCCAGCTGCCGTGTGAATGAACTCTCTGCGCCGCACCGGGTGGTTCCTGTCCTTCTGTGTGGTCGTCGTGCGTCCAGGTGATGCGGGTGGTCGCTGCTCGCTCACCTCCCACGGTCGATCGGCGAGTCCGAGGGTGCGTCCCGGGATCCGTAGTGCGTCGGAGATGCTCACGATCTTGTCGAAGCTCGTGATCCGGCCGCGGCCGCGCGCGAGGGTCCCGACGCGCTCCGGCTTGATGTCGCACTCGGCAGCGATCTTCGAGTAGCTGATGCCCGCCATGTCGCGGGCCAGCCGGAAGACGGTCCCGAAGTCGTGCGCTGTGATGGCGGCCTGCATCTTGGCGCATTCCAGCACGTGTCGGGGGAGTGCGGTGGGAGGTCGGTACTCGTTCATCGTGGCCCCGCATACCTGCTCGAGCGAGTGTGTCTCACGGCACATCAACGAGCCTACCCATCATGGGTATACCGCTCGCAGGGAAGCAAGGAATCAGACGCTCAAGAAGAGTTGCGCAGTAGACCCCGGCAACCGCGCGAACGGTCCCGGGGCACGGCCAACGCTGACAAGGAGCGTCGACATGAAGCAAGGTACAGCCCCACAGGCGGCCGCCGCGGCCCAGGGCGAAGACCCGAGACCGCTCGACCTCGACACGATGCGCGACACCGCCCGGCGCGTCCTCGCCCTGGGGGAGGCGCCACCGCTGCTGGAGGACCTCGACAGGCTGACCGACATTCTCCGGGGGCACGTGCAACTGCTGGTCCCTGAGATCGCGAGCCTGATCCGTCGGCTGCCCAGGGGGGACGGCCCCGCCTGCGTGGCTCAGATCGGTATCGATGAGGCCTGGAGGCGGCTGCACACCACGCGAGGCTTTGGCCCGGACGCCGCCTACAGGCACGCAAAGAAGTTGGCCCTGTCGGTCAACTCGCTCTGTGACCACTACGAGAACCTGCGCCCCGCGGCCGGCTGAGGCGCCGCACCCAACCCATGGCGACCGAATCGGGTGAGGGTCGCACACAAGAACGCCCGTCCCGCCGGGGATCCGGAAGACGCCGGCGGGACGGGTCTGCAAGACACCCGCCCCTGCACCCCCACCCTGGACAGGTCGAGTGCCGGGGCGGGTTCCACAACTGCACGACTACCAGAGAGGAACAGCCGTGGGAACCATCAGCAACGGCCGGACGACAAAGGCGTACGAGAACTGCAATGCGCCGGGGCGCGACTGGCGGAAGGCCAGCAGGACCGACCTGGACCCGATCCTGAAGGACTGCGTCATCGTGGCCGCTGCCCCCGGCGCCAAGGGCCACCCCCACCCGCACGTCCCGGACGGCACGCGGATGATCGAGATCACCGACGACAAGTTCCCCGACAGCCCCGTCCTGGGCTTCACCCGCGCCGAGTTCACCAAGTTCGCGCAGGGCATCAAGGCCGGCGAGTTCGACGACCTCATGGCCACCGACGAGGAACTGGAGCAGGCCGCTGCCGTGGCCGCCTGACCGTGGACGCCGTCCAGGTCAACCATGTATTCGCGCGCATAGGACAGCAGTTCGGCAGAACCCCGTGCCGCGAATGCCGAGGCCGCAACACGGTCGCGCTCCTGTACGAGGGAGCCGTCATCGTGTCGTGCGAGGACTGCGGAGGAGCCACCCACAAGGGGAGGCTGACCCCTGACAGTCGGCTGACCGACACCAAGCGCCCACGCTGAGGCTCGCCCGCCTGGTGCACGCGAAGACTCAGGCGGGGCGGAGCATGACGCCGGCGTGACGCCCTCGACTCCCCGGCCGGCCACCCGGTCGGCCGGGGCTCTATGCGGCTCCGCCATCTGGTGCCCGCCGCAGGCGCCCCCCGCCGTCAAACCCCCAGCCCCCGAACCCCTACCCCCGCAGGTCCACGATCCGCTTGATCTTGCCCACCGAGCGTTCCAGCGTCTCCGGGTCGACGACCTCCACCGTCACCGACACCCCGATACCGTCCTTCACCGCCGCCGCGATCTCCCGCGCCGCGGCCTCCCGCTGCTCGGGCGATGCCGCACCGCGCGCCTCCGCCCGCACCGTGAGCGCGTCCATCCGGCCCTCGCGGGTCAGGCGCAGCTGGAAGTGCGGGGCGACTCCCGGCGTGCGCAGGACGATCTCCTCGATCTGGGTCGGGAAGAGGTTCACCCCACGCAGGATGATCATGTCGTCGCTGCGCCCGGTGACCTTCTCCATCCGCCGGAAGACCCGCGCCGTCCCCGGCAGCAGCCGGGTCAGGTCCCGGGTCCGGTAGCGGATCACCGGCATCGCCTCCTTGGTGAGCGAGGTGAACACCAGCTCGCCCTCCTCACCGTCCGGCAGCACTTCGCCCGTGAACGGATCCACGACCTCCGGGTAGAAGTGGTCCTCCCAGATGTGCAGGCCGTCCTTGGTCTCCACGCACTCCTGCGCCACACCCGGGCCTATGACCTCCGACAGCCCGTAGATGTCGACCGCGTCGATCGCGAAGCGCTCCTCGATCTCGCGCCGCATCTCCTCGGTCCACGGCTCCGCGCCGAATATCCCGACCTTGAGCGAGGTGGACCGCGGATCGACACCCTGCCGCTCGAACTCGTCGAGCAGCGTCAGCGTGTACGAGGGCGTCACCATGATGATCTCGGGCCGGAAGTCCTGGATCAGCTGGACCTGCCGGGCCGTCATCCCGCCCGACGCCGGGATGACCGTACAGCCGAGCCGCTCCGCCCCGTAGTGCGCGCCGAGGCCTCCGGTGAACAGCCCGTACCCGTACGCCACATGGACCTTGTGCCCGGGACGCCCGCCTGCCGCGCGGATCGAGCGGGCCACGACGTCCGCCCAGGTGTCGAGGTCGCGGTCGGTGTAGCCGACGACCGTGGGGCGCCCCGTCGTCCCGCTGGACGCGTGGATGCGTCGTACGCGTGACTGATCCACCGCGAACATCCCGAAGGGGTAGTGATCGCGCAGATCGGCCTTCGTGGTGAACGGGAAGCGCGCGAGATCGTCGAGCGAGCGGCAGTCCTCGGGGCGCAGCCCCGCCTTGTCGAACGACTCCCGGTAGAAGCCGACGTTCTCGTACGCATGGCGCAGGGTCGCCCGCAGGCGCTCCAGCTGCAGGGCGCGGAGCTCGTCGCGGCTCAGTCGCTCGCCTGCGTCCAGCAGAGCCGTCACTTCCGTCGGATCCGTCATACGGATGACTCCCGTGTCACTCGCAAATCGGACGACCGATCATTCGGTCGAGCTGTTCGGGATCAGTAATCCAGTCACCCGGCCGGGCGTCAAGACCTCCGGCAGACCCCGCTCGCGCCAGGAAGTGTGCGCGGCCGGCATGTGCAGCGGCATGTGCGCCGACGGCGTAATGGGCGGGCGCATCCGGGCAATCCGTTGGCGTGCCCGCGGACGCCCGGAGAGGATCACGGTATGCCGATCTTCAGTGCGTACGACGGGACCTCGCTCGCCTACCACGTCGAGGGGGAGGGCGAACCCCTGATCTGTCTGCCGGGCGGCCCCATGCGCGCCTCCGCCTACTTCGGCGACCTCGGCGGCCTCACCGGGCACCGTACGCTCGTCAAGCTCGACCTGCGCGGTACCGGCGACTCCGCGGTCCCCGCCGACCCGGCCACGTACCGCTGCGACCGGCTCGTCGACGACGTCGAGGCGCTCCGCGAGCACCTGGGACTCGACCGCGCCGACTTCCTCGCGCACTCGGCCTCCGGCAATCTCGCCGTGCTGTACGCCGCCGCGCACCCGGCCCGCGTGCGCTCGCTGACCCTTGTCACCCCGAGCCTGCGGGCTCTCGGCGTCGTGGGCACCGACCAGGACCTGCGGGACGCCGCCGCCCTGCGCCGCGGTGAGCCCTGGTACGACGACGCGCAGGCCGCGCTGGACGAGTACTTCGGCGGGCGCGACCCGCGCGAAGTGTGGTCCGCGATCGAGCCGTTGATCTACGGGCGCTGGGACGACACCGCCCGGGAGCACGCCGCCGCCGACGCCCACCAGGTCAATCCGCAGGCGAGAAGCGCCTACTACACGGACGCCGCATTCGATCCGGCCGCGACGGTGAAGGCCCTCACCGCCCTCGAAGCCCCGGTTCTCGTGCTCGCGGGCGAGTACGACGGCGGCCCCACGCCGACGCGGGCCCGCGAGGGCGCCGCACTGTTCCCGCACGCCGAGGTGGCCGTCCAGGCGGGCGCCGCGCACTATCCGTGGCTGGACGGCCCAGGCGCCTTCCGCCGCACGGTCGCCGCCTTCCTCGACCCGGACGTCCACAGCGTCACGACACCCGACAGCGTCCGGCTCGCCTATCGCACCTGGGGCGAGGCGGACGCCCCGCCCGTCGTCCTCGCCCACGGCCGCGGCGGCAGCACCCGTGAATGGACGGGCATCGCGGAACAGCTCGCGGCCGGCCACCGGGTGTACGCCCTCGACCTCCGCGGCCACGGCCTCAGCGACTGGCCGGGCAGCTACGGCTTCGACGTCTTCCGCGACGACTTGCGCGCCTTCATCACAGCCCTGGGCCTCGCCGGCGCCACCGTCGTCGGCCACTCGATGGGCGGCATCGCCGCGTACCTGCTCGCCGAGGACGCACCGTCGCTCGTCGGCCGGCTCGTCGTCGAGGACGCACCCGCACTCTTCCCGCTCGACCCGCCGCGCCCAGCGGCCGAGCGGCCCGAAGGCGACACCGACTTCGACTGGACGGTCGTCCCGGCGACCGATGCCCAGCGCAACGCCCCGGATCCGGGCTGGCGGGACGGTCTCGGCGCCATCACCGCACCGACCCTCGTCATCGCCGGCGGCGCGAGCAGCCACGTCAACCAGGAGCACCTGGCCCGGCTCGCCGAACAGATTCCCGACGCACGGCTCGTCACCATCGACGCCGGCCATCTGATCCACGAGACCAGGCCCGCGGAGTTCCTCGCCGCGATCCGGGAATTCGGCCTCGCGTGAAGCTGCGCTGTCGGCCGGCTTAAGAAATCCTCGATGGACTGAACGCTTCCGGGTCGGCAGATTGGTGCGCGTCCACTGATCGCGCCGGCACACCCGAGTCGTTGTGCCTGGTCAGAACCGCCCCGCCATGCCTGGAGCCGCACCCATGAAGGCACTTGTCAAGCAGCACGCAGAGCCCGGGCTGTGGCTCATGGACGTACCCGAGCCGGAGTACGGCCCGGGCGACGTGCTGATCAAGGTGCTGCGTACCGGCATCTGCGGAACCGATCTCCACATCCGCTCCTGGGACGGCTGGGCCCAGCAGACGATCAACACCCCGCTCGTCATCGGCCACGAGTTCGTCGGCGAGGTCGCGGCGATCGGCGCCGACGTCCAGGACATCGCGATCGGTGACCTGGTCAGCGGCGAGGGCCACCTCGTCTGCGGAAAGTGCCGCAACTGTCTGGCCGGCCGCCGCCACCTGTGCCGCAGCACCATCGGTCTCGGCGTCGGGCGCAACGGCGCCTTCGCCGAGTACGTCACCCTGCCCGCGTCCAACGTGTGGGTGCACCGCACCAAGGTCGACCTGGACGTCGCCGCGATCTTCGACCCGTTCGGGAACGCCGTGCACACGGCCCTGTCCTTCCCGCTCGTCGGCGAGGACGTCCTCATCACCGGCGCCGGCCCGATCGGCGTCATGGCGGCGGCCGTCGCCCGGCACGCCGGCGCCCGCAACGTCGTGATCACCGACGTGAGTGAGCCGCGCCTCGAACTGGCCCGCAAGGTCGGCGCCACCCTGGCCGTCAACGTCGCCGAGACCGGCATCGCGGAGGCCCAGCGCACCCTCGGCCTCAAGGAGGGCTTCGACATCGGCCTGGAGATGTCGGGCCGCCCCGAAGCCGTACGCGACATGATCGACAACATGACGCACGGCGGCCGGATCGCGATGCTCGGACTGCCCGCGCAGGAGTTCGCCGTCGACTGGTCGAAGATCGTCACCTCGATGATCACCATCAAGGGCATCTACGGCCGCGAGATGTTCGAGACCTGGTACGCGATGACGGTCCTCCTGGAGGGCGGCCTCGACCTCAGCCCGGTCATCACCGGCAGCTACGGATACCAGGACTTCGACGCCGCCTTCGACGAGGCCGCCTCCGGCCGCAGCGGCAAGATCATCCTCGACTGGACTGCCTGATTTCTTGTGGCTCGGTTCGCCGGGCCCCACGGCGCACGCACGCCACTCCGCCCGCAGCCACCCCACTAGGGAGCACCCCTCATGTACGCCTCCGTACGCGACGACCTCCGCGCCACCCTCGACGAGATCCGTGCCGCCGGACTCCACAAGCCCGAGCGCGTCATCGGCACCCCCCAGTCCGCCTCCGTCGCCGTCACCGCCGGCGGCGCCCCCGGCGACGTCCTGAACTTCTGCGCCAACAACTACCTCGGCCTCGCCGACCACCCCGAGGTCATCGCCGCCGGCAAGGAGGCCCTCGACCGCTGGGGCTACGGCATGGCGTCCGTCCGCTTCATCTGCGGCACCCAGGAGGTCCACAAGGAGCTCGAGCGGCGCCTGTCCGCCTTCCTCGGCCAGGAGGACACGATCCTCTACTCCTCCTGCTTCGACGCCAACGGCGGCGTCTTCGAGACCCTCCTCGGCCCCGAGGACGCCGTCATCTCCGACGCCCTCAACCACGCCTCCATCATCGACGGCATCCGTCTCTCCAAGGCCGCCCGCTTCCGCTACGCCAACCGCGACATGGCCGAGCTGGAGGCGAAGCTCAAGGAGGCCTCCGGCGCCCGCCGCCGCCTCATCGTCACCGACGGCGTCTTCTCGATGGACGGCTACGTCGCACCTCTCCAGGAGATCTGCGACCTCGCCGACCGCTACGACGCCATGGTCATGGTCGACGACTCGCACGCCGTCGGCTTCGTCGGCCCCGGCGGCCGCGGCACCCCCGAGCTGCACGGCGTGATGGACCGCGTCGACATCATCACCGGCACCCTCGGCAAGGCCCTCGGCGGCGCCTCCGGCGGCTATGTCGCCGCCCGCGCGGAGATCGTCGAGCTGCTGCGCCAGCGCTCGCGCCCGTACCTGTTCTCGAACTCCCTCGCCCCGGTCATCGCCGCCGCGTCCCTCAAGGTCCTCGACCTGCTGGAGTCCGCGGGCGACCTGCGCGAGAAGCTCGCCGCGAACACCGCGCTCTTCCGTACGAAGATGACCGAGGCCGGTTTCGAGATCCTGCCCGGCGACCACGCCATCGCCCCCGTCATGATCGGCGACGCCGCCGAGGCGGGCCGCATGGCCGAGCTGCTCCTGGAGCGCGGCGTGTACGTGATCGGCTTCTCGTACCCGGTCGTCCCGATGGGCCAGGCCCGGATCCGGGTCCAGCTCTCCGCCGCGCACTCCACCGAGGACGTGGAGCGGGCGGTTGCCGCCTTCGTCGACGCGCGGGCGACAATGGCCGGGTGATCGACCCCCGCAGGCTCCGCATACTGCGCGCCGTGGCGGACCACCGAACGGTGACCGCCGCGGCCGCAGCGCTGTATCTGACCCCGTCCGCCGTCTCCCAGCAGCTCGCCGCGCTCGAACAGGAGACCGGCCACACGCTGCTCGTCCGCAGCGGCCGCGGGGTACGTCTCACGGCGGCAGGCGAGATCCTGCTCGCCCACGCCCACGCGGTGCTGTCCCAGCTGGAGCGGGCCGAGGCGGAGCTCGCCGCCTACGCGGGCGGCGCGGCCGGCGAGGTCACGGTCGCCGCCTTCGCGACCGGTATCGCCGAGGTCCTCGCCCCGGCCATCGCACGCTTGGCCGACGAGCATCCGGGCATCCGCGTACGGGTCAGGGACGCCGAGGGCGACGAGAGCCTGCCGATGGTCCTCGACGGCGACGCCGATCTGGCCCTCGCGGTCGAATACCGCGGGGCGCCCCGCGAGGACGACCGCCGCCTGGCCCGCGTCCCGCTCTACGCGGAGCCCTTCGACGCCGTCCTTCACTCGGCCCACCTGCTGGCCGGCGGCGATCAGGTGGAGCTCGCCCAGCTCGCCGACAGCGACTGGATCGGCCCGTACCCCGGCAACCCGTGCCACGACGTGATGCTGCTGGCCTGCGAACTCGCCGGCTTCGAGCCACGCCTCGCGCACTCGTCCGACGACTTCCGCGCTGTCGTCGCCCTGGCGGGCGCGGGCGCAGGAGTGGCGCTCGTACCGCGCTCCGCCCTGCGCGGCATGGAGCTCAAGGACACCCTCGTCCTTCCGGTGGCGGGCCCTGCCGCCACCCGCCGCGTCTTCGCAGCGGTCCGCCGCGGCGCCGAGGCCCACCCGCTCCTCAGCCCGGTTCTGGAGGCCCTGGCACAGGCGGCGGCGGGCCTGTCCACGAACTGACTCCACCCGCCTGAGTGGTCCGCTTCGAGTCTGTCCCTCGAGCCCGTCCTTCGAGCCTGTTCTTCGGGCCCGCCCGAGGCCCTCGGGCGGGCACCCAGGCCGTTGCTCCCGCGCCGGGTCGTGTGACCGCGGTATCAGAGTTCACGACGCTGAGGGGCGGTACATGTACGGCGTCGTCGTGCTGAGCGCGGTGAAGCCGAGGCGCTGCAGAATCGGCCGGCTCGGCGGCAGCGCATCCACCTGGAGCCAGCGGTAGCCGCGGGCCGCGGCGATGCGCGCGCGGAAGGCAACCGAAGCGCGGTAGATACCGCGGCCGCGCCACTCCGGCACCGTCCCGCCGCCCCACAGCCCGGCGAAGTCCCTCCCGGGCGGCAGCTCCAGCCGCGATGAGCTGACCGGCACGTCACCGGCCATCGCGACGACCGCGACCACCGTGGCCGGGTCGGCGGACAACTGCTCGAGAAGGCGTGCTCGGAGCCAGGAGCTGTCCGTGCCGAACGCCTGCTCGTGGACCCGGGCCACGAGGTCCACACCCGCAGCGTCCGTCACCCGATGCAGCTCAACCCCCTCCGGCAGGTGCCCGTCGACCGGCAGCTCGGCGAGGGCACTCGTCCGGGCGACCAGCAGCGTCTCCTCGGGGTCCGGGACGAACCCGGCGGCGAGCAGCCGCTCGCCGAGGTCGGCCGGCCGGTCGTGTGCGTAGAGCTTCCATTCGAACTCGCGCCCGAGCGAGGCGAAATGCCGTACGTGCTCCGCGATGGCCGCGTCCGCCGTGGCCGCGTCCAGGTCCGACCAGAGGACCCCGTTCCAGCCATGCTCCCCGCCGGTCTGCCGCACCACCTCGCCCAAGCGCTCGACCAGGGCCCCTGTGCCGTCGGCAGGGACGTCTTGCCGCATCTGCCGGTCGTACAGCGCCAGCACCGCATCGTGATCCATCCGGTCACTTCAGCACCGGCGGACGTCCGCGGCAACGGAATTCCGTGGGAGCGGCGGCCGGTCCACCCGCACCGGCCGGTTCACCCGCACCGGCCGGTTCACCCGGACCGGCCGGTTCACCGTCGGCGTCCCGGAGGCGTACGACAGTGCGCGCGCAGGCATCAGGACGGAGTCCGGCACCGGCGCGCCGCATGGGGAGCCGCGAGGCGCCCATCAGTCCGGGCTGCGCCGGAGGGCTGCCGCGACGGGCTGCCGCGACGGTGCGGCCCGACCCCGGACCGGCCCGCACCGTCGCCGCTTCGCGTCAGCGCCCCGTGCGGACTACCCGACCGGCCAGTGCGGCCACGCCGGGGCATATGTGCACCAGTACTCGGGGCAGCCGACCCGGTAGGCCCGGGTGACCGTCTCCGTGACCGACGCGCCGGAGCGGTCCTCGGCGGTCACCTTCAGCGAGACCCAGCCGGTCTTCGACGCCGGTACGATCACCTGCCGATCGCCGTCCCGCCCGCGGACCTTCGCCGACCGCCAGGTGGCGCCGTCGTCCGTGGAGTACTGCACCGAAACCCGCTGGATGTCGGCGCCGCCGTGCACACCCGCCTGGCGGCCGATGCCCAGACCGAAGGTGAACTCCCGGTCCTCCCGCACCGAGTTGTCGCCGTCGAGCCCGGCCATGTCGTAGCGCGTGTCGAGCAGTGGCAACGGCTGCTCGCCACCGGTGTGCCCCGAACGGAACCGCCAGGTGTCCGTGACACGCGTCCCCAGCGTCCACTCTGCGTTGTCGCGGTGCGCCGACGACGTCAGTTCGTACCACTGCCCGCGTCCCGGCACATCGAACACGCCCTGCCCCGGCTGGTCGTTGCGGTCGAGCACCTTGCCCGAGCCGTCGCGCAGCACGGTCTCCCCGGACTCCAGGTCCCGCGCAGGATCCGACTGGTGGCCCGCCGCGTCCGAGAACATCGGCAGCGCCAGCCGCAGCTTGTCCCCGTCGCGGCTGGCCTGCGACCGGCCGTCGGGGCCGGTCACCGACAGCGAGGGGTTGAACGGGCCGGTCAGCCAGTTGTCGCTGACCGTGCGTCCCTCGCGGTAGGTGGTCGGGTTCGTGTACTGCACGCCGAGCGGCCCCTCGGCTTCGATCGCGTACTCGAATGTGGCCGTCGTCCACGGCACGTCGGGCGTGTAGTACGCGGTCATCCGCTGCGGTGCGCGGAACAGCGTGGCCTGCTGCGCCAGATGCAGGCCACGGTGGGTCACCCAGCCGTAGATCCCCTTGGGGTCGTTCGGGTACCCGGTGGTGCGGAAGCTGTGATCCACGCGGGCCAGGTCCCCGCGCCGGTCCTGCCAGTGCGCACCGGCCGGCACCCCGTCGTCATGGGTGTGGAAGGTGAAGTAGGTGCGCTCACCGTTGCGTTCGCCCTTGATCCGCAGGGTCACCTCGCCCTTGGCGAGCCGGTCGCGCAGCAGCGCCACGCCGTGGGCGTCGATGCCCAGCGGCGGGTCGGCCGGGTCGATCGAGGCGTACCCCGACATCAGGATCGCCGCGGGGCCCTGCGCCCTGATCGCCTCGTAGCGGCGGCCCGCCTCCTCCCAGGGGATGGACCAACCCGGCTCGAAGAGCACGATCCGGTCCTTGAGCTCCAGGCCCGACAGGTCCGCGCCGTCGCCCGCGTCGGTGACCTGCTGCTCCACGTCCCACTCCAGGCGCAGCCAGGAGAGCAGCCGCACCGGCACGTCAACGGGGGAGCCGGGCCCGCCGACCGTCGTGGCCAGGACGTAGGGCTGCTCCCAGGAGGCGGCTGAGAAGTACGTCAGCCCGGGTATCCGGCCGCTGCCCACGGCGTACGACGTGTAGGCGCCGGTGAAGCTCGGCGCGGCCAGCCCGACCGGATCGCCCGCGCCGGTCGACGAGACCAGCCCGGTCGCCGACCCCTGCTCGTTGACCCGCATCTCCGGGTCGTCGATGCCCATCGTGACCGGCTTCGCCGCGGACACATCGGTCCTCAGCGTGCGGTCGCCGGTGAGGGAGACGCGCTGGGCGATGGCGACGGACGTCTCGGGCACGCTCGCCGTGCCGTAGCGGACGTACTCCCACACCCCGCCGAACACCCGGTAGTCGCCGACCGGCAGCCGGATCTCCTCGGGCTGCGTGGTGAGGCCGACCAGCTGCGCCTCGCCGGTCGTCTCGTTTTGCACCACGAGGTTGGTGTACGCCGCCTCGACCCCGGGCCGCTCGGCGGCGGGTTGGAGGGTGAGCGTGGCGCTCGGGCCCTCCGCGTCGACACCGACGGGTGTGCGGACCGTGCTGCCGTCACTGCCGCGCGCGGTGATCCAGGCGCTGTGGGCACCGGCGGAGACCCGGCCCGTGTCGATACGGACGGTCGCCTCGGCGGCGCCGCCGGCCGGGACGGTCAGCTGCCGCGAAACGAGCGAGACCGGCGCAGTCCCGACCACGGAGAGCTTGAGCCGGACGTCCTTGCTGCCGCTGTTGCGGTAGCTCACCGTACGGGTCGGAGTGCCGTCGTACGGCCAGGCCAGCTCGGCGGAGACCGCGGCGGGGGAGGCGGTGATCCGGGACGCGAGCGCCCCGGGCACGTCCACGCTGCCCGCGCCCTGCTCGTACACGCCCGCGCCGTCGACCGGATCCGCGGTGGCGACCAGCGCCGCCTTGAGCCGCTGCGCGTCCCAGTCGGGGTGCTGCTGCTTGAGGATGGCGGCTGCCCCGGAGACATGCGGGGTCGCCATGGAGGTGCCGCTGATCGTCGCGTAGAACTCGCTGCCCGCGGCGTTGTCGAGCGTGCCCGCGGCGCGGGCGGCAGTGATCGCGCTGCCGGGCGCGGTGATCTCGGGCTTGACGCCGCCGTCGGCCACGGCGGGTCCGCGGGAGGAGAACGACGACATCTCGCCCTCCTTGGTGATCGACCCGACCGTCAGGGCGCTCGGCGCGGCGGCCGGCGAGCCGATGCTGCGCGGCGTGCCCTCGTTGCCGGCGGCGACGACGAACAGCGGTCCGCCGTCGCCGGACAGGGTCTCGACCGCCTGGGAGAGCGGATCGCTGCCGTCGCTCGGCAGGCTGGAGCCGAGGCTCATCGAGACGATGTCGGCGCCCTGGGCGGCCGCCCATTCCATGCCTTCGAGGATCCCACTGAAACTGCCGGACCCGCTCCCGTCGAGCACCTTGCCGATCAGCAGCTCGGCCCCCGGCGCCACGCCCTTGTACCGGCCCTGCGAGGCGGCGCCGCTGCCGGCGACGGTCGACGCGACGTGCGTGCCGTGGCCGTTGAGATCGGTGACGCTCTCGTCCCAGGTGAAGTTCTTCTCCGCGACGACCTTGTTCTTCAGGTCCGGGTGGGCCGGGTCGTACCCGGTGTCGAGCACCGCGACCTTCACGCCCTTGCCGTCGAGACCCTTGCGCCAGGCGTCGGGCGCGCCGGTCATGGCGACGGAACGGTCCAGGCTCGCCTCGGCCTTGGCATCCAGCCAGAGCTTCCCGGACGCGGCGGTACGGGACGCTCCGCCCGTACCGGCGAGGAAGCCCCGCCAGGCAGTGGCGGCCTCGGACTTGCGTACTGTACGGGCCGTCAGCCCGAGCTCGGGGAACGTGTCCCGCTGCGCCGATCCACGCAGCGCGGGCCCGGCCTGTGCCGTCGCGATCAGCGGAATGTCGGAGCGCGCGGCGTCGTCGTACCCCTGCGTGGCGAGCGCGGTGACGTCGAAGAGCTGCCGGTCCACCCGGCCGTCGGCGAGGGCCTGGGTGGCGTCGACGGGGATCACGTACTCGTGGTCGTTGATCCTGACCCGGGTGAAGGCGGTGTGCTCCCGGCCCTTGCCCGGGGTCACCCCGCTGACCTGGAGGCCGCTGCCGCTGCCGGTGAAGCCGACCCGGTCGCCGCTGACGAGTGTGACGGTGCGCTGCCCGGGCGCCGCCGCGGGCGGCGCCGCCGAACGGCCGGTCCCGGAGCCGGACTCCGGCTCTGCGGCGGCCGGCAGCCCGGTGGCGAGCAGCGCCACCGCGGTGGCCGCGACGACGGCCGCGGTCCTCGATCTGGATCTCATCCCCTGTACCAACTCCCCTGAAGGTGCTGCCAAGAACGCGGCATCGACGTGTGTCGGGGCCCCATTTCAGGGCAGGAGTTGACGCGGTGACAGACGGTGGAATTGGCGAATTCATGCCGTGGCACATGACCGCCAGCTGCCCCCGCCGGGGCTGCGGCCCCACAGCGCCGCCTCGGGCTATCGGCATGCCGGCATGGGCGGACATCTGGGCCCAGCCCCGGACGGTTCTGCGCAAGCTGCGCGGGGGGTCTCCGGCTTGGATACCGTCGTGCGCACCCGGTGCGGGAAGGCCGCGGGGGCTCTACCCCGGCACCCACGCCGATGTCGGCCTCAGGAGCCCGGCATACTGTTGCCCGCCCTCACGGCGGCGAACCTGATCGGCCCGCAGGCGGATCTTGACAGCGATGACAACGAGGAACGAATTGTGCAGGCAATCGCCGGTTTCTTCTCTCTGCCCGAACTCGAAATGCCGTCTGGCCGAGGAGCACTAGCCCTGCTGGGCCACAGGCCGTAGTCGGGTGCCCGTGTGGCCTTTCGGCGGCAGGTGGTTACCACCTCCTTGGACCGGAAGGCGCACTTGAGGGCCCGGTCCGACGCGAGGGGGCCTCAAAGCGGACGGCGAGCTTGTCGAAGCGTGTCGCCACCGCCCGGTTCCGCTGGAGCACCTGCCGGATGTGGCACGGGCTACACCTCGTCACAACGCTCCAGGACCAGCGCTGCGGAGCCCTCTTCGAGACCGTTGCTCTCCTCAAGGTGCAGATGGGTTCCGTCTGGCGTGCCGTCCTCGGCGAGTGTGAGCAGGTGGCCGGCCAGGGTGCGCAATCCCGCGGCATTCGCCTCGATGACGATCTCGCCTCCCAGGTTGCGCACCTCGATGCGGGCATCGTCCTCCCACGCGAAAACTCTTACGACCCCCTCGGTCATTGTGTTGACGTGAGTGGTCGTCGGCGGGGCACTGGTCGTCTCGTTGGCCATGTCTCCATCATGGACTGCTACTAGCCTCGCGCTTTCAGGGGATGGACTGTTGGCGATATCGGCGGCACTCGCAGGGTGGCGGAAGCCGCGGCCGTGCACGATCCGGACAAGATCCTGCTGGATGTGGCGCTCGCTATCGCGTTGGGCGGGGACTGCCTGGCCGATGTGGGCATGCTGCGGGCCGAGCCGTCAGTATTCGGGCCGGTGGCCTCCGACTCGACGGTCTCCCGCCTGAGGATCATGCTGGCGTCGGGCGGGAAGCGGGTCCTGGCCCGACTCACTCACTCGCCCTTACGCGCCCTTACGCGCCCTCACGCACCCCTCACGACCCGGTCCACCGCCGCGGTCCCGGTGGACGGAAGTGCGTACGCCGGCATCGGGCCCGGTCCGGCCGGTCCCTGAACCTGCGCGGGTACCAGGCCCATCGCCCCCTGCGGCGCCGCGTACAGGGTCCGTTCCAGCCCTGCCACCAGTCGCTGCACATCGGTCTGCGGCCGCACCACGAGCCGCAGATACCGGCTGGAGCTGCCGATCTTGTTGCCGCACTCACGGACCAGGACGCCGTGCTCCTCCAGCAGCCGGTCGCGCAGCGCAGCCCCGTCGACGCCTTCCGGCAGCCGTACGTACACGAAGTTCCCCTGGGACGGGTGGACGGTCAGGCCGGGCAGGCGGCTCAGGTGCCAGATCATCTCCTGGCGGTCGCGCTGCACCAGCCGCAGGCTGTGCGCGTACTCCAGCCGGTGCTCCTTCAGCATGAACACCACCGTCTCCGCGAAGGAGTTGAGGTTCCACTTCGGCAACGCCGCCCGCACCCGCCCCGCCAGGCCCGGATTGGCGACGAGGTAGCCGAACCGCACACCGTGCAGCCCGAAGTTCTTGCCGAGGCTGCGCAGGACGATCGTGTTCGGACGCAGCACGGCCTCGGCGACGACGCTCGCATCCGCCTCGGCGTCGGCGAACTCCAGGAAGGACTCGTCCACGACGACCAGGTCCAGGTCCTGCAACTGGTCCAGGAGCGCGATGACCCCGTGCTTCGGCAGCAGCCCGCCGTCGGGGTTGTTCGGGTTGCAGATGACGGCCGTACGCGAGCCGCGCGTCCGTATGAAGTCCACGAACGACGCGGGATCGAGGGCGAAGCCGTTGGACTCGGGCAGCGGGAACATGTCGACCCGCTTGCCCGTCTCCATCGGCTGGTCGGTCCACCGCCCGAACGTCGGCACCGGCACGGCGAGGGACTCCCGCACCAGCAGATGGTCGATCCAGGTGATCAGCTCCGTCGAGCCGTTGCCCATGGCGACGGTCTGCGGATTGAGCCCGAGCACCGAGCACAGCTCGGCCGTGACGGTGTCCGCGCTGCTCGGGTAGTACGTGAGGATCTCCCGCAGCCGGCCGCCCAGCTCCTCGAACATTTCGGGCGTCGGGAAGTACGGATTGCACGGGATGCAGAAATCGACGATCGCCTGCCCGCCCCCTTCCCCGCCGCCCGGCGCCGTGGCCCCGGCCCTGCTCAGGGTGAAGTACGAGGGGCTGTGCGCCGTGGACGCGCGGAAGAGGTCGGTGACATTGCTGCCGGCTTCGGCCATGGGGATCCTCCGGGGTGGCTGGCTGCCGGGGAATACGTACGTCCGAACGGCTTTGCTCAACCCGACTGCCGACGCCGCCGTGCCGTACCGGGTCAGGACGCGGGCTCGATGAAGAACACCTGGCCGCCCTTGCCCCTGCACCGCTCCATCACGGCCTCGGTCCCCTCGGCCGTGTCCGAAGCCTTGATCCCCACACATCCCTGGCCGTCCACGCGCAGGACGTACGTGCCGCCTTCGTAGGAGCCGGACGGTTCGAGGTGGAACAGGCTGCCCTGCAGGCAGTCGTCGTACGGCTCCAGCAACCCGGCGCCCGGGCCTTCGGTGAGTGCCTTGAGACAGCCCTTGCCGTAGTCGGGATGGTGCCATTGGATCCGAAACGTGTCCCCGCCCATCGGTTCCAGCTTCGTGGTCTGCGGTGCCACCTTGGTGCACGGCCGCTGAACGGCCACGAGCGGGGTGTACCGGCGATCCAGGACCCGTCCGTCCGTCAGGCAGAGATCAGGAGCGGTGACCGGGCGGATGAGTACCCAGCCGCTCAGCAGTGCCGGCGCGACGCCGGAGGACGCGGAAGCCGCAGGCCGGTCCCGGCTGTTTCCCGGTGAGTCGGCCGTCGTCAGCATCCGTATCCCGACGGCGGCCAGGACCAGGACCGCCACCGACACGGCCAGTGCTGCGATCCTGCGCGGTCGCCTGATGAGCGGCCCGCGCCGTGGCGGTTGCGTCCCAGCGACTTCGGTCTCCGGCCCACCGGCGATTCTGTCCCGCGCCTGCAGCCATTCCGCCACCCGCTGTCCTTCTCCGCAGGCTTTCACGAAGGCAGCCAGTTGATCAGGTCGCGGTGCGACGTCGCGGCTCAGCATGCTCGACGCGGTGCTGCGCGGCAGCACGTCACCCGCCTCCGCTGCGCGTTCTTCCAACTGCCGGTAGGACAGGCGGGAGTCCTCCTTCAGCCCGCGCAGCAACTCCATGAATGCGGGTAACTCGTCGATCTCCCCGAGTTCCCGACCTCGCTGCTTCTCCATGGAGTTGATCATCTGGTCGTCTCCGGCGGGCCGTCAACGACCATCCCCGCCAATCACGATGTCCCACAGGGGACGAGGCGTGACTCAATAACGAGCCACGGCTTCCGCGACCGGGACACGCGGACGGCGTGCGGACAGGGTCGACGGACAGCACGCCGACCAGCCTGGACACGAAGCGGTGCGTCCGGGACACGCCGGGGACGTCCGGGACATCCGATCCCTGTTCCCCCTCGCCTCCTGCGTGCCCCAGGATCTCGCCGACAGCAACGCTTCGACCCGAAGGGAAGACATGCGTACTCGACTTGTGCTCGCCACGGCCGCGATGGGAGCCGCCCTGCTGACCGGTGGCACCGTCGCCGCCGCGCAGGCCGCACCCGCGTCCTCCGGCACGCACACCACGACCGCGGCGCCGATCGCCTACACGTGGATCTACGTCGGCACCTACCGCACCCACAGGGAGTGCTACAACGACGGCAGGAACTCCGCCTACTCCGAGTGGCACTGCAGGCAGTCCGCCAGCGGCAAGTGGCAGCTCTGGGTGAACGACGAGTCGTAAACGACCGACGGCCGTCCACGGAGCCGTCCGCAAGTGTCGCCGCGGCCCCAGCAGCAGTTCCGCTGCCGGGGCCGCGGGTTTGCCCGTCACACCACCACGGCAGCCGGCCCCGTGATCAAGCCGAATGAGATGTTCTATCGGGAGGCGGGCTGCGCGCCGGCCTGCAGCCCGATCCACAGGTCGTCGCTCTCGTGGATGACATAGACCGGATCGGTCCTGGCCTTCCAGTCGACGGGCACGACGTAGTAGCGACCATGGTGTTCCAGGAGGAGCCTCAGGCCCGTATATCGGTATGGGTGACGCAGGTCCTCACGACGAAGCCTTTCCTCCTGGACTCCCGGCGGGGGCAGGCTCAGTGGCTTGGAGCTGAGGACAATCACGCTGGTCCAGCCGACGACATCGGCGGCGTGGTCCTTGGCATCTTCCTCGCCGAGCTGCCATGTGGCCTGGGTCAGCGCCCAGAACAGGAAGACTCCAGAGGCAAGGACGAGTACGGCCCTACGGTGCGGTCCTTCGGGCCGGTTGTCTTTGACGTCCCGGCTCTGGCCCAGTAGTAGCCCGACCGCAATGGCGAGGGGTGCTGTCCAGGCGTACGGATGGATCCGCGACCAGAAGATCAGCAGGACCCCGCCGGCCGCCGTGATCACCATGGAGAGGCGCGTCAGTGAAGCGGACGCTGCGGATCCGTTGAGAGCGCGCCGACTGGACCGTGGCAGGAGGGGGGTCAGCTGCGGGACGGCCACCATCACGATCAGGATGAGGACGGCAGTTACCAGGAACTCATGCTTCAACAGCTGCAGGCTCTGGAGTACCAACTGGGCGAAGCTGAAGTCAAGGGAGTGGAAGGAGAGGTGAAAATAGCCGTAGTAGCGGCTGGTGTAGATCGCTCCCAGATAGAACATGAGCGCTGCGACAAAGGACGCCTGCGCAACAACCGTCTTGATGAGCACCGTCGGACTTGTCGACGGAACGCGGCCCGACCGCTGACCCTCCAGCAGAGGACGCCTGCCCTCCGAGGACTCACTCACGTGCCGTCAGGCGAATCAGGCCGAGGTGCGGCGGGCACGGACGGCGGTGGAGTGGTCGGCGGCGGAGTGACCGACGGCGCGAAGCTCGGGCCGTCGTCGTGGTGGCCGTTGCTGGCGGTGGGGGGAGGCGGCGGTGATGGGATCACGTCCTGGCTCGACACCGGCGAGGTGGGAGAAGACCCAGTGCCTGAGGCAGTCACCGAGTTCGTCGCAGTCGGTGTGGTGGGCGAGTGGCTATGGTCAGGCTCGTCCCGGGAGGAGCGGGGGCAGGCAACTACGGCGGAAAGGCATGCGGCGACGAAGATACTGAAAGCAATGGTTCGGCCATATTTGCCCGGCACATTCCCTCCTTGGCTGCGTCAGAGCGTAATAGCCCACAAGCAGGCAAAGCGGATTCCCGTACCCGGAACGCTGTCACTTCCTCCGAGTGGCGGAGCAGCACCTACGGCCGCAGGCGCCCGGCGCAGGTGGTCCCGGCGGACACCCCCTAACCCTCGTCGGGCGCGCTCCCGCCGCCCCCCGCCTCCGTCGTCGCCACCGCCCGTGCCCACCGGTAGTCCGCCTTGCCGCTGGGGGAGCGCTGGATCGCCGGTGTGATCACCAGCTGCCGGGGGATCTTGTACCCGGCCAGCCGGGTGCGGCAGTGCGCCTGCACGGACTCCAGGTCCAGCGGCCCCGCGCCCTCGCGCAACTGCACCACCGCCGCGACATGGTTGCCCCACTTCGCGTCGGGTACGCCCGCGACCAGCGCGTCGTACACGTCCGGATGGGCCTTGAGCGCCTGCTCGACCTCCTCCGGATAGACCTTCTCACCGCCCGTGTTGATGCACTGCGAGCCGCGGCCGAGGACGGTGACGATGCCCTCCTCGTCGACCGTCGCCATGTCGCCGAGGAGCACCCACCGTTCGTCGCCCCTGCGGAAGAAGGTCTCGGCGGTCTTCTTCGGATCGTTGTAGTAGCCGAGCGGCACATGGCCGCGCTGCGCGATGCGTCCGGGCACGCCGATCGCGACCGGTTCGTACGTGGCCGGATCGACCACCTGCGTACGGGCGTTGACGCGCAGCCGGAAGCCCTTGGCCTGGCCCGAGTCGTCCGTCGCCGTGCCGTTGAAGCCGGACTCGGACGAGCCGAAGTTGTTCAGCAGCATCACGTTCGGCGCCAGCGCCTTGAACTGCTCCCTCACCGTCTCGGACATGATCGCGCCCGACGAGGAGACGCTGAACAACGAGGAGAGATCCGTCCCCTTCAGCGGCCCGTTGAGCGCGTCGACGAGCGGCCGCAGCATCGCGTCACCCACCAGCGACACGGAGGTCACCCGCTCCTTCTCGATCGTACGGAGCACCTCTTCGGGCACGTACTTACGGTGCACCACGATCCGCTGACCGAAGTTGAACCCGATGAACGCGGTGAGCGTCGACGTACCGTGCATCAGCGGGGGAGTGGGGAAGAACGTGATGCCGTCGCCGCCCGCCGCGACCCGCTCGGCGAGTTCCTCCGGACGCTTCACCGGGTCCCCGGTCGGCGCTCCGCCGCCCAGCCCGGAGAAGAAGAGATCCTCCTGCCGCCACATCACGCCCTTGGGCATACCGGTGGTGCCGCCGGTGTAGATGATGAACTGGTCGTCCGCCGAGCGCGGCCCGAAGCCGCGCCCCGGAGAACCGTCCGCCTCCGCGTCCGCGAAGGCCGTGCAGTCGAGTCCCGGTGCGGGCGCGCCGTCGGGCGGGGTCCCCACCCGCACCAGATGCCGCAGCTTCTCCGTCCGCGGCAGAGCGGCCGCGACCCGTTCCGTGAACTCCGCGTCGAAGACGAGAGCGGCGAGATCCGCGTCGCGGTAGAGGTAGACCAGCTCCTCTTCCACATAGCGGTAGTTCACATTCACCGGGACGATCCGCGCCTTGAGACAGCCCAGGACCGTCTGCAGATACTCGACGCCGTTGTAGAGGTGGAGCCCGAGGTGCTCACCCGGCTTCAGCCCGGCGTCCGTGAGGTGGTGGGCGATGCGGTTCGAGGCGGCGTCGAGCTCCGCGTAGGTGAGCCGGCGCTCCGCGCCCGTACCGGGATGGTCGACGTACACGAGCGCCTCGCGGTCCGGAACCACGTCCACGACCGACTCGAACAGGTCGGCAAGGTTGTACTCCACCAGTCCTCCTGACCCCGGCCGCACTCGGCGCTGACGACTGCCTCGGAGCGGTCATTAGAGCGCCGCCGCACGCAACTGGGAAGGGGTCCCGCACAAGAAATCTGACTGTCTGTCAGAAAACTATTGAACTGGACCCCGGGCTCCTGCAACCTGTTCTAGGTCTTGAGACGGGAGGACGGTCATGGCTGGTACGGAACACCTCACCGTGCAACGCGAGGGCGCCACACTGGTGCTCACCCTGAACAGGCCGGAGGCGAAGAACGCACTCTCACTGCCGATGCTCGTCGGGCTCCACGACGGCTGGCTCGCTGCCGACGAGGACGACGGCATCCGCTCCATCGTCCTCACCGGGGCGGGCGGCTCCTTCTGCGCGGGAATGGACCTCAAGGCCCTGGCCGGGAAGGGGATGGAGGGTGAGCAGTACCGGGACCGGCTGAAGGCCGACCCCGATCTGCACTGGAAGGCGATGCTGCGCCACCACCGCCCCCGCAAACCCGTCATCGCGGCCGTCGAGGGCCACTGCGTGGCCGGCGGCACCGAGATCCTCCAGGGCACCGACATCCGTGTCGCGGGCGAGAGCGCCACCTTCGGGCTGTTCGAGGTCAAGCGCGGTCTCTTCCCGATCGGCGGCTCGACCGTACGGCTCCAGCGCCAGATCCCGCGCACGCACGCCCTCGAAATGCTCCTCACCGGCCGCCCCTACACGGCGGCGGAAGCCGAACGCATCGGGCTCGTCGGCCACGTCGTCCCCGACGGCACCGCCCTGGAGGCGGCCCTCGCCATCGCCGCACAGATCAACGCCTGCGGCCCGCTCGCCGTCGAGGCCGTGAAGGCGTCGGTGTACGAGACCGCCGAGATGACCGAGAGCGAGGGCCTCGCGGCCGAGCTGAAACGCGGCTGGCCCATCTTCGACACGGCCGACGCGAAGGAGGGAGCCCGCGCGTTCGCGGAGAAACGTCCGCCGGTGTACCGCCGAGCGTGACGTTTCCCCTACCCGCCCCTTCCCGAACTGGGGGCTTCGCCCCCAGGCCCCTTTTGCGGGGCTCCGCCCACGAACCCCCTCCCCCTACGCCCTGGCGGGCGTGGGGGGACCCCCACCTCAATCGCCGGAGGGGCTCATTGTGAGCCCGCCCGGCGATTGAGGACGGACACACTGGCCGACCGGACGGTCCCCGGGCACGGCCCGGGGGGTCGGAGGCGGAGCCCCGCGGGGTCTGGGGCAGCGCCGCAGTTCGGGAAGGGGGCGGGGCGGGGACAACGCGGCGGCCCCACCCGCCGGCCGCCCCCGCCCACACCCACCACAAGGAGTCCGCCACATGACAGCCGCCCCCGCCCCCGAGGTGCTGCGCGCACCCCTGGTCGTCGAGTTCCCCTTCACCCGTTCCCTCGGCCCCGTCCAGTCCGCCTTCCTCACCGGCCTCCGCGAGCGCACCGTCCTCGGCGTGAAGACCTCCGGGGGTCGCGTGCTCGTCCCGCCCGTCGAGTACGACCCGGAGACCGCGGAGGAGATCCGGGACCTGGTCGAGGTCGCCGCCACCGGCACCGTCACCACCTGGGCCTGGAACCCGCAGCCGCGCCGCGGCCAGCCCCTCGGCACGCCCTTCGCCTGGGTGCTGGTGAAGCTGGACGGCGCCGACACCGCCCTCCTCCACGCGCTCGACGCCCCCGGCCCCGATGCCGTGCACACCGGAATGCGCGTCCGTGTCCGGTGGGCCGCCGAGCGCAGCGGAGCTATCACCGACATCGCCTGCTTCGAGGCGCACGAAGACGCCGACGGCCAGGAGACCGCCCCAGCGCGCGACCACAGCGGGGAGTTCGAGAATCCCGTCACCGGCATCGTCGCCCCCGCCCGCCTCGACTACACCTACAGCCCCGGGCGCGCCCAGTCCCGCCACATCCACGCGCTCGCCGCACGGCGCACCACGGGCGAGCGCTGTCCGTCCTGCCGCAAGGTGTACGTCCCGCCCCGCGGCGCCTGCCCCACCTGCGGCGTCGCCACCTCCGAACAGGTCGAGGTCGGCCCGCGCGGCACGGTCACCACGTACTGCATCGTCAACATCAAGGCGAAGAACCTGGACATCGAAGTGCCGTACGTCTACGCGCACATCGCCCTCGACGGAGCCGACCTCGCCCTGCACGGCCGCATCGGCGGGATCCCGTACGACCAGGTGCGCATGGGTCTGCGCGTGGAGCCGGTGTGGACCGAAGGCGGCCGCCACCCCGACCACTACCGGCCCACCGGGGAGCCCGACGCCGACTACGACACGTACAAGGAGCTGCTGTAGCCATGCGAGACGTCGCGATCGTCGCCTTCGCGCAGACCGACCATCTGCGCAGCACCGAGGAGCTCTCCGAGGTCGAGATGCTGATGCCGGTCCTGCACGACGTCCTGGCGCAGACCGGGCTGCGCACCGGTGACATCGGCTTCACCTGCTCCGGCTCGTCCGACTATCTCGCGGGCCGAGCCTTCTCCTTCACCATGGCACTCGACGGCGTCGGCGCCTGGCCGCCGATCTCCGAGTCCCACGTCGAGATGGACGGCGCCTGGGCGCTGTACGAGGCCTGGGTGAAGCTCCTCACCGGCGAGGCCGACACCGCGCTGGTCTACGCGTACGGCAAGTCCTCACCCGGCGATCTGCGGGAGGTGATGACCCGCCAGCTCGACCCCTACTACGTCGCCCCGCTCTGGCCCGACTCGGTCGCGCTCGCCGCCCTCCAGGCACAGGCGCTCATCGACGCCGGGGACACGAGCGAACGTGAACTCGCAGGCATCGCCACACGCAGCCGCACTGCTGCGGCCGACAACCCCCACGCCCAGCTGCGCGGCCCCCGGGAGCAGGGCGGGTACGTCGTTCAGCCGCTGCGCACCGGCGACTGCCCGCCGATCGGCGACGGCGCCGCTGCCGTGATCCTCGCGGTCGGGGACAGGGCCCGCGAGCTGTGCGAACGACCCGCCTGGATCCGCGGCATGGACCACCGCATCGAGCCGCACGGCCTCGGCGTACGCGACCTCACCGACTCGCCCTCCACGCGGCTCGCCGCCGAACGCGCCGGGGCCTTCGAACGGCCCGTGGACACCGCCGAACTGCACGCCCCCTTCACCTCCCAGGCAGTCGTGCTCCGCAAGGCCCTGAAGCTCGACGAGAGGGTGAGGGTCAACCCGTCCGGCGGAGCCCTCGCCGCCAGCCCCGTCATGGCCGCCGGCCTCATCCGCCTCGGCGAGGCCGCCGCCCGCATCCACCGCGGTGCGTCCGACCGCGCCCTCGCCCACGCCACCTCCGGCCCCTGCCTGCAGCAGAACCTGGTCGCCGTACTGGAAGGAGAGGCCCGTGCCTGAGGCTGTGACAGCAAAGGAGTGCGTGGCCGTCGTCGGCATCGGCCAGACGAAGCACGTGGCGGCCCGCCACGACGTCTCCATCGCGGGACTCGTCCGCGAGGCGGCCGTCCGGGCGCTGGACGACGCCGAGCTGACCTGGGCCGACATCGACGCCGTCGTCATCGGCAAGGCACCCGACTTCTTCGAGGGCCTGATGATGCCGGAGCTGTACCTCGCCGACGCGCTCGGCGCGGTCGGCAAACCCATGCTCCGCGTGCACACCGCGGGCTCCGTCGGCGGCTCCACCGCCCTCGTCGCGTCGAACCTCGTCGCGGCGCGTGTCCACCGCACCGTCCTCACCCTCGCCTTCGAAAAGCAGTCCGAGTCGAACGCCATGTGGGGCCTGTCGCTGCCGATCCCCTTCCAGCAGCCCCTCCTCGCGGGCGCGGGCGGCTTCTTCGCCCCGCACGTGCGGGCGTACATGCGCCGCACCGGCGCACCCGACACCGTCGGCTCCCTCGTCGCCTACAAGGACCGGCGCAACGCGCTCAAGAACCCGTACGCGCATCTGCACGAGCACGGCATCACCCTGGAGAAGGTGCAGGCATCGCCGATGCTGTGGGACCCGATCCGCTACTCGGAGACCTGTCCGTCGTCCGACGGCGCCTGCGCGATGGTCCTCACCGATCGCGCGGGTGCGGCCCGTTCGCCGCGGCCGCCGGCCTGGGTGCACGGCGGGGCCATGCGCAGCGAGCCCACCCTGTTCGCCGGGAAGGACTTCGTCTCTCCCCAGGCGGGCAAGGACTGCGCGGCCGACGTCTACCGTCAGGCCGGGATCGCCGATCCGCGCCGGGAGATCGACGCCGTCGAGATGTACGTCCCCTTCTCCTGGTACGAGCCGATGTGGCTGGAGAACCTCGGCTTCGCGGCGGAGGGCGAGGGCTGGAAGCTCACCGAGTCCGGCGTCACGGAACTGGACGGCGATCTGCCGGTGAACCCGTCCGGCGGGGTGCTCTCCACCAACCCCATCGGCGCCTCCGGGATGATCCGCTTCGCCGAGGCGGCGCTCCAGGTGCGCGGGCAGGCGGGCGAGCATCAGGTGGACGGCGCCCGCAAGGCGCTCGGCCACGCCTACGGCGGCGGATCGCAGTTCTTCTCCATGTGGCTGGTCGGGTCGGAGCCCCCGGCGAACTGACGTGCGGTGAGCTGACCTGCGGCGAACCGGCGGGGTGGGGTGGGCGGGAAACGGGCGCGACGCGACCACGTTCCGCCGCGCTCCATGCCCTGTCCGTGACCGGCGACGATCGCTAGTCTGAGCGCGGACGACGAACCGGGAGGAGCACGGACGTGGCCGAGAGCATCACCACGGAGCAGCCGCTTGCGGGCTGGAACAAGCCGGACCTCGACCTCAGCCAGGCCGACTGGCGGTCGGGCACCCAGGGCGCGGGGGACGTCCAGATCGCCTTCGTCGAGGGCTTCATCGCGATGCGCAACGGCGGCAGGCCCGAGAGCCCGTCGCTGATCTTCACTCCGGCCGAGTGGCGCGCCTTCGTCCTGAACGCCCGCGAGGGGGAGTTCGACCTCACCTGAGACGGCATCCCTCCGCCCAGCTAATGGTTGTGCGCGGCATTACCATTAGCGCATGACGGCCCCCGCCCTCGCTCTCGACCTTGCCCTCACCATCCGCCACGATGGCCACGGCGGCGTCGCCGACGACCTCATGGAGAGCGAGGGCCTCACCCGCTGGGTACGGGAGCGGGAGGACGCGCTGACCGGGGTGCTCGACGTCCGCGGCTTCACGGCGGACGCCGGCGTCCTGGCCCGCGTCCGGGAGCTGCGCGCCGCCGTCCGCTCCCTGTTCGCCCGCTGCGTACGGCCAGGACCGCCCAGCCCCGCCGACGCCCAGCGGCTGCTGCCCGACGACGAGGCCCTGCACCGCCTCAACGCCGCGGCCGCCGCCGTACCCACGGTCGTGCACCTGGACTGGCCCGAGGACGGCGACCCGGTCGCCGCCCACCGCCCGGCGCCGGGCGCGGACGCGCGCGAGGCCCTCGTCGCCGCCCTCGCCGGCGCGGCGATCGCGCTGCTCGCCGGCCCTGACCGGGCACGGCTACGGGCCTGCCACGGGCCGCGCTGTGTCCGGTACTTCCTCAAGGAGCACCCGCGCCAGGAGTGGTGCAAGCCCTCCTGCGGCAACCGCGCCCGCGTCGCCCGCCACCACGAACGCCACCGCACTGCCTGACGGCCTCTGCCACCATGACGGGATGGGACACCATGACGGGACGGGAGGCGCCACCGGACACCCCCGGCAGCACGTGAGCTCCGGCTCGCCCCTGGAACCGGAGATCGGCTTCTCCCGGGCGGTACGCAAGGGCGCCCACATCGCGGTCGCGGGAACCGCCCCCATCGGCGACGACGGCACGACCGTCGGACCGGGCGACGTCCACGCCCAGACGAACCGCTGCCTGGACATCGCCGAGCGCGCGCTGAACGAGGCCGGTGCCACGCTCGACGACGTCGTACGCACCCGCGTCATGCTCACCGACGTGCAGCGCTGGAAGGAAGCGGCGCGAGCGCACGGCGAGCGGTTCACCACCGTGCGCCCCGCGTGCACTTTCGTCGAAGTTTCCCGCTTCATCGACCCCGACTGGCTCGTCGAGGTGGAGCTCGACGCGTTCGTGGACTGAGCCCGCCCGGCACGCCCGCACACCCCTCCCGTCGCCGTACCCAGGTCGCCGTGCGCAGCCCCCGTGCACGTACCATGGCGGCATGTCCTTCCTCCGCCGCCGCAGCGCCGCCACTCCCGCCGGCCCGGACTTCGACGTCCTGGCCATGGACCCGGGGGACTGGCCCGGAAATCTCGGCGCGGGACTGCTGCCCGCGCCCGACGGCAGCTGCCAGGGCGTCTTCCTCCGCTACGACCTGTTCGGCGGCCGCGGTCCCGCGATGATCATCGGCAATCTGCCTGAGGGCTCGCCCGCCCGCGAGCTCGCCGAGGGCCAGATCCCCTTCGAGGTCGCCCAGCTCCTCGCGGCGCTGGAGAACGACGAGGAGGTCACGGTCACCGGCACCGAGGACGTCCCGGTCATGCAGGGCGACAACCTGCTGATCGTGCGCCGGGTCAAGCTCTCCGAGAGCCGCATCTCCTGCGTCCAGTTCGACCGCAGCGACAACGTGCTCGTCACCATCGCCAGCTGGGACCGGCCGATCACCGACGATCTGTACGCGCTGCTGAAGCCGCTGCCCGCGGAACTCTTCCAGCAGGGCTGACCCCGCACGATCCCGTACGCGGTGATGCGGCCCGCCGTGACCACGTCACGGCGGGCCGCACCCGTACCGCACGCCCCCGCGACTACACCCGGACGACCCCCGCGGCCGCCGCCGGGACCGGCCCGCCCGTTCGCAGCAGAGTGATGACCCTGGCCGCGGACATGCCGATCGCCGTGGGCCCGTCGGTCCGCAGCGGCGAGCCCGCTCCGCGCGGCAGGTCCTCCGCCTTGTAGCGGCGTACGCCCCGGTGCCAGTTCAGGATCCCGGCGACCCAGTCCTCCAGCTCGCGCACATAGGCGTCGAGCGCCGCCCTGCCCTTCTCGTCCAGCCCGAAGTCGTCGTACAGCACGGGCAGTTCGTTGCGCTTCACGTGCTCGTACTGGCGCAGCCGCGAGCGCATCAGATCGTCGGTGATGGCGACAGCGGCCGGATAGTCGCAGCCGAAGAAGTTCTGCACCACCAGGACGATGTTGTGCACCTCGCCCTCGACCTCGATCTCCTTCTGGTACGAGAAGAGGTCGTTGAGGAAGACCGCGTAGTCCGCCAGGGCGTTCTCCAGGCTGTGCACCGTCCCGCTGCGGTAGATCTCCGGCGGAAGCTCGCCCTCATGCCTCAGCCGGCAGAGCATCATGGTCAGCTCGGAGCCGAACGTGTGGCGCCGCATCTCGATGTAGTCGACAGGGTCGGGCACCCGGTGCTGCGCCTGGTTGTGCAGCTCCCACAGCCAGCTCTCGAGCATGATGTCCAGCGCCCCTCGCAACGCCGCCCGCGACTCGGCACCCATCGGCCCCGCGGTCCGCGCCCACAGGTCCGCCAGCCCCCGCTCCATCGGACTCACCGCCACCGTCGCGCCCGCGGCAGGATCGTCGACGGGCATACAGGCCATGAGCCGCTCGGTCGTGGCCTTCGCCCCGACGAGGTTGCGCGGACGCCCGAACACCACCGGGTAGTAGTCGTCCCCGTACGTCCCCCAGGTCAGCCACTCGGCGCTGAGCTCCAGCTCCTCGGGGGTGGCGTCCGGGTCAAGTCCCGCCGAACAGAGCGCGAAGTCGAAACCGGCGAGCATCTGCTCGTCCCAGATGTCGTCCAGCAGGCCCATCCGGCCGGCCCATGCGAGGGACTTCTTCCGCGCGTCGTCCAGATGCGGGCTGATCGTCAGCGGGAACGGGACGTCGAAGTCCGGGAGCAGCGACGGGCCGGTCCGCTGGTGCGGCACATGGGTGAGGCTGCGCAGCCGGGCCACGGCCGGGCGGCCGAACAGCGTCCTGATGTCGAGGGCCGACGTGCCCAGCACCCCGTCGAACAGCGACGGCCCCTTCACGACGCCCTTGTTCATGTAGCGGCTCGACCGCATGTGCCATTCATGGCCGCCGGACTGCCAGTCCTGAAGCCCCTTGGTGTACGCCGCGACCGCCGTACACTCCTCCGGGTTCAGGCCCTTCTCCACGCAGAGCCCCGGGACTTCGGTGAGTGCGGTGTTCTCGAACTGCTGCAGCCGCGACGTCAGCAGGTCGTTGACGGCTTCGGCCGCCTCTTGCGTCGTACAGCCCAGGAACGTCTCCAGGACCAGCACGCCGTTGCTGAGTTCGCCCTCGTTCTCCACCTCGCGCTGGTAGGAGAAGAGATCGTTGCGCAGATGAACGGCGTCCGCGAAGGCCTCGGTCAGCACACGCAGCGGCCGGGAGCCGGCCACCTGCGCGGGGATCTCGGCCTGCGCCGCGTACTCGATGAGACCTGCCGACCAGGGCGCGCCGCCGACCTTGCGGCGCATCTCGATGTACTCGACGGGGTTCGAGACGCGCCCCTCGTTGATGTTGTCGAGCTCCCACAGCGATTCGTTGAGGAGGTGCTCGGTCGCCGACGCGAACCGGGCCCGCCAGGCGGACGACATGCTCGGCACCGTCCGCACCCACAGATCCGCGAGACCCGCCTCGACCTGGTTCGTCGGCTCCGGGGTGCCCTGTGCCGGATCCATCGGCATGAACGCCGGCAGCCGGTCCAGATACGCCTTGCCGCCCGTCCGGTCCCCGCTGCGCTTGAAGACCTCCAGGAAGTGGTCGTCGAAGAAGAACACCCACACGTACCAGTCCGTCACCAGGGAGAGTGCCTCGGCAGAACAGTCCGGGTGGGTGTAGGCGCACAGCAGGGCATAGTCGTGCGCGTCGAGATCCTCCTGCTCCCAGATCCCCGATCCCTCCAGCATGCCCATGCGGCGCGCCCACGCACGGGTGTGCTGCCGCGCCGCATCGACATGGGGGTTGAGACGTGCCGGATACGGTACGTAGAAATCCGGCAGTTCGAAGGGCTGTGCCATGCGTGCCCGGCCTTTCGGTGAGCGTCCGCGCATGAGCCGCGCGGACCGGTCGCGTACGGGCCAGCCCTACCCGTCGCCCATCCGGCCCACGCGGCCGCGGTGATCACCCGTCCGGATGAACCCGCAGGTACGCGCCTGTCCTACACCCTCAGCACCTGCACATCGGCGGCCTTCACGAACGCGACCCGGTGCCCGAACTGGATCTCGTAGTAGGTCTCCGCGCCCCGCACCACCGTGTGCCCGGTCGTGTCGTACGTCGACGCGAAGTAGTACTCGCCCGGAGTCTGCCCGCCGATCACGTACCTCTGGCCCGCGAGCAGCTTGTACGGCAGCGGCGTCACCGCCTGCACCGGCACACCCGCCGGATACGCCGACGGCTCCGGGTACGCCCGCCCGTACACCGGCACCTCGGCGAGCCCGTCGCGTGGCGTGAGGACCTGGGCCCGGGCGCCGAGCGCCGTCGGCTGCGTACGCGGATTGTGGAACCACGCCTTCTGCCCGAGGTACCAGATCGCCGTCCACTCACCGCGCCGCTCGGCGACCGCGTACTGCTGGCCCGTCGACGCCCGGGCCCCCGTGTCGTTCACCCCGTCCGTGGAGCCCTCGCCGCCCGGACGCAGGCCGATGTCCTTCACCAGTGGGGCGGTGGGGTCCGGCGCGGTGTGCAGCCGTACCGCGCCCGAACCGTGCGGCGCACAGGCGTCACCGGGCTTCGCACAGCTCGTGTAGGGCGGCTGGTGCTTCGCGTAGTCCGGACGGATCGTCACCACGGACGCGAAAGGACCGGCGGACGGCGTGAGCGGCCGGCCGAGCAGGTTGAAGTAGTGCGCCCAGTCCCAGTAGGGGCCCGGATCGGTGTGCATTCCCCGGATGGTCGAGGGCACCGTGCCCGGCACATTGTCATGGCCGATGATGTGCTGCCGGTCGAGCGGGATGTCGTACCGCTTGGCGAGGTACCGCACCAGTCGTGCCGACGTGCGGTACATCGCCTCCGTGTACCAGGCGTCCGGGTTCACGAGGAAGCCCTCGTGCTCCAGACCGATCGACTTGGCGTTGATGAACCAGTTCCCGGCCTGCCAGCCGACGTCCTTGAGCCGCAGATGCTGCGCGACATGGCCGTCGGACGAGCGCAGCGAGTACTGCCAGGACACGTACTCCGGGTTCTGGACCAGCTGGAGAGTGGTGTCCCAGCTCGCCTCGGTGTCGTGGATGACGATGTAGTCGATCGACTGCGACGCCGGCCGGTTCGCCTTGTCGTGATTGCCGTAGTCACCCTCACCGAACTCCTCGTACGGTGCCGGGATCCACTCGCAGGCGACGGTCGGCGGGCACTCCGTGAGGTCCGCGTCGACGGTCCGCAGCCCGAGACCGGCGGCCGTCGCGCCGTCGGGCCGCAGAGCGGTGTCCGCGGGCAGGGCGACCTGCTGGCCGCTGTCGGTCGTGCGGTGCTGACCGGATCGCATGACGTCGTACACGTCGTCGGCGTACGTCGTCGCGGTCGCCGTGTCATCGGCGCCGGAGAAACGCGCCACCGCCCCGTACCAGTCGGCCGGATCCGCGGTCGGCTCCAGGCCGAGCTGCCGCTGGGCGTCGGCGAGCAGGGCCGCGCCGCCCCGGATGTTCGCGGCGGGGCTGGTGCGCAGCTGCTCCTCGGGAATCCCGGTGAGCTCCGCCGCCCGTTCCAGGGTTCGCAGCCGGGCCGGCAGCGCGGACAGGTCCTGGATCTCGGCCTCGGGCTGGGTCCGCACGGCGCGCGCTTCGTCGCCGCGCGCGTCCTCGGCGCCGTGCGAGTGGTGCGGCGCGTCGGCCAGCGCCGCCTTGGCGTCGGTCAGGTGCATGGGCCCGTACCCGCCGGTGACGCTCGGCGCGCCGCCGTGCCCGTCCCAGCGGGACTGGAGGTACGAGACACCGAGGAGTACCCGCTCGGGTACCCCGTACTCGGCGGCAGCGGCGGCGAAATTGCTCTGCAGCGCCCCGGACGCGGACTGCTCCGCGGTCGCGGACGGGGCGGCCGAGACCAGCGACAGCACCAGGGCCGCGGCCGTGGCTGCGCGCGTGCGTGGACTTCTCGGTCGTACGGGGGCGGGACCTCGTCCTTGCAATGCAGCCTCCAGAGACGGGTGACGCGCGAAGGGACGCGCGCGGCTGGACTCGCCTCAAGGGGTAGCGGTTGCACGACGAGGCGTCAACGAACCCGCATTGGTGGCGCGGTGGCCTGTGACGCTTCAGCGGAGTGGACCAATGTCGCAGGGACAAGGGCGACTTGATGTATGAGAACCCGCCCCGTCGCGCCCCGACCGGAACGTGCTGTCACCCGTACGGGCGGTCGACGATGGTCCCCGGGGACCCGCCAGAGGGACCTCCGTGAGACAACAGAGAGCTGCGCGTCCAGTGTGTCGGCACTGGGCGCGCAGCTCTCCCCCCTCACGGCTCGGTGCTGCCTTGGGGGCGCTCCACCACGTCCCCTTGGCCCACTTCGCCGTCCCTGGCGGTCAGCGAGTGCCGACCGCAGCGCGCACAGCCCGCCGTGCCAGCGCGCAGTCGTCGTGCAGCCGCCGCAACAGCAGCCGCTGCTCCTCCCCGGACGAGACGGCCCCGGGCTGCGGCGGCACGGTCCCGGCCGGAGCCGCCTCCCGCATCGTCCGCTGCACAGCCGTCTCGTACGTCCGGATCTCCCGGGTCAGCACCAGCATCAGGTTCACCAGGAACGCGTCCCGCGCGGCGGGCCCCGACTGCTGAGCGAGCTGGCTGATCTGCCGCCGGGCCAGCGGGGCGTCGCCCATGACGGCCCAGAGCGTGGCCAGGTCGTACCCCGGCAGATACCAGCCGGCGTGCTCCCAGTCGACCAGCACCGGACCCGTCGGTGCCAGCAGAATGTTCGACAGCAGCGCGTCGCCATGGCAGAACTGCCCCACGCCCTGCCGCCCACCGGCGTGCGCCAGGCCGTGCAACAGCTTCTGCAGATCGCCCAGATCACGATCGGTGAACAGCCCCAGCTCGTGATAGCGGGCGATCCGCGACGCGTAGTCCAGTGGCGCGTCGAACATCCCGGCGGGCGGCCGCCACGAGTTCAGCCGTGCGAGCGCCCCGAGCACCGCCCGGACGTCCGCACGCGGCGGAGCTTCGGCGGGATGCCTGGCGAGGGCGGCCGGACGGCCGGGCATCCGCTCGATGACCAGCGTGCAGTTGTCCGGATCCGCGGCGATGAGCCGCGGCACCCGCACCGGGGGGCGGTGCCGGACGAACGCACGGTATGCAGTTATCTCGTGCCGGAACCGCTCCGCCCACGCCGGGGACTGATCCAGTAAACACTTGGCGACCGCCGTGGCGCGTCCGGTGGTGCCGACGAGCAGGACCGAGCGTCCGCTCCTTCGCAGCACCTGCACCGGATTGAACTCCGGGCAGATCCGGTGCACCGAGGCGATCGCCATGCGCAGCTGCGCGCCCTGGGGGCCGGACAAGTCGATTCTCCCGCTGAGCGGTTGGCCCGCGGTCGCCGGCCAGCGCCGGGTCCTTCCGGCCGGGGAGGCGTCGAGAAACGGCCTGCCGCCCGTCTGGACGGAGCGCTGCGGCCGGGGCGGGGCGGACACGGAGGACGATGCTGTGTACATGGGCGAGACAGATCCCTTCGTGTGCCGACAAGTCGCGTGCGCGGCCCCTGCCCCGGAAGCCTTCGGCACCCTGGGGAATGCGGCTCGGGCCGCCGGGGCGGGGTGGCGCGTTCCTACCTGACACCCGGTCGCGGGTGGCACACCATCTGGCGGACCCTGGCGAACCCTGGCGAATAGTCGCCAGCCCTATGACAGGGGGTTACTGTCAACTCAGCCGAGAACCTGGGGGCTTGACGTGACCGGAGAACCCAACACCCGCCTTTCCGACCTGTTCGGCCTCGCCGGCTGGTCCAAGGGCGAACTCGCACGGCTCGTGAACCGGCAGGCGGCGGCCATGGGCCACCCGCAGCTGGCGACCGACACCTCGCGGGTGCGGCGTTGGATCGACATGGGGGAGACCCCGCGCGATCCCGTGCCCAAAGTGCTGGCGGCTCTGTTCACCGAGCGACTCGGCCGTGTCGTGACCATCGAGGACCTCGGTTTCGTACGGCAGAAACGCACGGGAAAAAGGCGGGACGTCAGCACCACGCAGAACCCTGACGGCCTGCCATGGGCACCCGAACGTACGGCGGCGGTCCTCACCGAATTCACGGGAATGGACCTCATGCTCAACCGACGCGGCTTGGTGGGCGCGGGTGCCGCGCTCGCCGCAGGCTCCGCACTCAGCAGCGCCATGCACGACTGGCTCCACACCGACCCTGCACTATCCAGCACCGCCTCCCCTCTGGGGGCTTCCCGCATCGACGATCCCCTGCACGCCGACCCCGCTGGGTTCGACCGCTATGAGGCCGCCCCCATCGGGTCGCAGGAGATCGAGGCACTCGAGCGTTCCGTCGAAGTGTTCCGCGCCTGGGACGCGGCGCGCGGCGGCGGGCTCCAGCGCAAGGCCGTCGTGGGCCAGCTCAACGAAGTGGGCGGAATGCTCGCCTACCGCCACCCCGACCACCTCCAGCGGCGCCTGTGGGGCGTCGCCGCCAACCTCGCCGTACTCGCCGGCTGGATGTCCCACGACGTCGGCCTCGAACCCACCGCCCAGAAGTACTTCGTCATCGCCGCACACGCGGCCCGCGAGGGCGGCGACCGCCCCCGCGCCGGCGAAGCGCTCTCCCGGGCCGCCCGCCAGATGGTGCATCTCGGCCGCCCGGACGACGCCCTCGACCTCATGAAGCTCGCCAAGTCCGGCTCGGGCGACCAAACCCTGCCGCGCACGCACGCGATGCTGCGCACCATCGAAGCCTGGGCACAGGCATCGATGGGCCGCGGCCAGGCCATGCGCCGCACCCTCGGCGAGGCCGAGGAACTCTTCGTTTCCGACAAGGGCGATGTGCCACCGCCCAGCTGGATGCAACTGTTCGACGAGGCGGACCTGCACGGTATGCAGGCCCTCGCCTATCGCACCCTCGCCGAGCACGAGCCCGCCGCCGCGACCACCGCCCAGCGCCACGCCAAGCAGGCGCTGGCACTGCGGGAGGGCGGCCGGCAACGATCCAAGATCTTCGACTACCTCTCCCTGGCCTCGGCCTGCTTCATCGCCGACGACCCGGAACAGGCCGACCGGTACGCCCGGCTGGCACTGGTGTCGATGGGGGAGACCTCGTCACACCGCACCTGGGACCGGCTGCGCGAGATGTACCGGCTCACCGGACAGTTCGCCGGCTACACGAGGATCGAGGACCTCCGCGAGGAGATCCAGCTCGCACTGCCCAACAGCCCGGCCGGCCGCCGGAGAAGCGCGGAGATCTGACCGCGCGGGACTGCCCGTCGACATACGGCCGTCCGGCGCACTGCCTTCCGGCTCACTGCACCTGAAACGTACGACACCTACAACACTGTCAACACTGTCCTACGACAGGACACGACACGACACCTACCGGCCACGGCCGTGGCACCGGCACTTGGCGCCAGGTGCGTGCGCTAGCTGATCCTGGCAACCATCACGCAGGCATCGTCCTCACGCTCGCTCTCGCCGAACTCCTCGACGATCGTCCTCACGCATTCCTGCGCGCTGCGGGCGACGGCGAAGCGGGAGGCGAGAGCGAGTAGACGGTCCACACCGGACCCGTCGCGCACATCGGCGCTCCGGGTCAGACCGTCCGTGTGCAGCACGAGCAGATCGCCGGGGAGCAGCCGTACCTCGGCCTGCTCGTACACCCCTCCGGGCGTCGCACCGAGCAGCACCCCCTCCGGCGGCGTCAGCGCCCGCCCCGTCCCGTCGCGGAACAGCAGCGGGGCGGGGTGCCCCGCCTGGGCCCAGGAGAGCGTCCGGGCCGCCGCATCGTAGTGGCAGCACATCGCGCTGCCCAGCGCGGGCTGCGCCGACGACTCCAGCAGTTGGTTGAGGTGCCCCATGAGCGGGCCGGGCTGGATCCCCGCCACCGCCAGTCCGCGGAGCGCGCCGAGCAGCATCGCCATCGTCGACGTGGCGGTCACGCCATGTCCGGTGAGGTCACCGACGCTCAACAGCGTGCTGCCGCTGGGAAGTTCGAGTGCGTCGAACCAGTCACCGCCGATCAGCGCGCTGGTCGCCGACGGAAGGTAATGGCCCGCAAGATCCAGGGCCGTGGGCCCGTCCTCGGGGAGCGAGAGCGAACCGCGCCACGGCGGCAGGACCGACTCCTGCAGCTCGACCGCGATCCGGCGCTCCGTACGGTCGATGTGCTGCCGGCGTGCGAGCGTGTCACGCGATTCGCGTACGGCGCGCTGGGTGCGGCGCAGCTCGCTGACGTCCCGTAAAACCGCCCACATCGAGGCCGTGCAGCCGTCGGGGTCGAGGACCGGCTCGCCCATCATGTGGAGCGTACGGACACGTCCGTCGGTGCGAACGATGCGGAACTCGCCGTCGATCGGCCTTCCGTCGATGAGGCAGTCCGTCACCATCGCGGTGAGCAGACCCTGGTCCTCGGCGAACACCATGGACGGCAGCTCGTCCAGCGACATCGGGCCGCTCTCCAGCGGTCGTCCGAAGATCTGATACAGCTCGTCCGACCAACTGACCTCGTCCGTCAGCAGATTCCACTCGGCGCTGCCGACCCGGCTCAGCAGTGAACCGGAGCGCGCAGCGACCTCCTCGTACGGACCTGACTGCATGTCCTCCAGGTCCGGATCGACGGCGTCGGGGGCGTCCGCCAGGGCCGGCAGGCCCTCCTTGAGCTGACCCAAGTGCTCGCCCAGATCGTCGAGATGATGGACCGCCAGATCGCAGAGAGCCCGCTGCCAGCGCCGCTGCGGGTCGTCCTCGTCCACCACCGCGTCACGCCGCACCGCGTCCACGTCACCGCGCAGCCGACGGGTCTGCGAGATCAGCTCGTCCACCGTGCCGCGCCGGGGCGGTTGGGGGGCGGGGCGGTCCGCGAACAGATGGGACGGCATGTCGTACTCCGATGCAGGCGCGTCACGGCCAGGTCTGAGATAAGGACCGGTTACGACTGTTGCACAGGGAGCGAGGGCGCGTAAGGGATTTGGCAACACTCGATACGGTGGTGCTTCTGGCATATGTCAACGGCCCTCGGTGAACCGGACCAGCGGCACTCCAACGAGTCGGCGTGCATGTACGTCACGCGCCCCGAGCACACCCGCGTGCGCGCTACTTCTCCGTGCGCGTCAGCCGCACCACCGGAATGTCCCGCTGCGTGCGCTGCTGGTATCCCGCGTACAGGCTGAAGAGTTCCACCAGTTGCGGCCACACCCGTGCCTTGTCCTCCGGGGACAGCGTCTCCGCGCGCGCCGCGAACCGCTCCGTGCCCACACGGAGCCACACGTCAGGCTCGTCCCGCAGATTCAGGTACCACAGGGGATGCCGGTCCGAGCCTCCGCTCGAACCCACGATCAGGTAGTCCTCGCCGTCGCGGCCGTAGATGAGGACCGTACGGCGCCAGATGCCCGAGCGCCGACCCTTGTAGTCGAGCAGCAGACAGGGGACGCCCTGGATCGTCGTCCCCTTCGTACCGCCCGACTCCTCGTACGTCCGTGCCTGCTCGGCCACCCAGCCCGTGGGACTGATCTCCACCGCGTCCGGACCCTGTCCGGCAGCCTGCCTCGCATCGCGTTCGCTCATGAGGCCACGGTAACTCCACGGGAGCCCGCGGCCCGGAGCGTGGCGCGCACCGGAGTACCGGGCTGCAGTGTCAGCCCCGTCCGGGGCGGCACCTCGCCGGCTTCCACGTCGACATGGAAGCGCTGCGCCAGCGTCGCCAGCACCAGGACCGCCTCCACCATCGCGAACCGCGCCCCCAGGCAGGCCCGGGCGCCGCCGCCGAACGGGAACCAGGCGTGGTCCGGCGCCACCGGATCCGCGTCCGCTTCCCATCGCTCCGGCCGGAACGCCTCCGGGTCGGGGAACCAGCGCGGATCGCGATGGGCGCTCCACTGGCTGGACCACACCACCGTCCCCTCGGGAACGGGCAGACCGCCCAGCGTCGACCCCTCCTTCGCGATCCCCGTCATCAGCCACACCGGAGGAAACAGCCGCAGGGTCTCCTTCACCACCTGCTCGGTGTACGGAAGCAGCCGCAGATCGTCGAACTCCGGCGTGCGGCCCCCGAGGACCGACTCCAGTTCCTCGCCGAGCCGGGCGCGGACCTCCGGGTTCCGCGACAGCAGGTACCAGGCCCAGGTGAGCGTGGTGCCCGTCGTCTCGTGGCCGCCGATGTACAGGGTCACCGCCTCGTCGCGAACCTCTTTGTCGCTGAGCGGCAGCCCTTCCTCGTCCCGGGCCGCCAGCAGTCGGCTCAGCAGGTCGTCCCGCTCGTCGCCGCTGCGCCGCCGCTCCCCGGTCACCCGCTCCACCTCGGCGTCGATCACCTCGACGGCCCTGCGCAGCCTGCGGCGGCCGGGCGTGGGCACCCACGACGGAAGGAACAGCGTGACGCCCCGGAACTCGTCGCCGATCGCCTGCTGCGCCACGTCCATAGCCGACCCGATGACCTCCTCCCGCCCGGCGGTGTCGGCCCCGAACAGCGTCCGCACGGCGATCCGCTGAGTGAGTGCCAGCATCTCCCGCCGTACGTCGATGTCCTGCCCCGGACGCCATGTCTGCGCCAGCGCAGCGGCGCACTCCGCCATCGTCCGTGCGTACGACCGCACCTGCCGTGGCCGCACGGCGGGCTGGACGAGCGCACGTTTCCGCCGCCACGCCGGGCCCTCCGACGTGACCACGCCGTCCCCGAGCACCAGCTTGAACGCCCATCCGAGCTCCGGGTGGCGGAAGACGGTCTCGATGCCGGTCAGCAGCTCGCCGATGTGCTCGGGCCGTGACACGAACAACGCGCGCTGGGGGCCGAGCCGCCACTCCACGAGGTCGCCGCAGCCCCGGAGCCGTTCGAAGAACCCGAGCGGATCGCGGGCGAACGCCGGCAGATTGCCCAGACCGGGCAGCCGCCGCGGCCCGGGCACGACGGTGGGCCGCGCCGGCTCGGTGGCGTCCCGTCCGGGAACAGTGGTTCCTGCGGTCATCCCCATGCCTCCCGAAGTGTCAACTACCGTGCGCCCGGCGGTGTTCATTGCCCCGCACGCGACATGTGCACGACCACTCTGCACGATGCGCGACGCCGGCTTTCGACCACCTTCGAAATGGTTGCGGTCGGACCTCCCCGCTGGCGATGCTCGAAGCCGTTCACCCAAGGAAGGACCTGAAGATGACGGGGAAGAGGACCAAGGCCCTGACCACGGCCGCAGTCGGCGCGCTCACCGCGGGCCTCCTCATGACGGGCACCGGCTCCGCCCAGGCCGCGGCGCTGGGGCTTCCGTACGGTGTCACGCCGTACGAGAACGTCAACGTCCGCTCCGGCCCTGCGAAGACGTACGCCATCACCGGCCATGTCGCCGCCGGCCAGCCCCGCGGCGCCTCCTGCTGGACCCGCGGGCAGACGATCACCGACAACGGTTACAGCAACAACATCTGGGTGCGCCTGGCCGAGGGCTACGTCAGTGCCGTCTACCTCAAGGGCGACGAGCGCGGCGGCCTGCCGACCCACGCGACCTGCTGACGCGCCGCACCCGACCGGCCGGGCACCCGGCCGGCAGCCAACCCCCGCCGGCAGCCAACCCCCCACCGGACTCGCCGGACCTCCGGGCTCACCGGAACCACCGGACTCACCGAAAAGAGGAACCATGCAGCGTCGTGCCCTGAAGACCTCCCTGGCCGCCGCCGGAGCGGCCCTCGCGGTCGCCGTCACACCGCTCACCGCCCACGCCGCGCCCTTCCAGGGCGGCAACTACGGCGCCTACGCCTACGAGGGCTCGTACCCGACGACCGCCGCCTGCGCCGGCACCTTCTCGCTGAAGTACCAGAGGTCCTTCGAGGGCATCACCCTCAAGTACTTCTACTCCGGCAAGTGCGGCTCCTTCGCCCGGATCGAGAACGCGCGCACCAACTGCGCGGCCCTCGCCCAGCGTTCCAACGGCAGCGTGGCGCGTGTCGACGGATGGGTCTCCGAGACCGTCGACCCCGGCATCAACTACGCCTACACCAAGATCGCCAACAACCTGTACGGCAAGGTCTCCCGCGCCGTGCTGGTCTGCGACGGGCACGAGCTCGTCAGCACCCCCTGGTACTAGGCGCTAAGTCCGTACTCCCTCGTCCTCCGGGGCGCGGGACGGCAGACCGAGCGGCGGGTGCGTGTACGGGGGCACGCACCCGTCGCTCCGCGCGCACACCGCAGCGGCCACCTCTGCGGCGGCCGCGAGCATGTCCCGGGCCCGGTCCTCGCCGATCCCGGCCGGAGCGTCCCGCCGCAGCATCCCGGCGGCCTCCAGCCAGGCGAGGATCCCGGCCATGAAGGCGTCCCCGGCACCGATCGTGTTCACCACGGCGACGGGCACGGCCGGCACGGACACCGCCCGGCCCGCCGGCGTGAAGGCCGTACTGCCCTGAGCACCGCGCGTCATGACGACGAGCCGGCCCTCCTCCGCCAGTCTCCGCGCCGACACCTCGGGCCCGATCCCGGGCCACAGCAGCGCCAGGTCCTCATCGCTCGCCTTCACCACATGGGCCAGCGCGCACAGTTCCGTGAGGAGTTCCCGGGCGCCGTCGCCCTCCCCGCGTACGTTCGGGTCCACGACCAGCAGCCGGTGGGCTGCGGCTTCGCGGGCCGCCGCCGCGACCGTGGACGCCGACGGCTGTAGGACAGCGGCCAGACCGCCCGCGTAGACGACCCCGAAGCGTGACGCCTCGGCCCTCGTCACAGCCGGCAGCCGGAAGGTGGCGGTGTCCCGCAGGTGGAAGTGGTAACTGTTGCCCCGCGGGCCCGGATCGGCGACCGCCAGTGCCGTGGGCAGCGAGGAGCGCGCGCACAGCCCCGTGTCGACTCCCGCGGAACGCAGCCAGTCGTCCAAGGTCCGCGCGAAACCGTCCCCGCCCAGCCCGCCCGCGAATGCCGCCGGCGTGCCGAGACGCGCCAGATCGACGGCGACATTCGCCGGAGCGCCACCGGGCTGCGCGCGCCACAGCTGCGGCGCGTCGGCGGGAGACTGCGCGGCGGACTCCGCCGCCGGCACGAGATCGATCAGCGCCTCGCCCAGCACCAGGACCGCGTCCCGGCCCCCGGCCTGACGCCCGGCTTCCCCTTCGGCCCGGCCCGTGGTCATGGCTCCACCACGATCTTGCGCCCCTGGCCGGCCCGGAACCGGTCGATCGCCTGCGGATACTGCTCAAGCGGCAGCCGGTCGCTGATGAACACCTCCGGATCGAGCACCCCGGAGGCGAAGAGCGCGGCCGCCCGCTCGTAGCTGTGCAGCACCGCCATCGAACCGGTGACGGTGATCTCCTGGTTGTAGATGCGGTACGGCTCGATCACCGCCGTCGTCGCATAGTCGCTCACCCCGAACTGGAGGAACGTCCCGCCCTTCGCCACGCGTCCGAGCCCGTCCTGGATCGCGCCGGCGTTCCCGGTCGCGTCGATCACCACATCCCAGCCCTCGCCCACCCGCTCCAGCGCCTCGGCCGACGCAGCCGCCCCCGAGCAGCCCAGCAGCTTCGCCGTGGCGAGCCGCTCCGGGTTGATGTCCAAGACATCGACCCCGGCGGCCCCGGTGCGCTTGGCAAGCTCCAGCATCATCAGGCCCATCGTCCCGGAGCCGTAGATCAGCACCTGGGCGCCGAGCGTGCCGTTGAGCACGTCGTACCCGCGGACCGCGCACGACAGCGGCTCGATCAGCGCCGCGTCCCGTACGTCGACGTGCTCGGGCAGCCGTACGCAGTTCGCCACCGGAGCCACCGCGAACTCGGCCGCACCGCCCGGCACCGTGACGCCTATCGCCGCCCATCGGTCGCACAGGTTCCCGCGCCCGGCACGGCAGTAGCGGCACTCATGACAGGGCAGGGACGGATCGACCGCGACCTGGTCACCCACCGCCAGTTCCTTCACCTCCTTCCCGGCCGCCACGACCGTCCCGGCGAACTCATGGCCCGGCACGATCGGCAGCGTCGGCGCGAACTCGCCCTGCAGGATGTGCAGATCGGTGCCGCACAGCCCGCACGCCGCCACCTTCACCACGACCTCCCGGGGCCCGGGCGACGGATCGGGGACGGACGTGACGGACACCTTGCCGGGGGCTTCGACGATCGCGGCCCTCATTTGACGGCTCCAAGAGAGAGGCCCTGGACCAGCTTGTCCTGGGCGGCGTAACCGGCGGCGAGCACCGGAAGGGACACAATGACGGACGCGGCGCACAGCTGGGCCAGGAACAGCCCCTCGCTGGAGACGAAGCCGGTGAGGAACACGGGCGCGGTCTGTGCGACGACCCCGGTGAGCACCCGTGCGAACAGCAGCTCGTTCCAGCTGAAGATGAAGCAGATCAGGGCGGTCGCCGCGATCCCGGGACCGGCCACCGGTGCCACGACCCGGGTCAGCACCGTCGGCAGCCGCGCCCCGTCCACCTGCGCCGCCTCGATGATCGACACAGGGACGTCCGCGAGGAACGACTGCATCATCCACACCGCGATCGGCAGGTTCATCGAGGTGTAGAGCAGGATCAGGAGCCAGATGTTGTCCAGCAGACCCGCGTTCTTGGCGAACAGGTAGATGGGCAGCAGACCGGCGACGACGGGCAGCATCTTCGTGGACAGGAAGAAGAACATCACATTCGTCCACTTGGGCACCCGCTTGATCGACAGCGCGTACGCCGCCGGCAACGCCAGCACCAGTACCAGAAGCGTCGAAACGACGGAGGCCGTCGCCGAGTTGATGAGGGGTGGCCACGGGCCGCCCGCCCCGCCCGCGTCGAAGAACTCCCGATAGCGGTCGAGAGTCAGCTCGGCACCGAGCGAGGGCGGGTTGGTCGCGGCGTCCTGCTCCGAGTGGAACGACGTGAGCAGCATCCAGCCGGCCGGCAGACAGAAACCGATGCCCGCCATCCAGGCCAGCGCCCCCAGCGAGGCGGACCGCCGCCGCGCGCGCCGGGCGATCGACGCGGGATGCCGGGTCGTCGCAGCGGCAGGTCGGCTCGTCGCAAGGTCAGTGGCGGTCATGCGCGGTTCGCCTCCTCACGGAACAGGGACGAGACCACGCGCAGCGCGAACGTCGCGAGCACCATCGTGCCGATGACGACGACCACGCCCACCGCGGACGCCAGTCCGTACTCGTGAGCCTGATAGAAGGTCTGGTAGATCGTGTACGGGAGGTTGGCGGTGCCGAGCCCGCCGGAGGTGATCGTGAACACCGCGTCGAAGTGCTGCACGATGTAGATCGAGCCGAGCAGCACCCCGAGCTCGAGGTACCGCCGCAGATGCGGCAGCGTCAGATAGCGGAAGATCTGCCAGGCACTCGCGCCGTCCAGCCGGGCCGCCTCGATCACATCGCCGGGCCGGCTCTGCAGTCCGGCGAGCAGGATGAGCATCATGAACGGTGTCCACTGCCACACCAGCGCCGCCTCGACCGCGACCAGCGGCATGTCCGAGATCCAGTCCGGCTGCGCGGGCTCCGTGTCGCCGAAGAGCCCCGCGAACCATGCCCAGCCACCGTTGAGCAGCCCGTACTCCGGGTTGTACAGCACGTGCTTCCACAGCAGCGCGGCCGAGACCGGCACCAGCAGGAACGGTGTGATCAGAAGCGTACGGACGAATCCCCTGCCGAAGAACGCGCGGTCCAGCAGCAGCGCCAGCGCCAGCCCGAGCAGCACACTCACGATGACCACGGTCGCGGTGAGCAGCACCGTCGTCAGCACGGAGTCCCGCAGCGCGGCATCGGTGGCCACGGACGCGTAGTTGGACAGCCCGGTGAAACGGCGGGCGTCCGGGGCGAGCGAGTTCCAGTCGAACAGTGAGATCACCAGCGTCGCCACGAACGGCAGCTGCGTGACGGTGATGAGGAAGACGAGGGCAGGCAGCAGCGGGGCGCGGGTGGCCCAGGCTCGCGGGCCACCTCGCGGACGTACGGGGACGGCGGAGGGGGTGGACGACGCCATGGGCGCCGTGCCGACGGACGTGGTCACCGGTACTCCTCGGCGACCTTCTCGGCCAGTTGCTGCGAAGCCGCCAGCGCGTCGGGCACCGACTTGCGGCCCGCGATCGCCGCGCTGATCTCCTGCGACACCTTGGTCCCGAGATCGGTGAACTCGGGGATGCCGACGAACTGGATGCCGGGGGCCGGGCGCGGCTGCACGCCCGGGTTCACGGGATCGGCGGCCCCGATCGCCTGCTTGGTGACCTCGGCGAACGCCTCGGCGTCCTTCCGGTACTCCGGGTTGGCGTACGTCGAGGTCCGCTTTCCGGCCGGCACATCGGCCCAGCCGACCTGCTTGCCGACGAGCTCCTCGTACTCCTTGCCGGACGCCCAGGAGATGAACTTCCAGGCGCTGTCGGCCTTCTTGGACGCCTTCTGCATGCCGAAGGCCCAGGTGTACAGCCATCCCGAGCTCTCGGTCCTGTCCACCGGCGCCGGTACGTACCCGATCTTGCCCTTGACCGGGGAGTCCTTGGCCTCCAGCGACCCGGCGCCGGCCGTGGCGTCGTACCACATGGCCGTCTTGCCCTGCGTCATGTTGTTGAGGCACTCGGCGTACCCGGCCTGCGCCGCGCCCGCCTCGCCGTGCTCGCGCACCAGCTTGACGTAGAACTCGGTGGCCCTGGTGAACTCCGGAGAGGTCAGCCGAGCCTTCCAGTCCTTGGTGAACCAGGTGCCGCCCATGGTGTTGACGACCGTCGTCAGCGGCGCCATGACCTCGCCCCAGCCCGGCAGTCCGCGCAGGCAGATGCCCTTCATCCCCTTCTCGGCCCCGTCGGCCTCGGCCGCGAGGTCCGCGACCTGCTGCCAGGTCGGCTTCGCCGGCATCGTCAGGCCCTTCGCGGCGAACACGTCCTTGCGGTACATGAGGAACGACGACTCGCCGTAGAACGGCTCGGCATAGAGCTTGCCGTCCGCGCCGGTGAGCGAATCGGAGAGCGGCTTGAGCACGTCGCCCTGGTCGAAGGCCTTGTCCTCGGCGACGTACGAGTCCAGGGCGTGCAGCCAGCCGTTCTTGGAGTAGATCGGCACCTCGTAGTTGCTGATGGTGGCGATGTCGTACTGGCCCGCCTGATTGGAGAAGTCCTGGCTGATCTTGTCCCGGACGTCGTTCTCCGGGAGCACCGTGAAGTTGACCTTGATGCCGGTGCTCTTGGTGAAGTGATCCGCCGTCAGCTTCTGCAGCTGCACCATCGGCGGGTTGTTCACCATCAGTACGTTGAGGGTGTCGTCGCTCTCCGATGCGCTGCCGCCGCCACCGGCGCCGGCGCACCCCGCGAGGAGCGCCGCAGCGGTCGCGACCGCGCCGAGCCGCGCGGGTATCCCTGCTGGTCGTCGCTTCAGGGCCATGAGTCTCTCCTTGATTCGGACAGGATTCGGGCATGCTGCGGGCATGCCGGTCGTACGTCGGAGGGGCCGTGTGCCATCACGGCCGTCGGGCCGGTCGCCGAAGGACCGGATCGTGGGAAACGGGCGGGTCAGACGCGGATGACCTGCGGACCGAGCAGCGAGTAGCGCTGCGCCTCCGCCGAGGGCAGCCCGGTGTCGGTGACGATCGCCTCGAAGTCGCCCACATCGGCGAACCTGCAGAAGCTGACCGCCCCGAACTTGGTATGGATCCCGAGGAACACCCGCCTCCGGGCGCTGCGCATCGCCTGCGCCTTCACCTCGCCGACCGCTGGGTCGGGCGTCGTCAGGCCGTACTCCCGGGAGATGCCGTTCGCGCCCACGAAGGCCAGATCGATGACGAAGCCGGCGAGCATCCGGGTGGCCCAGTGGTCCACCGTCGCCATCGTGCCGCCGCGCACCCGGCCGCCGAGCAGCAGGACCGACGTCTGCTCCGTGCCGGCCAGCCCCGACGCCACCGCGAGCGATGCCGTCACCACAGTCAACGGCCGGTCCCGCGGCAGCGCCTCGGCCACCAGCTGCGGCGTGAAGCCCTCGTCGACGAAGACCGTCTCCGCGTCACCCACCAGCTCGGCGGCCGCGGCCGCTATCCGCGACTTCTGCGGCACATGACGCGTCGTCCGGAAAGCCAGTGTGGTCTCGAATCCGGCGCTCTCCACCGGATACGCCCCGCCGTGCGTGCGCCGCACCAGGCCGTGCTCCTCGAGCGCATGCAGATCCCGCCGGATGGTCTCCTTGGCCACCCGGTACCGGTCTGCCAGCCCGTTGACCTCGACCGCCCCTTCCTTTCGGGCGGTCTCGAGAATGCCCCGGCGACGCTGCTCGGTGTCCACGGCACACTTCCTCGCTGCTCACTCGCGATGCGGCTCTGCGCCCGTTCGGGCCCATGCGTCGTTTGTACAAGCAGCACACCGGTCGGACCAGGCTCTTCGCTGGATCCGCTCTGCCCGTTCGTGCCCGTTTCGTATCCGGCGTACTCCCAGGTGACTTGCCTGACCATGCAGTACGGCGCGCACGGCACTGCCCGATTGCCGTGGCCGGTTGCCCGAACGGTGCCCGATCTCCTCGCCGCACTGCTTGCGGCGAGGGGTGGTGCCGCCTGTCCTACCGACAAGCAGATGAGTCTGGACAAAAATAATTGTCGGTGAGATGGTGGAGGCATGTTGGACGTGACCGTGATCGAGGACCCGTCGGCGGCGGCGGTCTCGCTGGACCCGATGCGAGCCCGGCTGCTCGCCGAGCTGGCCGCAGGACCCGCCTCGGCGGCCATGCTCGCCGCCCGCGTCGGGCTGCCCCGGCAGAAGGTGAACTACCACCTGAAGGCGTTGGAGCGGCACGGCCTGGTCGAGCTGGCCGGGGAGCGCCGCAAGGGCAATGTCACCGAGCGGCTGATGCGGGCCACCGCGGCGTCGTACGTGATCTCCCCCCTCGCACTGGCCGCCGTGCAGCCCGATCCGGGCCGCTTCCGCGACCAGCTCTCGGCGCGCTGGCTGCTCGCGGTCGCCGCGCGCCTCGTGCGCGACGTCGGCACGCTGATCACCGGCGCGGCGAAGGCCCGCAAGCGCCTCGCGACCTACGCACTCGACGGCGAGGTGCGCTTCGCGTCCGCCGCCGACCGTGCCGCGTTCGTCGAGGAGTTGACGCGCGGCGTCAGTGCGCTCATCGCCAAGTACCACGACGAGGACACGGAGGGCGGCCGCGAGCACCGCGTCGTCGTCGCCCTCCACCCCACCGTGAAACCCACCCCGCAGGCCTCCGGGACCCAGGCGATCACCGGGACCCCGCAGACCCCCGAAACGCCGTGAACACCTGAAACCCCGTACGCCTCTGAAACCCCCGAACCCCCCGCCCGCGCGCCCGGGCACGCCCAAGGAGTCACCACCATGTCCAAGGAATTCGAGATCATCCGCGAGTTCGAGGTCGACGCAAGCCCCGAGGAGGTGTGGGAGGCGATCACCACCGGCACCGCCGGCTGGCTCTGGCCCCTCGAGTACGAGCCGAAGGAGGGCGGCGCAGCCCCCTTCGGCGGCACCGTCACCGCATGGGACCCGCCGCGCCGTCTGACCGGCCGTACGGAAAACGTCGAAGGCATGTCCCAGCAGACCTTCAACCAGCTCGACCATGTCATCGAGCCCCGCGAGGGCGGCGGCTGCCGGGTGCGCTACGTGCACAGCGGGATCCTCGTCGAGGACTGGGACAACCAGTACGACGGTGCCAACAAGCACACCGACTTCTATCTGCACACCCTGCGCCAGTACCTCACGCACTTCACGGGGCGCCCCGCCGTGTTCGCGTCCGCCGACGCCCCCGCCGCGTCCATCACCCCCGACGCCCTCGACGCCGTGAGCCGCGGACTCGGCCTGCCGGACGACGCGGCGGAAGGCGCCACGGTACGCGTCGACCTGCCCGGCACGGGACCGGTCGACGCGGTCGTCGACTACCGCAACCGGTACTTCGTCGGCCTGCGCACGGACGAGGCGATGTACCGCATCTTCGGCCGCAACCACTTCGGGGCCCCGGTCGGTGTCAGCGTCCACGACTTCGCCCCCGGCGCCGACGCCGGCACGACCGAGGCCGCCTGGCGCACGCGGCTCGAGGCGCTGTTCGCCCACTGACAGCGGTGCGGGGTCGCAGCCGTCGCGAGCGGCTGCGACCCCGCGGCATGTGTCGGGATCAGGCGTGGCACCCCGACGTCATCGGCCGGACATCGAGCACGAACCGCTCCGGCGAGTGCAGCCGCAGCGTCTTGTAGGCCGGCTTGGTGTCGAAGGCGGCTCCGAACGTGACCACACCCTCGAAGTCGCCCGTCATGGCCAGCCCCTTCAGCGTGGGCAGCCAGACCTTGATCAGCTGGGGCCCCTTGTAGACGGAACTGCCGGCGTCATTGTGGGCGGCGGCGGGGGAGAGCTTGATCTCCAGGAAGTACTTCCCGGCGAGCGGGACTCGCTTCCCCGAGCCGTCGTACCGCAGTACCTTCACCGGCGTCACGGTGACCGGCGGCAGCGTGCCGCGGACATCGATGACGATCCGGTCGAAGGACCCGTGCCCGCCCCAGCGGGCGTTCGTGACGAGAGCGATCGGCGGCGGAGCGGACTGCGGGGGAGAGGACTGCGGCGGAGCCGCCGAAGCGGGGACCGTTGCGCCGATCCCGGCGGTGAGAAGAACACCCGCGGCGAGAGCCGCGAGCCGTGGACGGTTGTACATGGCGCCCCCCATTCCTTCTGATATGGGGACAGTGGTGTCACTCAGGTAGACAACCGAAGAAACCTTACGGTTGCCGAAAACAGGGAAAATACCTCTCGTTCTCCCTCCGGCCCCTGGACGGCGCCATGTGCTGGAGCGCGACGGCCGACCTCGTGGCGGGCACGGCCGTCACCGCGATCGGCGTGGCCTGTGTGGCACACGTACGCCGCCCGCAGGATCTGCCGCTCGCCGCCCTGCCCCTGCTCCCCTGCCCCTGCTCCTGGGCGCCCATCAGATCATCGAGTCCGCGGTCTGGAGCTCCGGCGGCGGCACGGGCCCGGCCACCCTCGCCTGGGCCGTCATCGCCCTGCCACTGCTGCCGCTCTGGGTGCCCGCCGGCGTACTCCTCGCCGCGCCGGCCCGGGCCCGGCCCCGCGAGGCGGCCCCGCTCGCCGCGGGACTCGCCACCGCCTGCGTCCTTGCGTACTGCCCCCACCCGCCCCGTCGCGGCCGAGGTCCGCGGCCACACCCTGGGCTACGTCATCGGCCTGCCGTACGCGTCCCTTCTCGTGGCGGGCTACCTCCTCGCCACCGTCGGCTCGCTCCTGCTCGCACCCGTCGCCCCTGGCAAGCACCCTTCGACGCACCGCACTTGAGGGAGAAGTCCTAGTCGTCTGCGCCTCGGATCGAGGACGGAGGAGGCCCGTCGCCTCGGTTCCGCAGGGCTCTCCGTTCCCCGCAGTCAGAGTGAGATGAACGGGCCGTTGAGCTTGCAACTCTCCCTTGTCCAGCAAGCGGCACTCCGCCGCGCGTGCATTCTTGTCCGGCACGCAGGGAATCCGGCCCCCGGCCAGTGGGCTGCGCCGGGGGTGACTCGGTAGAGGCGCCGGTCCCGGATCAGGGCCCACAGGACGTTGACCCTGCGGCGGGTGAGGGCGATCACATGCCGGCCACGACCTCGGTCTGTTCGTGAGTGCGGAATCCGGCCTCGATGAGCCCGTCGGCCTCATTCACCGCGGCCCTTGAACCGGACGATGTGAGCGGATCTGGGAAAGGCCGATCGCCGATCCGTCTTCCGCGCCGAGATGGAGCTGTGCTCGCTCTACGGCATTCCCCGTAGCCAGCTCTCGGGCGCAGGGGAGGGCCGGTAGCCAGCTCTTGACCGGGCCAACGAACGGCCCGAAGAGGGACCTGAACCCAGCTCAGGACTTCCCCACACCCTCGCCTCCACCGGAACCGTCACCGGAGTCGGCGCCCTCGCCGGAACCCGCACCCGGCTCCTCCGCGGCCGCCGGGTCAAGGATCCGGGTGAGGAAGTTCCGCGTGCGCTCGTGCTGCGGGTTGCCCACCACCTGCTCGGCGGGCCCCTGTTCGACGATCACGCCGCCGTCCATGAACACCACACGGTCGGCGACCTCCCGGGCGAAACTCATCTCATGGGTGACGACCATCATTGTCATGCCCTCCGCGGCCAGTACGCGCATCACGGCCAGCACGTCCCCGACCAGCTCCGGGTCGAGCGCCGAGGTCGGCTCGTCGAAAAGCATCACCTCGGGATCCATCACCAGCGCCCGCGCGATGGCGACGCGCTGCTGCTGCCCGCCCGACAGCTGCGCCGGATACGCATCGGCCTTGTCGGCCAGCCCGACCCGCTCCAGGTTCTCCCGGGCAACGGCCGCCGCGCGCGCCTTGTCCCGCTTCAGGACGCGCCGCTGCGGCAGCGTGAGGTTCTCGGTCACCGTCACATGCGGGAAGAGGTTGAACTGCTGGAAGACCATGCCGATCCGGCGGCGTACGGCATCGATGTCGACGTCGAGATCGGTGACCTCAGTGCCGCCCACGAAGACCTGCCCCTTGGACGGGTCCTCCAGCAGGTTCACACAGCGCAGCAGCGTCGACTTGCCCGAGCCGGACGGCCCGATGACACACACCACCTCACCCCGGGCGATGTCCAGGTCGATCCCGCGGAGCACCTCGTTGTCACCGAACGACTTGTGCAGCCCCCGGATCTCGATCTCGTTGCGTGCCATCCCGTCCTCCCCGGTCCTCACTTGGCCTTCTCGGTACGGGCTTCCAGCCTGCGTACGACGAAACTCAGCGGAATCGTCACCAGCAGGTAGCACATTCCGGCGACCAGGATCGGTGTGGAGTTCGCGGTCTGACTGGCCAGGTCCCGGCCGAACTTGGTCAGTTCCCGCTCGTTCAGTGTGACGCCGAGGAACAGCACCAGCGACGAGTCCTTGAAGAGCAGCACCAGTTCGTTCGTCAGCGGCGGAATGACGATCCGGAACGCCTGCGGAATGATCACCGACACCATGGCGCGCGGATGCGAGAACCCCAGCGAGCGCGCCGCCTCCATCTGACCCTTCGGTACGGCCTGGATCCCGGCCCTGATCGTCTCCGCCATGTACGCGGCGGCGACCAGTCCGAGTCCGAGCGCGACCTTCCCGTACACCCCGCCGGGAATCTCCACACCGGGGAACGCCAGCGGCACCGCCACACCCACGAAAATGAAGATCAGCAGCGCGGGCAGGCCCCGGAAGAGCTCGATGTAGACGCTCGCGACCCAGCGGTACGGTGCGACCGATGACAGCCTCATCAGCGCGACGACCAGGCCTAGGACGAGGCCGAAGAGGAATCCGGAGAGCGTGTAGACCACCGTGTTGCGCAGGGCGACCGTGATGATGGCCGGGAACAGCTGGCTCGCGAGATCCTTCTGTGCGAACTGGTTCTGCAGCCGGTCCCAGTCGGCCAGCACGGCGACCGCGACCACAGCGGCGACGAAGACTGCGTACTGAATGCCCTGCGAGACGCGTCGGCGCTGCCGCCTGGTCAGCCGAGAGGTCACGACTGGCCCTGGGGCAGCGGCCCGATCCACTGCTCGTACAGCTTGTTGTACGTGCCGTCCGCCTTGGCGTCCTTGATCGCCTTGTCGATGGCGGCCAGCAGCTTCGTGTTGCCCTTCTTCACGGAGAAGCCGTACTGCTCACCGGTCTCGATGTTCTCGCCGAGGGCGAACGCGTCGGCGTTGGCCTTGTCCTTCAGCCAGCCCTGGACGACGGGATAGTCGATCACCACGGCGTCGACCTGCCCGGTCCGCAGACCGTTGAGCACGGCGTCCGAGCTCTCGAACGCCACCGGGTCGAAGCCCTGGGACTTCGCGTAGCTCTCGCCGGTCGTCTCCGCCTGCGCGCCGAGCTTCGCGTTCTTCGCCTTGACGTCGGCGAGAGAGGTCAAACCGCTCTTCTTTGTCGCGAGCAGCGCCTGCGTGGCGTCGAAGTACGGGACGGAGAAGTCGACGTTCTTCTTGCGCTCGTCGGTGATCGTCATGCCGGCGGCGGCGAGGTCGCACTCGCCGGAGTTCAGGAACGCACCGGTCTTGAAGTTCTCGAAAGGCGTGTCAAGGATCTTCTGTTCGACCTTGAGGTTTTTGGCCACCAGATCGATGAGCGCCACGTCGAACCCGACGATCTTGCCGTTCTGCTCGAACTGGAACGGCGGATACGGCAGATGCGTGCAGGTGGTGAGCTTCCCCTTCTCCACGACGGGCACGCCGCCCGCGGCCTCTCCCGGCCCGTCGTCCCCGGACGAACAGCCGACGGCGAGCAGCAGCCCGGCCACGGCGGCACCTGCCGTGGAGAGGGTACGAATACGCCGGCCACGACGGCCGCCGGATGTCCTGGACATGGTTGACCTCCATCGGCGCTGGGGCGGCCGTGAGCGGACAGACCGCCGAGCCATGATCGTATGACATCGGACGTGCGACGTCGCGGCTCTTCTCAGGTTGTCCGGTTCGGACGTTCCCGGCATCCGCCGGCGCTGTGCATCCTCGGGCGCATGAGTGACCCGCATTGCTCGAAGTGCTGCCCGGTCGAGCCCGAGGCTCCCGCGGAACCTGAACCCCTGCCGCCGGCGGCGATCATGACCGCACTCGTCGGGGCCGTGGTCGTCGTCGGCGGCTGGCTCGGAGTGATCTGGATGGGCACGTCGCTGTTCCCCGGCTGAGCCGCCGCCTTGCGGGCGCCCTCGTCGCCGACGCGCCGTCCGGGTGATCGGCTCCGGCGCGCACGGAGCCGCCCACGCGAGAGCGTCCGGGCTGCCTATGGTGCCCGCATGGACCTGGACGGCGATCTCGACGCACTGAGCCGTGACCAGCTGATCGCCGAGGTGAGACGGCTGCGTGCCGGCATCCGCGCGCACCGGGACAGCACCGGGCACGAGCTGTGCTGGCACCATCCGCAGCTCTGGGGCCTGCTGCCCGAGCGCGTCGAGCCTGATGTGGCGGTGCCACCGTGGCCCAAGTTCCTGCGCGGCTGTGTCCGCTACCGGGAGTCCCTGGAGCGCCAACTGCCGGACGCGCCCGTGCACGACAGGGAGTTCGGGCAGTAGGCGTGCGCCGTCGGCCGGGCACCGGCGTGCCGGACCCGACCCAGCCAGGAGCCGGACTACTCGCCCGTGGCCCCGTCGATTGCGCTCAAGGAGCAGATCGGCATGCCCGTTGTGCCGGGCGTACTCCTCGATCATGTGCGTGACGACGTAACGCACGGAGTACGTCTCGTCGCGAAAGCGCACCGTACTGTCGAGCGACTGCGCCGCGTCCACGACGCCCCGCGACCGGGCGCACTCCTCCCGCCAGATCGTGAACGCCTCGTCGGGATCGGCGCCGTCGCCATCGAACTCGGCGAAGTTTCCGGCCGGCCGGACGTGCCCGGCCGGTGACCGTTGCTGTCCTCGCCACTCAGGACGTTCCGGAACCAGATCCGCTCCACCTCGGCCAGATGCCGCACCAGCCCGAGCAACGACAGCCCGGACGGCGGAACAGCCCGCTGCCTGAGCTGTTCCGCCGTCAGTCCATGGCACTTCATCGCCGGCGTCTCGCGCTGGTACTGCAGAAACCCGGTCAGCGACGCCCGCTCGCCCGCCACCCGCGACGGCTTCGTCCTCCCGTGATCATTCGTTGCCTCATCTTGTCGGCCGGCGCCATGTCAGTCGACGGGCCAGGTATGGGCCGGTGCGTTGAGATGCATGTAGTCGATGTACTGCCGTGTCATCCGCCGCAACGCCTCATGGTGGTCGACATGGGCCGTGTCGACGACGTGATGGAACATCTCCGCCTGCCACACCGCGCCGTTGCGGACGGTCACGCACCGCTGCTCGATGATGCCCAGCAGGGGCTCCCGCCAGGCCGCGTCCATGCCGGACAGCTCAAGGCCCCGGTGCGCCAGCGGCAGCAGCCGGCGCAGGACGAGCTCGGCGACCGGCACCTCGCCCATCCCGGGCCAGTACAGGCGCGCGTCGATCCCGTGCCGGGCCGCCGCGTGGAGGTTGTCCTCCGCGGCCGAGAACGACATCCGCGACCACACCGGCCGCTCCTCCTCGACCAGGGCGCGAGTCAGGCCGTAGTAGAAGGCGCCGTTCGCCAGCACGTCGGCGACCGTCGGTCCGGCGGGGAGCACCCGGTTCTCCACGCGCAGATGCGGCCTGTCGTGGGCGACGGCGTACACCGGGCGGTTCCAGCGGTAGATCGTGCCGTTGTGCAGCGTGAGTTCGCCGAGCTGGGGGATGTCGCCGCCCTCCAGCGTCTCCAGCGGATCCTCCTCGTCGCACAGCGGCAGCAGCGCGGGGAAGTAGCGCACGTTCTCCTCGAAGAGATCGAAGACGCTGGTGATCCACCGCTCCCCGAACCACACTCTCGGCCGCACGCCCTGCACCTTGATCTCCTCCGGCCGGGTGTCGGTGGCCTGCTCGAACAAGGGGATCCGCGTCTCTCGCCACAGCTCCTTGCCGAACAGGAACGGGGAGTTCGCCGCCAGCGCCACCTGCACTCCCGCGATCGCCTGCGCCGCGTTCCAGTACCCCGCGAACTCGTCCGGCGCCACCTGCAGATGGAACTGCGTGCTCGTGCATGCGGCCTCGGGCGTGATCGTGTCCGCGTACGTCCGCAGCCGGTCGACCCCGTCCACCGCGATCCGCAGATCCTCACCCCTGGCGGCGAACACCTGCTCGTTCAGGAGGTGGTACCGCGGATTCTCCGACAGCGCCGACTCGCCCACATCCTGCTGCCGAAGCGTCGGCAGGATCCCGACCATCACCAGGTGTGCCCCCACCGCCGCGGCGCGTTCCTCGGCGTGGTTGAGCGCGTCCCTGATCTCCTTCTCCCATGCATCGGGCCCGCCGGCCGTCAGCTCCCGCGGAGGCACGTTGATCTCGAGATTGAACCGCCCCAGCTCACTCGACCACGCCGGATCCGCGATCGCCTCGAGCACGGCAGTGTTCCGCATCGTCGGCTCCCCGTCCCCGTCCACGAGGTTCAGCTCGATCTCGAGGCCGACCTGCGGCCGCTCTGCCTCGAAACGTTCCTCCCGCAGCATCTGCGCGAACGTGTCGAGGCACCGCTGCATCTTGGTCCGGTACCGGCGGCGGTCTTCGCGGGTGAACACCAGCGCCGGGACATCGCGTCCCATCGGCCCTCCCGAGTCTCCTCGGCGGCACCTTCAGCCTCCAGCGTCCCACTCACCGCCCGCTCGGACCAGTGGGTGCGACGCCGGTGCGACGCGCTCCGTCGGCTGATCACGCCGCGGTCCTCGGGCCCGTGGAGGCCTCAGGGTCGCGAGCTCTCAGTGATGCCATGGGCACTGACCGTGAATATGCTCGTGCTTACTACGGGCGGACGCGGACGCCTACGGCGCGACGCCTCGAATCATCAGCCCTCGACGCCGGTGGTGGTGTGGGCGGCGCCGACGGGCTTGGATTCCGGTGACCCGCGCTGGCGGAGGTAGACGGAGAGTACGGCCATGGATGCGACCGCGAGGAGTTCTGACTGCCAGTTCTGGAGGGAGCGGCTCCAGAAGTCGGCCGAGATCACATACTCGCCCCAGCTGACGGGCGCCTGGAGCTGGCGCAGGCGCTGTTCGTCGTAGGCGGCGACACCCGCGATGGACTGCGCAAGCCACGAGAGGAAGAACAGTGCCGCCATGACGAGCCCGAGTGAGCGGGAGAACACTGCCTGGCGCCAGTCCCGCGTGCCCGCCCAGCGCGGCGAATCGGGTCCCGCGTGCTCACCCATGCGCTGGTCCTTCTCGGACTCCACGCCTGCCTTGTGCAATTTCTTCGACTCCGGTGAACCGCGCTGGAGCAGGTGGACCGTGCCGAAGACGTAGAGGAAGAACTGCAGGTATTCCGACTGCCAGTTCTCGGTGACGTCCACCGCGAAATCCGATGACATGAGGTAGTCGCCGAGGCCGATCGGGGCGAGACCGTCAACTGCCATCTGCTCATTGAACTCGGCCTGGCCGGCGATTGCCTGACAGGCCAGAACCAGCAGGAACGCGCCACCGAATGCCAAGCTCAGACCGTTGTCACGCGCGAAACGGCGCATGCGAGATGCGGGTCGGGTCATCGGTGCAGCAGCCCGAGCGTGATGAAGTACGCCAGACCACCCAGCACTGTCACCAGGCAGAGCGTGAACATGACTCTCACATCGGTCAGCCTCCTTCGACCCGGCACTTGTACGGCCGTCCGCCCGGCTCGGGCAGACAGCCCGCCGCGACGACTCTCCAGCCACCCGGGAACTGAGACAGGAACACGGTGTCGTCCCGGAGCGCGACCATGGCCTGTCGGCCGTACACCTCCACGCGCCGTACGCCTCCCGTGGCGGGGATCTGCGCCTCGTCCAGACCGGAGGCGCATGTCCCGTGCCCGGATTCCTCGAGTTCGCTGCGCGTTTCGGGAGCCAGGAGGGCGCATGCGGCCACGGCATTCCCGTCGTGCAGGGCGCGTTCGAACTCCTCGGCCAGGGCAGAGGCGTCGGCCCCACGGACGCCGGCACCACCGCACCCGCTCAGGGCGCCCAGCACGAGAAGCACCAGCCCCATGCGTACGCATCGCTCGTGCATCCGCACCTTCCGCCCAACGAGCACCCGTCCGACGCCCATTGTGACCAGGGCCGCAGGCCGCGCGGTGCGCAACGCCGAAGGGCCGGAGAAGACCTGTGCGTGGGGGACCGAGCGCCACGGGAGGCACGCCGTTGCCCTGATCGCGAGGAGGTCCGCGTATCGAGGCCCGCTCGGGGTACCCGACGAAGGAACTGATGATTACCCGAGGGAAGGACGGTCCGATGACGGATGTTTCGCGTCTGCCCGGCGCTTTCCACCAGCACTGGGACTGGCAGTTGCGTGCCGCCTGCCGTGGCGCCGAAAGCAGTCTGTTCTTCCATCCGCCCAACGAGCGCGGCGAGGAACGGGACGAGCGGGAGAAGATGGCCAAACGCATCTGTCGCCGGTGCCCGGTCCGCAGGGCCTGCCTGCGCCACTCCCTGGAAACGCGTGAGCAGTTCGGCGTGTGGGGCGGACTGGGCGAGGAGGAGCGCCGGGCCGTGCTCGGACCGGTTCGTCGCCGACGGCGTGCGGGCCGCCCCATGGACGGATCGGCGAACTGACCGGCATGGACTGATCAGCGCACCGGACGTTCATCCGCGCGTGCGCCGCCGGTGGCTGGTGTCGCACCAGGGAAACCTGAGACTCCTCCGGCAGGTGCACAGCGCGACGCAGAAGCGGTCGGAGAAGACGACGGTGCCGTCCTCCAGGACGACCTCGACCGGGCCTTCGACGAGCAGTGGCCCGTCGGTCCGCACAGCGATGCGGCGTGGTGCTTGTGGTGCTTCACGGCGTTCGTCGGGCACGAATGACCACCAGCTCTTCCTTCTGTCCGCCGGGGGTCAGCAGACCCCGGCTGCACAGCCAGGGCCGCCTGGACCGCAGGACGGGTCCCAGGTTCACGGAGCGGCGCTCTGTCACCTCGGCCTTCAGGCCGGCCGACCGCAGCTGCGCCAGGGTGGCCCCTTCGCCGCTCAGCGCGGAGTGCACCACGAGCAGTACGCCGCCGGGCCGGAGCAGGCGCGGCACCTCACGGCAGATCCGGTCGAGGACGAGCCTGCCGTCCCGGCCGGCGTCCCAGGCACGGGCCGCCCCGCGACGCGGCGGGGAATCCGCCGGGCTCGGGACGTACGGCGGGTTGGTGACGATGAGGTCGAACGTGCGGTCCGCGACCGGGGCGGTCAGATCCCCTCGCAGCACTCTCACCGGGGTCCCGGCCAGCCGGGCGTTGAGCCGGGCGGTCCAGACGGCCAGGGGGGAGATGTCCACGGCCGTGACCTGCGCGCCGCGCGTCGCTGCCGCCAGCGCCAGGGCGCCCGTGCCGGTGCCGACATCGAGCACCTCGGCCCCCGGCGGGAGCGCCTCACGGTGCAGTGCTCCGGCCAGCAGCGCCGTGTCGTCTTGCGGGGCGTACACCCCGGGCAGGGCTATGAGCGTCACATATGTCTCGTACCCGCCTATACGGGATGAATCATTACGTGTCTCGCGCGCCGGACCTGCCACGGAGACCGGCACCGATGGGCGGACCGCCACCGTCGAGCGAGGTCCGTCCGTCTCGCCAGGCGCCGAGCAGATGGGCTGCGAGCCGGTTCTCCAGGTGGACGGTCGCGTCGATGCCGAAGGCGACGTCGGCCTCCAGGTGAGGTTCCTCCTCCAGGAGGCCTCCGATGACCTCGCGCCGCACGACCTGTTCGTGGACGGCGTCCGCTACGACGTGCTCGTCGTAGAAGAACTCCGCCGCACGCCCGGCTCCGGTGCGCCGCATGGCCGCGGCGATCCGTCTCGACCCGGGCGAAGAGGTGATCTCCACAGTCGCGAAGTGGCCGACCAGGCAGCCGCGCAGGGCGCGGTGCAGTCCGAAGAGCGACATGAGGTTCACCGTGGCCAGCACCTGGGTCGGCGCCGCCTCGAGATAGTGGCCGTACGTGGTGTCCAGGCCGAGATCCCTCATGAGGTCGGCGAAGAGTCTCGCATGGATCCGCTCGGCGCGGCCTCCGCCGTACTCGTCGAACTCCACAGCCGCCATTCCGGCCTTGGCCCGTCCCCATAGCCGCGGCAGCACCCAGGCGTGGGGATCGGCCTCCTTGAGGTGGTACAGCGAGCGTTGCGCCGCGTACTCCCTCAGCTGCCACAGCTCGCCCTCGTCCCGCAGGAAGTGGGAGACGCCGGTGCCGTGCACCGGCTCCACCAGCAGCCCGGCCAGCGCGTCGTCCACGGTCTCGTGGCGGGCGGCGTCCTCGCGCAGGGTGGCGAGGAACCGGTCCTCCAGCTCCCGCCGAACCCGTAGCAGTTCGGGATCCCATTCCAGGGCGGGGTCCACCCCGGCGAATCCGCGGTAGTGCAGCTCGTAGCAGAGGTAGAGGGCGAGCTGCAGATCGTCCCCGTAGGGATCGGCGCTCGTCGCGACCGTGGGCGCGGGAAGTGGCGCTCCTGCGGCGAGGCGGGCGATGACCGCCGCCGAGAGTGCGCCCCGCGCCTGCGGCAGCGACGGCCCGTCGTGGTTGGTCGCCGTGTCAGTCATGCCTCTCGTGTACCCGTTATCGCGCCGGTACCCGGTGCGCCGGATATGTCCCTGCCTGTGCGGGTAGGCGTCCCAGGGTGGAGCAGCACCGGCTGCCGCTGATCGTCTACGCGAACTTCTTCTCGGACGTGACCGTGGACCTCGCGGCCCACGAGATCCTGGCCCGGTGGGCGGAGCAGGCGCCACGCAAGATCTGGCTGATGCGGCCCGGTGACGTACTCGTCACGCCCACCCCCCTCAGTCCCGGTTTCCTGCGCTACGCCTGCGGTGTGCTGGGTATGCCGCCCGACTCGGTCACCGTGATCACCGCACCGCCGGTGCCGGGCTTCCCCATGGCCGAAGCGGTACGCCGGGCGGGGCTGACGGACCGGCTGCGGGCGCTCGCCGCCGAGCGGCCGGGGGCGCAGCTGCTGCCGATCGCCCTGGACACGGCCACAGTCGGCCTTGCCGGGCGGCTGGGCACACCGGTGGCTCCGTACGGACCGTCCGGCGTGGCGGCCTGCACCCTGGATGTGGTCTACCGGCTCAACACGAAATCCGGGTTCCGGGCCGTCGCCGAGGAGATCGGCATACGCGTGCCACCCGGGCGGATCTGCAGCGGCGAGCAACTCGGACCGACGGCTGCCGCACTGCTGCGCCGGTACGAGCGGGTTGTGGCCAAACCCGACCGTTCGGCAGGGGGTCACGGGCTCAGGTTCCTCTCGCGCACGGACGCCACGCCGACGGTGTCCGGACACGGTCCGGTCGGCACATGGGTGGTGGAGGAGTGCCTCGGTGCGGTCAGGTCCGTCAGTGTCCAGATGGAGGTGCTCCCGGACACCGGCCCGCACGTGGTGTTCAGCGGCGAGATGCGAACGGAGCGCGGTTCCTTCACCGGGTATCTGTCGCCCCTGCCGGACGACCTGGACGCCATCGTGAGCGAGCTGGAGCGATGGGGCTCGGTGATGGGGGCGTATCTGTCCACGCGGGGCTACTCGGGACCGTACGCGATCGACGCGGTCATCGATGCGGACGGCACGCTTTACGCCACGGAGAGCAACGTACGCCGGACCGCCACCACCACTCCACAGGCCATGGTCGACCGCCTCGCGCGCGCCGCGGGGGTCCCCTGCCCCGCCTGGCTGCTCGTCGCAGGACGATCACGCTCGGCCCGCACCCTCGCCGAAGCTCTGCGGCTGCTGCATGCGGAGTGCCTGGCCTGGGACACGGGCCGCGGCGAGGGAGCGGTGCTCTACACGGACGCGCCCCCCGACGGCCGGACCTGGCGGTACGCCGTGATCGGCCCCGACCGCGCGCGGGTGACGGAGCTGACAACGGCCCTCGCGGACGTCATGGCGCTCACTGTGTGAGCGCCCCGTGCGCCGTTGAGCCTCGTCATCCGGGCTTGATGCGGCCACGCCACGCTCCGGACCCGGTCCCGCGAGCTCGATGCCGCGCGCCGGTCGGTTCGCCCCGTACGACCGTGTCCGGAGCTCAGTTGCCCGTCCGTGTGCCCGGCGCGAGCGGTGCGGTGTCCATGCCGGCATGGTCGCGGAGCCCTTCGAGGAACTCCTGGATCGCCTCCACGGCCGTGTACCGCGGCTGCCAGTCCAGCTCTGCCCGGGCCCGGGAGCAATCCAGCAGCGGCAGGCGCAGTACGGCGTCGAACAGATCCGGTGAGGCGGGCACCAGCCGCAACCGCCAGGCTGCCGAGAGCGCGGCCCGCACCGGCATCACGGGCATCCGCAGCTGCCGGGCCTCCAGGATCCCGGCGAGCCGGGCGGTGTTCAGGGGCGGGTCAGCCGCGAGGTTGAACGCGCCGCGGACCGGACGGACCACGGCCTCGCAGTACGCCGCAGCGGCGTCGTCGGTATGCAGGGCCTGGAACGTCAGACCTGGCAGATCGGGGACCGCGGGCAGCGTTCCCGGCCGGACGAGTTGCGTGGGCAGGAGCGGGCCGGCGAAGATCCGGCACTGCTGGGACGCGGACTCCCGCTTGAACAGGAAAGCCGGTCGCATGCGGACGACCCGCACGGCCGGGTAAGTCTGTTCGAACGCGTCCAGATACCTCTCCAAGTAGGCCTTTTCGCGGCAGTAGGCCGCCCGAGGCCAGCCGTGGGTCGGCCAGGACTCGTCGACCGGCGATTCCTTGGGCCCGGGAGAGTACGCGCCGACCGACGATGCGTGGATCAGCACCGGTACCCCGGCCTCTGCTGCCGATTCGAAGACGCGGATGCTGCCCAGCACATTCGTCCGCCATGTCGTCACCGGGTCGTGGGTGGGCTGGAACTTCCAGGCCAGATGGACGACGGCGTCCGCTCCGGCGAAGTGGTGGACCAGGTCCGCGCCGCCGGGGTCGATATCGGCGGCGATCCAGGTCGTCCTCTCGGGCTGCCATTCGGGGAGCCGGCGGGCGATGCCGAGGATCGAACCCACGCCCGGATGCCCGGCGAGGGTCTGCACCACGCTCGTACCGACGTTACCGGTCGCACCTACGACCACGACCCGCAGCTTCGCTGCGCTCCCTGCCGCTTCATGCGTCCTGTCACTCATGTCGGCCGCCTTTCGGGGAAGGGGTACTGGCACCCGTGGAGGTACCCGGGCAGCTGCCCGATATACACCGGTTTACGGCATCTCAGGGCAGGTGCACGATGAACTGGGGACCCGGAGCATGTCCGAGCCCTGGGCACCTCGCCGAATCCGAGAGGACAGCGATCCCGATGACTAAAGGCAAATCCAAGGCGCAACAGCTGAAGGGCAAGATGAAGGAGACCCTCGGCAAGGCCACGCACGACAGGTCCATGAAGCGGGAAGGCCGGGGCGAGATGCTGCGCGGCAAGGCACACGAGATGGCGGAGAAGGCAGCCGATCAGATCCGGAAGAGGACCAAGCACTGACCGTGTGACGCTGACGGCGCACGAGGACCGCCCGGGCGGCCAGGAGGCCCGGTCCCCTGCCGCCGGTCGTTGCTTGCGAAGGGAGGACCCCGGCGGACAAGCCGGGGTCCTCCCCAGGGTGGTGCACGCCGTGGCGATATCCACGATACGAACGATGCAAAGGCGGCGGCCGCATCCGAGGCCGGGCGCAGGAAGCCAAGGGAAAAGCCCGTCGGCACAAGTGATGGGCCGTCACTGCGAGCTGTGGGGTCGGGGGCGGCCGCCGCCTCACATGCGGAGCTCCGGCGGGAAGCCGGTCCAGCGGAGCTCGGCAGGCAGGTGGCCCATGTCGTTGTAGAAGACCACCGCTGCGGGCCGGCCCGGCGTGTACCGGATGACCGTCAGCGCGGCGTTGCCGTGGTTGAGCCCTATCCAGCGCCACTTCGGGGCATCGAGGGCGGCCCGTACGAGCCACCCGATGAGGAAGTTGTGGGTGACGACCAGCTCGTGGCGCGCCTCGTCACCCTCGACCGGCCCGGTGAACCGGGCGAGGGCCTCGTGCGCCAACTGCGGGCCGCGTTCGCGCTCTTCGGCCGGGAACTGGGCCAGGCGACCGAGCATGCCGTCGGCCGACTCCGCCGGCAGCTCCTCCCGCTGCGGCAGGTAGGGGATGTAGTCCCCGGCCTCCTCCGACGAAAGCACGGGAACGCCGTCGAGTTGCTCGCGTATCAGCCGGGCGGTCTGCTCCGCCCTCGGGAGCGGACCGTGATGGATCGCCGCGAGAGGGCTGCCCGCAGAGCAGTGGTCACGGAGCCGCTCACCGAGGAGCACGGCCTGACGACGACCGTTCTCCGTCAGCGTGCTCTCGTCCGGGGAAGCCTCACCATGGCGCGCGAGATAGAGATGGCGGGGAGCTGTTGCGGTCATGCCTGGCCTCCGACAGTGTTCATGATCGTGCATACGCCCGGACGGACGCCGGGGTCCGCCGCGCGGTTCCGGTCCACGAGCGGGCTGTGCCGCTCGCTGTTAGCGTGGCCGAGGTGGCAGCGGCCGAGGGAGGCGCTTTGGGTGGACGCTCGGGTCCCTTCTGGGATTCCGCCGAGGGCCGCGCCCCGCTGCCGCGCGCGGCGGCGACGCTCGGGCTGGAGTTCATCGCCGCGGACGCCGACAAGGGCACGATCGAGCTGGCGTTCACCGGGACCGAGGACTTCACCAACCCGACGGGCAACATCCTGGGCGCCTTCCTCGCCGCGATGCTCTACGACACCGTGGGACCCGCGCTGCTCGCCACCCTGGAGCCCGACCAGTTCCAGTCCACACTGGAGTTCAAGGTGAACTTCCTGCGGCCGGCCCGCCCCGGCCGACTCCTCGGCCACGGCCGCGTCGTCCACCGCGACGGCGACCTCGCCCACCTCGCCGCCGACCTCACCAGGACCGACGGAACCCTCGTCGCCACGGCCACCGCGACCGCCCGCGTGATCAAGCTCGCCGACGCCCGCAGCGCCGTCTGACGGCGCCACCGTCGTCGGTTGCGGCCACGACGCCGATGGCACGGGTCGGCCGACCCCCGGCCGCCCGGTGCCGTATCAGGTGGCGCCTGCCCCGCCGTTGGGGGAGCGGTCGCGCTCGTTCGTCCGGCGCCTCCGTCACCGCCGGCCCAGGAACATCCCCGGGTCCATCTGGACCTGGCGCGGGGGACGAGGCCGCCCAGGCTGTCGCTGAGTGCCCGGCGTGTCATGCCGCGAGGGGCCGGTCCGTAGGTGTGACGGGAGCCGGCAGCACGGTGGAGCCGGTCAGATAGCGGTCCGTGGCCGCCGCGGCGGCCCTGCCCTCCGCGATGGCCCACACCACCAGGGACTGACCGCGTCCCGCATCGCCCGCGACGAAAACGCCGTCGGTCCTGGTGCGGGCCGTTCGTGGTGGTTGCTGTGACCCTTCCGCCGCGAAGGCCCCGTCCCGCGCGAAGTTTCCCCGGCCGTCCAGCGTGAGTCCGAGCTGCTCCATCAGTCCGCTGCCCCGCTCGGGGCCCGAGAAGCCGAGGGCGATCAGGACCAGCTCCGCCGGGATCACCCGCTCGGTGCCCGGCAGTGGCTGCCTGGCCGCGGGCTCCACCTCCGTCAGGAGCAGCGCGCGCACTCGGCCGGCCTGGTCCCCTTCGAAACGGAGGGTGGCCGAGGAGAAGAGCCTGGGATCCGTGCCCTCCCGACCCCGGGCCTCTGCATGGGCATGGGAGATGCGGTAGACCTTCGGATGCGTGATGGGCCAGGGCTGGGTCTCCGGCCGGTCGTCGCCTGGCTCCGGGTTGATGTCCAGCTGTACCACCGAGGTCGCACCCTGGCGCAGGGCGGTGCCCAGACAGTCCGAGGCGGTGTCCCCGCCGCCGACGATCACCACGTGCTTGCCCTCGGCGGTCACGGGCGGCGCGAGGTAGTCGCCCTCCACCACCCGGTTGGCGAAGGTCAGATAGTCCATGGCCTGATGGATCCCGGCCAGCTCCCGCCCCGGGACGGGCAGCTCCCGCCGCTCCATGGCGCCCACGGCGACGACCATCGCGTCGTAACGCCTCCTGAGCTCGGCGGCATCGAGGTCACCGCCGACGTCCACACCGGTACGGAACTTCGTGCCCTCCGCTCGCATCTGCTCGATGCGGCGGTCCAGGTACTGCTTCTCCATCTTGAACTCGGGGATGCCGTAGCGCAGCAGTCCGCCGATGCGGTCGGCCCGCTCGTAGACGGCGACGGTGTGGCCGGTACGGGTGAGCTGCTGCGCCGCTGCCAGCCCCGCGGGCCCGGAGCCGATGACGGCCACGGTCTTTCCGCTGAGCCGCGCGGGCGGTTGCGGCGGCGCGTACCCGCGCTCCCAGGCCTCGTCGGCGATCGTCTGCTCGACGTTCTTGATCGTCACCGGATCGGCGTTGATGGCCAGCACGCAGGCGTCCTCGCACGGCGCCGGGCACAGCCGACCGGTGAACTCCGGGAAGTTGTTCGTCGCGTGCAGCCGCTCGGCCGCGGCCCGCCAGTCGCCGTGCGCGGCGTACACGTTCCACTCCGGGATGAGATTCCCCAGCGGGCAGCCGCTGTGGCAGAACGGTATGCCGCAGTCCATGCAGCGCCCCGCCTGCTCGGACACGAGAGGCAGCAGCGCCTGCCCGGCGTAGACCTCGTGCCAGTCGTTCAGTCGCTCCTCGACAGGGCGCGCCGGAACGGGCCGACGGGGGATCCTGAGGAAGCCGTACGGATTGGTCATGCGCCGCCTCCATCACCCATTCGCGGTGCATTAGGGCGTTCTGAACAGCGTACGCCTGCTTTATGCCGCTTTCACCGGCCGTCTATGGGTCAGAGCCGTGGCAAGCGGCACCGGGCGGTGACCGCTCGCCACGACAAGCCCGCCGTCCGACACGAGGCGACCACCTTGCGCGGCCGCGGCACCATCTCGGAATCGTGCCCTGGAGGCGGAGGCCGTCAGCCTTCAGTCAGGGCGCGGATCGTCGGGGTGCGGTAGAGGTCGCGCAGGGGGAGGGAGGGAAGGCCGCGGGCACGGAGGGCGGCGCTGATGCGGACCGCGAAGAGGGAGTTGCCGCCCAGTTCGAAGAAGTCGTCGTCCGGGCCGACGGGGGTGCCCAGGACGGTTGTCCAGATCTCCAGCAGGGCCTCGGTGAGGCCGGCGGCCCGGTCGCCGGCGCCGGCCGGGCCGGCGCCGGTCGGCGGGGGAGCCGAGGGGGAGGGGCGGGACGGGGCCGGGAGACGGGCGGCGTCGAGTTTGCCGTTCGTCGTCAGCGGGAGCGCCTCCAGGGCCGTGACCGTCGCGGGGACCATGTGCTCGGGCAAGATGCCCGCGGCGCGCTTGCGGATGCCCGGGGTGTCCGCGGCGACCGGGTCGCCGTGCGGTACGACGTAGGCGTCGAGGCGGGCGGCGGCGGGATCGGTGGGGTCGTCACGGCGGACCACGACCGCCGCCGCCCGCACGTCGGGGTCCTCGAGGAGGACGGAGCGGATCTCGTCGAGCTCGATGCGGAAGCCGCGGATCTTGACCTGGCTGTCGATCCGGCCGAGGTGTTCCAGCATCCCGTCCGGGCGCAGCCTGCCCAGGTCGCCGCTGCGGTACATCCGGCCGCCGGTGTGCGGGTCGGTCACGAAGCGCTGCGCGGTCAGTTCGGGCCGACCGAGGTAACCGACGGCCACCCCGGCGCCGCCGACGCAGATCTCGCCGGTCACCCCGGGGGGTACCAGGCGGCCGCGCGCGTCGGTCACGTACAGGTGCCAGCCGGGCAGGGCCGGGCCCACGGAGCGCGATCCGGCCAGGGCCAGATCGCGGGTCACGGTCTGGGCGGTGACATGCACGGTGGTCTCGGTGATGCCGAACATGTTCACCATCCGGCACGCCCCTTCGGGGTGCCGGTCGAACCAGGGCAGCAGCATCCGGCTGTCCAGCGGCTCGCCGCCGAACACCACGAGCCGGACGGCGAGCGCGCCGTGGTCGACCCGCAGCAGCTGCGAGAAGGCGGACGGGGTCTGGCTGAGGACCGTGACCTCTTCGGCGACCAGCAGATCGCGGAACTCGTCGGGGTCGCGCGAGACGAAGTACGGCACGACCACGAGACGTCCACCCGTCAGCAGGCAGCCCCAGATCTCCCACACCGAGAAGTCGAAGGCCCCGGAGTGGAACAGCGTCCACACGTCGGACGTGCCCAGCCGGTACTCGTCGCGCGTTGCCTCGATGAGCGAGACGACGTTGCGGTGGGGCACGACCACACCCTTGGGGCGCCCCGTGGAGCCCGAGGTGTAGATGACGTACGCCGGATCTGCGGGCCTCGTCGTCGCCGGAGCCGCCGGAGCCGCCGGAGCCTCATGGGCCGTCCGGGCCGCCGCCAGCAGCTCGTCCGGGGTCACGGTGGCGGTGTCCTCGCCGCCCGGGAACTCCGCGAGCCGGGTGACGACCACGCCCAGCCCGGAGTCCTTCGCCGTGTAGGCCAGGCGGTCCGCGGGATAGGCCGGATCGGCCGGTACGTACGCGGCGCCCGCCTTGAGCACGCCGAGCATGGTGACGACCAGTTCCGCGGTCCGCTCCAGGCAGACGCCCACGCGGTCGCCGTCCCGCACCCCGTGGGCCCGCAGCCCGGCCGCCAGGCGGGTTGACCGGTCGTCCAGTTCGCGATAGGTGAGCCGTACGCCGACGTCGCACACCGCCACGGCGTCGGGCGTCGCCGACATGGCCCGCCGGAACGCCTCGGGCAGCGTCATCTCCTCGGCCGCGGGGGCCGTGACGGCCCCGGTGCCCCCGGCGTCCCCGAGGGCCGCGTGCGGCTGTCCGAGCCGTGCCACCCTGGCCTGCTCGGCGGCGTCCAGCAGCTCCGCGTCGCCGACCGGCGTCTGCGGTGCGCGCACCAACTGTCCGTACACATGGGCCAGATGACGTGTGAACTGCTCGACGACCTCGGGCGAGAAGTGGCTGCGCCGGTACGAGCACCACAGGCGCGAGCCACCGCCGGGCAGCGGCGCGACGGCGACCGTCAGCGGGAACAGCGGTGCGAGGAAGGGCAGATACTCGTCGCCGAGCGGCGAGGCGTCGGCCTCGGCCTCCGCACTCGCGTCGTCGATCAGACAGGCCGTGACGTGACACGCGACCCGGGCCGGCGCCGCCTCCCGCAGCGCCCCGAGGGTGCCGGCCCGCTCCACCGCGAACTCCAGCGCCCCGGCGCGGTCGGTCGCGACGACCGCGGTGCCCGTAGAGCCATGGCCGTCGTAGCGGCTCAGGGTGAGGGCGAGCGCGGCCAGCCGCCCGGCGGTGTCGCCGATGCCGCCGCCGTCCGCCAGGTCGAGGTGGTGAGTGCCGTGGCCGGCGGAGCCCGGCTCCCCGAGGCCCCAGTCCGGCGCGGGCCCCTCCGCGGGCTGCTGTCCGGAGGAACGGCCCGCCGCGGGCGCCGGGCACGCCTCGGCCGGCCGCGTCCCCCTCAGTACGCCGGTCAGGAGCCGCAGTCCCGACCGGTCCAGCCGCGCCCGGTCCGCCACGACCACCAGGTCCGCCGCGCCGTCCGCGTACCGCAGCAGGACACACCGTACGTCCGCCGCCGGCCGGTTCAGCTCGGCCTCGCGGCGGCGGGCGGCGAGCGGCTCCGCCGCCCCGGCCGGTACCTCGTCCACCCACAGCCGCCAAGGCCCGGCGGCGGCCAGCCGGGCTCCGAGCACCTCCACGGATACCGCGGGCACCCCCGGCCCCGGACCGGTCAGCCGGACGCGGACCGCATGGCACTGTGCACCCAGCACGGGTGTCCTCCCCTGTCTGATCACCGGGGTCGCCCCCTGGACAACACGTCAGCGGTCTCTCAGCGGGCGGTGAATCCGCCGTCGACGGTCAACACCGAGCCGGTGACCTGCCGGGACTCGTCCGAGACCAGGTACACCACGGCGGAGGCGACGTCCTCCGGCTCGATCAGCGCGTTCATCGGCTGCGCCTCGACGAACGTCTGCTCGTGCTCGCTCACCGGTACGTCGAGGGCCCGGGCGATCTCGGCGAGCATCCGGCCCTCCGCCGTCGAGTCGTCGCGTACCGACCCGGGGCAGACGGCGTTGACCCGGACCTTGGTGGGGGCGTAGTCGAGTGCGGCCGCCTTCGTCAGCCCGACCAGGCCGTGCTTGGCCGCGACGTAACCGGCGAAGTGCCGGTATCCGACCAGCCCCGCGGTGGAGGCGACGTTGACGATGCTGCCCGAACGGCGGGCGCTCATCGCCTTCCCGACCGTACGGATCACCCGCCAGGCACCGGACAGGTCGACGTCGATCATCAGCGACCACTCGTCCTCGCCGATCTCGTGCGCCGGCTTTCCCGAAGGGGCCGCGATTCCCGCGTTGTTGACGACGGCGTCGATCCGGCCGAACCGGTCCTCGGCGAGCGCGATCGCCGACTCGACCGAACGCAGATCCCGTACGTCACAGGCGGCCGTCAGCACCGCGGCACCCGCCTTGCGGCAGAGCGTCGCGGTGTGCTCCAACTGGCCTGCCGTACCGAGCGGATACGGCACACCGGGCAGGTCGCCGCAGAGATCGAGCAGCGCCAGGTCGGCGCCCTCGCCGGCGCACGCCACCGCGATGGCGCGGCCGAGGCCGCGGGCCGCCCCCGTGACGACGACGGCCTTTCCGTTCAGACGCATGACGTGCTCACTCCTCAACGGGCATGCAGGTCACCGGAGATGACCTCCAGCAGCGCCTGGGCGGACTCGGTGAGATACATGTGGCCGCCGGGCAGTTCGACGGACCGGAAGCCCGCCCCGGCGACCTTCGACCAGGCGGCGGCCTCGTCGCGGGTGACGAGCAGGTCGTCGGCGCCGCGCAGCGAGGTGAGAGGAGCGGGCAGCGGCAGGTCCGTGCCCGGCACATAGGTCTCGTGCATCTCGACGTCCGCCCGCAGCGTCGGGAGGATGAGCTCACGCATCTCGGGGTCCTCGAGCGCCTCGTGCGTGTAGCCCGCGAACTCGTTGACGCGCGCGAGGAATGCGTCGTCCGGCAGGCCGGTGGCGCGGCGCGCCCGCTGCTCGGCGGGCTGCGGGGAACCGCTGACGAAGAGCCGGACCAGCTCGATGCCCGGCCCGATGCCCGGCTCGATGCCTGGCCCGATGCCTGGCCCGATGCCCAGCCCGGTCTCCGGCTCGGCGACCAGGCGGTGCGCCAGCTCGTAGGCGAGTACGGCGCCGAGGCTGTGGCCGAACAGGGCGACCCGGTGCGGCTCCGCGGAATCACCGAGCACCTCGCGGAGATCGGCCAGCAGGCCGTCGACGGCGAGGTGCGCGTCGCGGTACGGATCCTCGTCGATCCGCCGCTCCCGGCCCGGGAGCTGGAGCGGCAGGACGGTCAGCGCGTCGCCGGCGATCCGCTGCCACGGACGGAAGAAGGAGGCGCCCGCGCCCGCGAAGGGAAGGCAGACCAGGGTGAGAGGGGTGGTCATCTCAGTGCTCCCCTCCGTCGGCCGCCAGCCGGGCGTCGTAGCGCACCGGCAGCTTCTTCAGGCCGCGGCTGGTGGAGTTGTCGAAAACCCACTCGAGCTCGTCGTGCGGGACCGTCAGGGCCAGGCCTGGCAGCCTGCGCAGCAGGGTGGGGAAGGCCACCTGCCCCTCGACGCGGGACAGCGGGGCGCCCACGCAGAAGTGCGCGCCCTGGCCGAAGGCGAGATGCCGGTTGCCGGTGCGGGTGATGTCGAGCCGGTCGGGGTCCTCGAAGGCCTCCGGGTCGCGATTGGCCGAGTCCATCAGGATGTGCACGAACCCCTCCCGGGGAATGGGGCAGCCCGCCAGCTCCATGTCCTCGGTGGCGACCCGGAGCGTCCCGCGGTAGACCGGCGGCTCGAAGCGCAGGAACTCCTCGACGGCCGACTCGGCCAGCTCCGGCCTCGAGCGCAGCAGTTCGAGCTGGTCGGGGTGGGCGAACAGGGCCTGCATCCCGTTGCCGATGAGGTTCGCCGTGGTCTTGTGTCCCGCGATGATCAGCAGGACCAGGGTGGAGACGAGCTCGTCGTTGGTGAAGACGTCCTCCTCGTCGGCGGCCCGTAGCAGGATGCTGACCAGGTCGTCGCCGAGGCCCTCGGCGCGGCGCCGGTCGAGCAGGCCGACGAGATAGCGTTCGATGCTGTCGCTCGCGACCTTCAGCTTGCGGTTCGACTCCTCGTCCGCGAACGGGGCGCCGCTGAGCCAGTGGCCCCAGGCATGCAGGTCGGGCCGGTCCTCGATCGGGACCCCGAGGAACTCGCAGATGACGCGCATCGGCAGGGTGAACGCGAACTCCATCAGGTCGACCTCGCCCGACTCGGGGAAGGCGTCGATGAGTTCGTCGGTGATCTCCTGGATGCGCGGCCGCAGCAGCGCCATACGGCGCGGGACGAACGCCCGGCTGACCAGCCTGCGCAGCCGGGTGTGCTCCGGCGGATCCGCGGTGATCATGTTGCGTATGAGGACCGGGCTGCTGTCCTCGAGGAGGGCCCGGAACCAGGCCGGCGCGTTCTCGACCTGCTTGGACAGGCGGGGGTCGCTGAACCCCTTGAGCGCGGTCTCGTAGTCGGCGACGACGTACGCGTCCCCGCCCGGCGGGTAGTTGATGGCATGGACCGGGCAGCCGGACGCCCGCAGCTTCGCGTTCGCGGCGTGTGTGGCGCCCGCCTCGGGAGCGGTGAAGAACTCCGGCGGCAGCCGGTCGGCGCCGGTCGTGACCTGAGCGCCCGATGTCTCGGCGGTCATCGCGTCTCCTTGTCGGTCTGGTCCGTGGCGGGGGCCGCCGTGGTGTCGGCGTACTCCTCCGGCGGGGCGAGCTTGCGGATGAGGGGGCTGAGAGTGGGCAGCGCGGCCACGCCCGAGGCGATGGCCATCGCGGTGAACACCCACGTGGGCCCGGCGAGGTCGAAGATGGCGCCGATCGCGAACACACCGACCGGGGCGGCGATCATGGACATGAACATCACCGCGCCGAGTACGCGGCCCTGCACCTTGTCCGGGGCCATGGCGGCCAGATAGGCGAGGAACAGCGCGCTGGTGATCGGCCCGCGCAGGAACACGCAGGCGACGATGATGCCCAGGGGGACGAGGCCCGAGACGTTCGCCAGCAGGACGGCGGCGACCGGTCCGATCCAGGCGGCCGTCAGGAAGAGCACCGGAGGGCTCACCCGCTTGATGACCGGGCCCGCCAGCAGCGAGCCGACGAGTCCGCCGACACCGGCGATCGACAGCAGCATGCCGATGAACGTCGAGGAGGCGCCCCGGCTCTCGGCGGTGGCGATCAGCGCGAGGAAGACCCCGGAGTGGGTGAACGCCATGTTCGACCCCATGATCCAGATGATCAGGAGCCGCAGCACCGGCTGCCGGGCGAGGAAGCGGAATCCCTCCGCCGCATTCCGCTTCTCTCCCGGTGCCGCGTTCTCCACCTTGAGGGGCTTGCGGATGAACAGCAGCAGGACCGTCGAGATCAGGAATCCGATCGCCGAGCTCAGGAACGGGAACGCACGGGCGACCGCGAACAGCGCGCCGCCGACGGGCGGGCCGCCCATGGTCGCCGCGAAGTACCGCACCTGGTTCTGCGCCGTTGCCTGTGTGAGCTGCGACGGTGGCACCAGCTGCTTGATGACCGCGAGGCCCGTCGGGTTGGAGATGCCCAGGCACACCGCCGAACCGATCGCGATGCCGAAGATGACGAACGCGTTGACGTTCTCCGTGAAGATGAGGAGCGAGAACAGCCCGAGCAGGACGACGCGGACCACGTTGCAGACGATGAGCAGCATCCGCCGGTCGACCCGGTCGGCGAGGGTGCCGCCGGGGATCGACAGCAGACTCGCCGTGACCAGTTGCGCCGAACCGACTGCGCCGGCGTAGAAGGCGGAGCCGGTGGTGGCCAGGATCAGCAGGGGATAGGCGACCTCCGCGGTCTCCTTGGCGATCGCCGCGAACGCCTCACTGGTCCACAGCGCCTGGAAGTTCCAGTTGCGCAGCAGCGGCTTCTCCACGGCGGCGGCGGTGCCGGGGTCCCCGGCCGCGTCCGCAGGTGTCGCCGTCGCAGTCGCCGTCGTCACCGGTCCCGGTCCGGGTGCGGTGTCCGTGCCCGGCGGCTTGTCAGCCATCGTCATTCCTCTCCCTGCCCGGCCGTGGAGTCGGCCGGAAGTACGTCGAGCAGCTTCAACGCCAGATCTCCGGCGTACGGGCGCGTGAGCATGGACCAGTGGTCGCCGCCGACCGGCTCGACCCGGATCCCGCCCCAGTACAGGCCGGACAGCCGCTCGCGCAGCCGGCCGGCCTCCGCCCGCCCGCTCGACGCCTTGAACAGCACCGCAGGGCAGGGAACGGGCCGCGGCCGATAGCGCAGCAGGGTCGCCTGGTTGGCGATGAACTGCCTCCGCAGCGCCGGGCTGCGCCGGACCTGCCGGGCGAGCGGGCCGACCCCGAGCGCCGCCTCGGCCTGGGCCCGCACACTGGCGCGCAGGAACGCGGGGGCGCAGGCCATCGGAAGTCCCCCCGTGTCCGGGACGAAGCCGTCCAGGCATACGAGCAGGTCCACCCGCTCGCCGCGCCGCGAGAGCCGGCGCACCATCTCGTGGGCGACGACGGCGCCGAAGGACCACCCGCCGATCGTGTAAGGGCCCTCGGGCTGGGCACGGAGCAGCGCGGTGACATGGTCGGCCGCGATGGCCTCGATGGTGCGCGGCCGCGAGTGTGAGCGCGGGTGCCCGGTGTCCTCCAGGCCGAGAACCGGCCGGTCTCCTGCGAGTCCCAGCAGATCGGCCAGGGTCCGGTAGGCGAGTGCGTTCCCGGTCGCATCGGAGACCAGGAACAGCGGCCGGTCCGAACCGCCTTCGCTGAGGGTGGCGACGCCCGGGACCGCGGACATCGCGCCGCCGCCGAACGGCCCCTGAGGGTTCGCCGGGTGCGAACCGTTCGACGGTTCCGACCCGTCCGACGGCGCGGGCAGCTGCCGCTCGACCGCTTCGACCAGCTCGCCGAACGAGGGCGCCCGCGAGAAGTCCGTGACGGACAGCACGCACCCCGTACGCTCCCGGACCCGCGTCGTCAACGAGACGGCCATGAGCGACTCACCGCCCAGCGCGAAGAAGTTGTCGTCGTCCAGCGCCACCGGGACACCGAGGGTGCGGCACCACAACTCCTCCAGCACGGGCCGCACCCCGTCGCCGCGTACAGCCGCCGCCTCGCGGGACGGTGCGGGGGTACGGGACGTACGTGCGGGCGTACGGGATTCAGGTGCGGACACCGCCGGTACGCGGGGTTCCGGCCTACGGGCCGGGCCGGGCTCGTGCCCGGCCTCCGGGTCCTCGCCGAGGAACGGGTGGCCCGGGAGGGAGCAGCGCAGCGGCCGCTCGTCGGGGGCTCCGTGCAGCGTGCCGAGCACGTCGTCGAGCGCGCGGTCGACGCCGCGCTCCCACAAGGTGGCCAGCGCCGCCAGCAGCCCGGCATCGGCCGGGTCCTCGGGCCGGGACGTCAGCCGGACCGCGGTGTACGCGATGTCCCAGCCGGCGCTGCGGCGCAGGCCGCCGATCATCGAACTGCCGGGTCCCAGCTCGATGTACGTCGTGCAGCCCGAGTCGAGCAGGGTGCTCATCGCCGCAGCGAGGAGGACCGGCCGGCGCAGCTGCGCGGCCCAGTAGTCGGGTCCTGCCACCTCCTGCGGATCGGCCCAGTCCCCGGTCGTGTTGGAGACGAGCGGCTGCCGAGGCGGGCGGGCGGGCATCGACGAAATGGTCGCCCGCACCGCCTCGGCGGCCGGTTCCATGGCCTTCGAGTGGAAGGCGCGGCGGGTGTGGATCAGGGTGGTGGGGATGCCTGCGAGGGCTTCGCCCGCGAGCAGGTCCGTCACGGCGGCCTCGGGGCCGGACAGGACGACCGAGCCGGCGCCCTCGACGGCGATGGTGACCTTGCAGTCCACGGGCAGCCGGGATGCCACCTCCTCGGCGGAGGCGCCGATGCTCACCATCCGGCCGGGTTCGGTGTCCCACATCGCGCGGGCGCGCCGGCACACCAGGTCGGCGGCGGCTTCCGGGGCCCAGACCCCGGCGAGGGTGGCGGCCACGTACTCGCCGACGCTGTTCCCGAGCATCGCGGCGGGACGGACGTTCCATGCCTCCAACTGGCGCCCGAAGGCGTAGCCGAGGGCGAACAGCCCCAGCTGCTGGTGCACCGTGTCGGCGAACCAGTCCTCCGGTGGAGCCGGCGCGTCGGTGACCACGGGGGACAGTTCGATGTCGTGCGCGTCGCGCACGGCCTTGCGTATCTCGTCGAACGCCGCCCGGAAGGCGGGCAGCAGTTGGTACGCCGCGGCGCCCGCGCCGTGCCGCAGGGTGCCCTGCCCGGGGAAGAGAAAGGCGACCTTGCCGAGCTTCTTCGGCCGCGCGCCCGCGGTCGCGACTGCGCGCGCGTCTGCGCCCGCGCCCGGTCCGTCCGGCGCCTGCGCAGCCTGCGTGTTCTGGTTTTGTGTCTGCACCGGCTGGGGCGCGTTGTGTGTCGCGTCCTGGCCGGTCGACGTCCGCGTTTCCGGCGTATTGTGCGCATTGTGGGCGTTCTGGCTGTGGGCCTGCGTCGCCGTCGCATCCCGCGCCGCCGGCGGGCCGTCCGGCGCCTGCGTAGGCTGCGTGTTCTGGTTTTGTGTCTGCACCGGCTGGGGCGCGTTGTGTGTCGCGTCCTGGCCGGTCGACGTCCGCGTATCCGACGTGTCCTGGGCATTGTGCGCGTTCTGGCTGTGGGCCTGCGCTGGCTGTGGCGCCTGCGCCGCCTGTGGCGCGCCCTCCGACGCGCCCTCCGACGCGCCGGGCATCGCCTGCGCGTGCTGCGCTGAGGGTGTGCCTTGCGTCGCCGTCGCATCCCACGCCGCTGGCCAGCCTTGCACCGCCGTCGCACCCCGAACCGTCGGCGCGCCTACCCGCGCCGCTTCCGCCGATCCCGCCGTGGCCGACACGCCGCGCAGGAGCCGCACGGCCTCCGACGTGTCCGCGGCCACGAGCGCCCTGCGGTGCCGGTGCACGCGTCGCTCGGCCAGCGTGCGGGCCACCTCGGCAAGCGCCGGGGCGTCTTCGTCCGTAGCGGCCGGCTCCAGGCGGTCCGCGATCGCCGCGGCCAGCCGCCCCAGTGCTTCCGGCGTGGCCGCCGACAGCGTCAGCGGACGCGGCCCTGGTCGCGCCACCCGCGGCGCCCGGCTGGGCGCGCCCTGGAGCAGGACGTGGGCGTTGGTGCCGCCCACGCCGAAGGAGCTGACCGCTGCCAGCCGGGTTCCCCGATCGGGCCACGGCTCGACCGACGCGGCGATGCGGAAGGGTGAACTCTCCAGGTCGAGCAGCGGGTTGGGGCCGGTGAAGTGGGCGGTGGGCACGATCTGTCCGCGCTCCATCATCAGCGCGGTCTTGATCAGTCCGGCGACGCCGGACACGACTCCGGTGTGCCCGATGTTCCCCTTGACGGCGCCGAGCAGGCACCGCCCGGTCGCGGCGGAGGCGCCCCCGACGCCCCCGAAGGCGTCGGTCAGGGCCTGCACCTCGACCGGGTCGCCGAGCCGGGTGGCCGTGCCGTGCGCCTCGACGTAGTCGATGTCCGCCGGGTCGACACCGGCGATCCGCTGGGCGGCGCGGATCACCTCGCTCTGGCCGGCGATGGACGGCGCGGTGTAGGCCATCTTGTCCGAGCCGTCGTTGTTGACCGCCGTGCCCGTGATCACCGCGGCGATCCGGTCGCCGTCGTGCAGCGCGTCCGCGAGCCGCTTGAGCACCACCACGGCGACGCCTTCGCTGGGTACGGTGCCCGCCGCGTGCTCGTCGAAGGGCCGGCAGTGCCCGTCGGGGGACAGGATGCCGCCCGGCTCGAAGAGGTAGCCCCACTCTCCCCCGGGCATCACGGTGACACCGCCGGCCAGGGCCGCGTCGCACTCGCCCCCGACGAGGGCGCGCACCGCGAGATGGACGGCGGTCAGCGATGTCGAACAGGCCGTCTGGACGGTGAGCGCGGGCCCTCGCAGACCCAGCTTGTAGGCCACGCGGGTGGCGAGGAAGTCCTTCTCCTGGCCGATGTAGCGGGCGAGTTCGCCGAGCTCGTCGTCGCTGCGGAAGCCGACCCGGTCGGCACCCGCGTACACCCCGACCCGGCCGGGGAACCGGGTCGGATCGATGCCCGCGTCGTCGACGGCCGTCGACGCGCACTCGAGGAACACGCGCTGCTGCGGGTCCATCGCCGCGGCCTCCGCCCGGCTGTAGCGGAAGAAGGCCCGGTCGAACCGCCGGGAGCCCGCGATGACCCCCATGGCGGGAACGAAGTTCTCCCGCCCCACGTAGTCCGGGTCAACGCCCTGCGCCAGCAGCTCCTGCGGCGTGAAGCGGCTGATCCCGTCCACGCCGCCCACGAGCGCGTCCCAGTACCGGCCGACGTCCTCGGCGCCCGGCAGCCGGCAGGCCATGCCCACCACGGCCACAGCGTTGTCCACCGACACGTCACACCCCTCCGGTCAGGGACGACACGGTGTCTTTGGCCCCCAGGTCGACGTACAGATGGTCGAGGCCGACGTACGAGAGGTTGGGTCCCCACACCGCTGCGTCGGGGGCGAGCCGGGCGTTCGGGAACCGCTGCGCGAATCGGCGCAGCAGTAGGGCAGCTTCCAGCCGGGCGAGCGGCGCGCCGACGCAGTAGTGCGGCCCGTGGCCGAAGACCAGATGCTGCTCCGACCGTCCGGCCACGACACGTCCTGCAGTGTCGGCCCTGGTCACCGGACAGCCACCGGCGGCCGCCGGCTCACCGGGCCGGTCCGCGTCGGCGAGCAGCCCTTCGCCCGTGAGGCTGACGAGCACGAGGTCGCCCTCCTTCAGCTGCGCTCCGGCCACCTCCTGGTCGTACGCGACGACGCGCCCGAGATGCCGCAGCGGCGGCCGCCGTACGAGCACGGTCTCCACGAGCGCCTCCACCGCGCCAGGACGCTCCTCCCGGATCGCGTCCCACACGGCCTGGTCGCCCAGCGCGGTCAGCACGGTCGAGCCCAGCAGCGACGCCGTCGTCTCCAGCCCGCCGAAGAGGTTCATCGCCCAGGTCGCGTTCGTGCGCGCCCGGTCCTGCGGTGTGTCGCGCGGGAAGGCCGCGGGGGCGGAGGCCCGGGAGAGGGCCTGCGTCATCTCCGTCATGGCCCGGTGCGCGTCCCTGGCGTAGTCCTGCCGGTACATCGCGCCGATGAACAGGGACAGCGTCCGCGACCAGCGGTGCAGCACCGCCGGCTGCTCGTCGACGCCGACCACGTGGGCCATGACCTTGCCGGAGATCCCGTCCGCGACCGCCGGCACCACGTCGTGCGGCCTGGCCGCGGCGAGGTCGTCGAGGCACTCGTCGACGATCTCCTCGATGCGCGGGGCGAGGGAGCGGACGTACGAGGCGGACATCACCCGCTGCACGGGGCGCCGAAGCGCCGTGTGTTCGGGGGCGTCGGCCTGGACGAACCACAGCCGCAGGAACTCGGTGAGTTCGCGGTACTCCTCACGCGCCCCCTCCGTCATGTACAGCTGGAAGGAGCGCTCGAAGGTCCCGGAGGCGAAGCCGGGGTGGTTGAGGACCTGCCGGGCCAGCCGCGGATCCGCGACGACCCAGCAGTCCAGTCCCTCGTCCCATTCGGGAGCGTGCACACCGTCCGGGAGGGACAGTGGCGACGGCGACAGGGCGGGCGCCGGGGTGCGGTTCACCGGCCGGAGGCCTTCTCGACGAGTGCCCGCAGACCGTCCGGGGTCGGGGAGAGCAGGAAGTCGCGCAGCCGCACGGTCACTCCCAGCCGCTCCTTGACCTTGCGCATGAGCCGTACCGCGCCGAGTGAGTTGCCGCCCACCATGAAGAAGTCGGTGTCGGACGCGACCCCGGCTTCAGGTTCACCGCCCTCGATCACCGCGGTGAAGAGCTCCACGATCTGCTCGGTCAGGTCACGAACGGTCTCCTGCGCGGTCTCCTGCGCGGTCTTCTGCACGTCCTGCGCCGGGGCCGGGGCCGGGGCTGCTGCCCCCGCACCCGCGGATCCGGCAGCTGCCGCCCGGGCGGCCTGGGCGGCCGGCACGGCACGCGCGGCGAGGGCGCGCCGGTCGACCTTGCCGTTCGCCGTCACCGGCAGCCGGTCCACGACGGCCCACAAGGTGGGCACCATGTAGGCCGGGAGCCGCTCCTGGAGAAGGGCGCGCAGTCCGACGGCGTCGACCTGTGCACCGGCGGCCAGGACCACCGCCGCGACCAGCCGCTTCTCGGCGCTGTCGCCGTCCGTCACCGTCACGACGGCGTCCTGTACCTCCGGATGGCCGGTCAGCACATCGCTGATCGCGCTCAGTTCGACCCGGTAGCCCCGGAGTTTGACCTGGTCGTCGGCACGGCCGAGGAAGCGCAGCCGGCCGTCGCGGTCGATCCGTACGACGTCGCCCGTGCGGTAGAGCCGTGTGGGCACGTCGGGGGAGAAGGCTCCGAACGAGCGTGCCGTCTCATGCTTGTCGCCGAGATAGCCGTCCGCCAGGCCCGCACCGCCCGTGTACAGCTCGCCGACCGCGCCCGGCGGGACGAGCCTGCGGCGCGCGTCGAGCACGTAGACCCGGGTTCCCGGCACGGGCCGGCCGATCGGCAGCGGTCCGTCGACGTCCTCGGGCCGCGTCACCGAGTGGGTGGTGGTGAAGGTGGTGTTCTCCGTCGGCCCGTAGCCGTTGGTGATGACGAGCCCCGGGTGGCGGGCCAGGGCGCGCGCCGCGTGTTCGTGCGGCACGACGTCGCCGCCCGTCAGCAACTGGCGCATTCCGCCCAGCGAGTCGGGGGCGAACTCCTCGACCAGCCGGAACAGGCCCGCGGTGAGCCAGGCGACGGTGATCCGGCGCTCCCGCAGGAATGCGCCGAGCTCGGTCGGCGATGCCGGTCCGGCCGGATGCACCTCCAGGGTCGCTCCGGTCAGCAGTGCGCCCCACAGTTCCAGCGTCGAGGCGTCGAAGGCCAGTGGGGAGAGGCGCAGCATCCGCTCGCCCGGGCCGAGCCGTACGTAACCGGCGTCGTGACCCGCGTCGTGCACCAGGCGGATCACGGCCCGGTGCGGAACGCACACGCCCTTGGGCTCGCCGGTCGAGCCCGAGGTGAAGGCCACGTAGGCCAGTCGCGCGGGATCCTCCGGGGCGACGGGAGCATCGATCTCGTCGGTTCCGGCCGGCCACGACGGCTCCCAGGTCGCCACCGCGCCGACGCCCAGCTCCGCGACCCGCGTCGCGGCGGCCCCGGAGACCGGGCCGGCCAGCGCCGCGGTCGGCTCGGCCCGCGCCACGATCCTCGCCAGGTGGGTGTCCGGCTGGCTCAGGTCGATGCCGACGTACCCGGCACCCGCCCACTGCACACCGAGGACGGCGACGGCCTCGGCGACCGAGCGGTCCAGTCCGACCAGCACCCGGTCACCCGGCCCGACCCCGGCCTCGCGCAGCAGCCGCGCCTGCGCGGCGGCGGCCGCGGCCAGCTGCGCGTAGGTCAGTTCGGAGGTCTCGTCGCGTACGGCGACGGCGTCCGGCGTACGCGCGGCCGCGGCCCGGAACAGGGCCTCGAGGGACGTCTCCGGGAAGTCCCGGACCGTGTCGTTGATCTCGTCGAGGCGCGCCCGGCCCTCTGCGGACATGCAGCGCACATCCTCCAGCAGACCGGTCGTCCCGGACGCCAACTGCTCGACGGCGGCGCGGAATCCGGCGATGAACGCCCGGGCTTCCTCCTGCGTCCACACACTCGTCGCGTACTCCACGTGGCCCGCGAACGAGGGTTCGGCGTGCCCGACGAGCATCGTGAGGTCGAACTGCGCGCCGCCGCCGTGGCCTTCCTCGACCCGCAGCGTCGTGTCCCCGGCGGCCAGGCGCTGCGGCACGAGCTGGTCGTGCATGCCGAAGCAGACCTGGACGAGCGGATGGCAGCCGAGGCTGCGCTCCACCCTGAGACGGGCGACCAGCTCCTCGAAGGGCAGATCGCCGGCGTCGATGCTCAGGGCCAGGGAGGCGTGCACGGATCGGAGGTAGTCGTCGGCGCTCGCGTCGTCGTCGACATCGATGCGTACCGGCACCAGATTGCCGGAGACGGCGACCAGGCGTTCCAGCTCGGACGTTCCGCGCCCGAGCAACGGTACGCCGACGAGCAGCCGCCGCGTGCCCGTCCACCGGCTCAGCGCGAGGCCGAAGGCGCCGAGCAGGAAGGCGTACGGCGTGACGCCCAGCTCGCGGGCCCGTTCGGCCACCGCCGTGGTGGCCTCGGCGCCCAGGTCCAGCACGGTACGGTCACCGGCCGCGTCCTGGATCGCCGGGCGCTGCCGGTCCGCGGGCAGTTCGAGCACCGAGGGGACACCGTCGAGCTGCTTCCTCCAGAACTCGGTCTGGCTGTCCCAGGCGCCGAGCGCACGGCGGGAGTCCTGGTGGCGGGTCAGCGCCCGCAGCGGGACGGCGGGGCCGAAGCCGGGCTCGGATCCGCCGTCGACGAGGGCCCCGTATCGGGTGAACAGCTCCTGGAGGAGCAGGCCGACGGCCCAGCCGTCGAGCAGCATGTGGTGGGCGGCGAGGACGACCGCGTGGCGGCCCTGCGGGTGCGAGAAGTGCAGGAAGCGGTAGGCGGGTGCCGCAGACAGATCGAAGGGCTTGCGCCCCTGTTCGGTTCCCTCGCGGCGCACGTACTCCTCGAACCCGTCGGCGGGTCCGTCGTACGTGATTGCGGTGACCTCCGCCGCGTACGCCGGCAGGACCTCACGGACGACGTCGTCGTCGGTCTCCCGGAAGACGGTGCGCAGCCCCTCGTGACGCGCCACGGTCTCGGCCAGCGCCTTGGCGAGGATCCCGCGGTCCAGCTCACCGCCCTCGGCGAAGCAGCTGAACACCAGGTTGTAGGGGGAGCCGCCCGCCACGCGCTCGATGAGCCACATGCCGCGCTGGGCCGGCGAGAGGGCGTCCACGGTCCCGTCCGCCCCGTCTCCCGCCGAGTTACCGTCAGTTGCGGCAGGAGCGGCCTCCTCTGCCCGCGCCCCGGCGAGCACATCGTCGAGCGGCTCGCCGCCCAGCAGGTCCTTGATGGCGATGCGGAGTCCGAGCTGCTCCTGGACCAGAGCGGCGAGGCGCATGGCACGCAGCGAGTCACCACCGAGCGCGAGAAAGCTCTCCGTGGCGAAGGTCTCGGGATCCGTGCCCTCTCCCAGGACGGAGACCGCCAGTTGCCGGCGCCTCATCAGACGGCCTCTTCCCCGGCGCGCCGACGGTTGCGGGCAGCGTCGAGCATGCCGGCGCGGCCGGTGGCGGGGGCTGCGGAGCCCGGCTCCTCGGCGGGGCCCGCGAGGAGTTCGGCCTGGCCGCTCACCGTCGCCGAACGGAAAAGGTCGATGGTCCGCAGTGCCCGCCCCGACGCCTGGCTCAGCCGCTCCACGAGCATCACCAGCAGCAGGGAGTCGCCGCCCGACTCGAAGAAGCTGACATCGTCGTCGACCTCATCGGTCGCCAGGACCTCGCGCCAGATGGACCGTACGAGTTCGAGCCGCTCGGCGGGGTCGTCCAGGTTGATCGCGGAGACGGACTGTTCGAGCACGGGTTCCTCCGGAGAAGTGGCAAGGTCCGCGGCGCAGCGCCGCAGATCCGTCAGGAAGGCGGAGACGTCGGCGTGGTCGGTGACGTCCACCGGGTGGTCCAGGGAAAGTTCCAGCTGCGGCCCGTCGCCGTCGCCGTCGCCGTCGTCGTCGACGCGGACGAACATGGCGAGGTCGTACTTGATGTAGAGGGGGTCTAGCGGCCGGAGCCGTCCCGTGACACCGGGGGCGAGCTCGGGGGCGCGCGGCGCGTCGTCCAGGTTGATGAGCACGGGCGTCAGGGGCGGCCACAGCGCGTTGCGGTCGGGATTGAGCTCGGCCGCGACGGCGTCCAGCGGTACGTCGCTGTCCATGAACGCCTCCATGCTGCCGATCCGGGCGCCGCGCAGCAGTTCGCGCCAGGTGGTGCCGGGCTCGAGCGAGACGCGCAGCACCACCGTGGTGATGAACATGCCGATGACGTCGCCGGCATCGGGGTGGTCGCGGCCGGGCCAGGCGAAGGCGATGAGGAAGTCCCGCTGGGTGCTGCCGCGGGCCAGCGCCCCGGCCAGCAGCGCCACGCCCAGCATGAAGGTGGTGCAGCCTTCCTCGGCCGCCACCGCCTGAGCCTTGGCCGTCGTCTCGGCGTCGACCAGGGTGGCGGCGGTGGCCCCGAGAAGTGACCTTTCCTCCTGGGCCTGTTGGGAGTGCGGGCCGTGTTCGCCGCGCCGGGTGCGCTCGAACGGGAGCTGTACGTCGGTGGGGGCGCCGCGCAGCCGCGCGACGACCTCCTCGACCTGCGCGGCCATCTCCTCCTCGGAGCGGGAGGCGACGACCGATGCGGGGTGCGGCGGATTGCTCAGCTCCGGTTCCACACCGGCCAGGGCGGCACGGTAGACGGCGCAGATCTCCTCCAGCAGCATCGTGCGCGACAGGCCGTCGACGACGATGTGATGCGCGGTGAGGACAAGGAGCGTGCGCTCGGCACCGATCCGGATGACCTCGGCCCGTACGGGCGCCTCGCCGGCCAGGTCGAACGGTGTGCAGCACAGGGCCTGTACGAGCCGGTCGACCTCGTCCTCGGTCCAGCCTTCGGCCGCCGCGTCGAGGAACCCGGCATCGGCCGGCTCCCCGTGGGTGCTGTACTCGACCCGGCGGTGCACCGCGTCGAGCCGGAAGCGGGCCCGCAGCGACGGGTGCCTGCCGAGCGTCCGCCGGATCGCGGCCACGAGCAGCGCGTGATCCACCGGGCCGGTGAACTCGACGACCGACGGGACGAGTTGGGTCGGTCTCAGGAGTTCATCGTGATCCAGCACCCACAGCCCTTGCTGCATCCGGGTTGCCGGGTACCAAAGAGGCTCTTCCACTGATGAATCGGACAGCAAGAGAGAATCCCCCCGAAGACTCACTTGGACGATGGAGCCATGAAAATCAAAAGCCGATTGCTGCGAATACTTCGCGCCAGTGCAAAGAGAAGATGAAGAGCGTTTTGCGGCCGGACGTCGTCTCCGGCCAACGGCTGGATGAGGCTAGGTCGCCGTCGTTCGGCGTGTCAAGGGTGATCTTGTCCGGGGTAAACACACAGCCCGGATCTGCCAATTACCTATTTCGGCCACGTGGCTCAAAGCCTGCCGTCGGCCGAAAATCGATGTCCAAATCTTTGCGCGCGCTCGGATTCATCAGGCCGGAAAAGTAGTTGATTCCCGTTCCGACAACCGTCCTGTACGTTGTCCTGCGGCACGTCTGCGACCGAATTCACGAGGGTGGGCACCACCACTCGGACGAAAGGACCACGGCCTTGACGGTGCACGACGCCGCGATTTCCCGATGCCCCGTACATCCCGGAGCGACCGACCTCGTCGACCCCCTGCTCTACAGCGAGGGCGACGCGCACGCCGTGTGGCGGCGGATGCGGGACCTGGACTCGCTCACCCGTCAGGAGGTCGACGACACACGCGGGTTCTGGAACATCGTCGGATTCGACGACGCCGAACGCGTACTGCGCGACACCGCGACCTTCACCTCGGAACGCGGCACCATGCTCGACCTGCTGGGCACCGACGACCCGGCCGGCGGCAAGCAACTGGCCGTCACCGACCCGCCCCGTCACACCGAGATGCAGACCCGCCTCAAGAAAGCCCTCGCCGTCAAGGCCGTCGAGCGGCAGAAGGACATGATCCGGCCCCTGATCCTGGACCTGATCAGGCCGCTCGGCGACGGCGGAAGCTTCGACTTCGCCGAGGCGATGCTGGCGATGCCGATGTCGGTCACCGGAACGATGATGGGCCTGCCCCGGAACGACTGGCCCTGGCTCAGCCGCCTCACCACGATCTGCATCGCCGCCGACGACCCGGAGTACCAGGACCCGGGCGGCAAGGCCGCGACCCTGGAGAGGGCCCACCGCGAGCTGTTCGCCTACTTCCAGGACCTGGTCCGCTTCCGCCGCGACAACCTCGGCGACGACCTGCTGAGCGTCCTGATCTCCACCGAGTTCGAGGGCCGCCACATGGACCCCGGCGAGATCGTGGCGAACTGCTACAGCCTCCTGCTCGGCGCGAACGTCACCACCCCGCACTCGCCCAACTACGTCATGGCCGAATTCATCGACGCCGGAATACTGCAGGACTGGGCGGCCAACCCGGACGTCAACGTCACGGCCGTCGAGGAAGCACTCCGCTGGGCCTCCCCGGTCAACCACTTCCTGCGATACGCCACACGCGACGTCGAGGTCCGCGCCACCCTCGTACCCGCGGGCGACGCGGTGGTGGTCTGGCTCGGCTCCGCCAACCGCGACGAGGCCGTCTTCCCCGACGCCGAAACCTTCGACATCCGCCGCAAGCCCAACAAGCACGTGGCGTTCGGCATCGGCCCCCACTACTGCATCGGACACAGCGTCGCCCGCGTCACGCTGCGGATCCTCTTCGAGGAACTCCTCACCCGCTTCGAGGACTTCCAGCCGGCCGGCAAACCCGAACGCCTGCGTTCCAACTTCGTCTCCGGCTACAAGCACGTCCCCATCACCGCCCGGCCCCGCACCGCATCCGACACCCGACGGCCCCGGTGACGCACCCGATGCCCGCGACCCCACCACCCGACACACCGTGGCTGCGCCGCTTCCACCCCGCGGCCCCGGACGCCCCGCAGCTCTTCTGCTTCCCGCACGCCGGCGGCAACGCCTCGTACTACTTCCCCTTCTCGGCCCGCCTCGCGCCCCGGGTCGAGATGCAGGCCGTCCAGTACCCCGGCCGCCAGGAGCGCTTCAACGAACCCTGCATCGAGAGCATGACCGAGCTGGCCGACGCCATCGCCGCCGAGCTCGCCGACCGGATCCGCCGGCCCTGCGCCTTCTTCGGACACAGCATGGGCGCGTCCCTGGCCTTCGAAGTGGCCTGCCGACTGCGCACGAACGGATCCGAACCGTCGGCCCTGTTCGTCTCCGGCCGCCGCGCGCCCTGCATCCCCGCTCCCGGCTCGGTGCACCTCGCCACCGACGAGGAACTCATCGCCGACATGAAGCTGCTCGGCGGCACGGACTCACGCATGCTCGACAACCCGGAGCTGCTGGCCGCCGTCCTTCCGTCCGTACGCAGCGACTACGTCGCCACCGAGACGTACCGCTACCAGGGAGCCCCTCGTCTCGACTGCCCCATCACCGCGTTCATCGGGGACACCGACCCACGGGTGGACACCGCCCAGGCCGAGGCATGGGCCAACCACACCACGGACCGATTCCGTTTACGGGTCTTCAGCGGGGGACACTTCTTCCTCGTTCCGCATCTCGGCGCCATCGTGGAGAACATCACCACATCCCTTGCCGGCGACCGAGTAATGTTCACGCAGACGTAACTATTCCGCTTTCCCGCACAGTTGCCACCCCCTGAAGAGGACTCCCATGAAATATCGCGTCATTGGCAGCGACCCGAACACGCGCCGCGAGGTGAGTGTCCTGAGCCTCGGTTCGATGCTCTTCGGAACGGTGACCGACGAAGCGACGTCCTTCGCCATTCTCGACCGCTTCGTCGAGGCGGGCGGCACCTTCATCGACACGTCCAACAACTATGCCTTCTGGGTCAACGGCACACAGGGCGGTGAAAGCGAGGAACTCCTCGGCCGCTGGATCCGCAGCCGCGGCATCGGCGACGACATCACGATCGCCACCAAGCTCGGCGCCCGGCCGAACACCCCCACGAATGGATTCAGCCTCGACGTGGAGGGACTTTCGGCCAAAGCCATCCGCGAGTCCGCGGAGCGCAGCCGCGACCGACTCGGGATCGAGCGGATCCACCTTCTCTACGCACACATCATGGACGAGAAGACCCCGCTGGAGGAGACCGTCGAAGCCTTCGGCGACGTCGTGAACGACGGCATCGCAGGACTGCTCGGCGCGAGCAACCACTGGGCGTGGCGCATCGAGCGCGCCCGCACCCTGGCAGCGGCGGCAGGCCTGCCCGGCTACGAGGTCCTGCAGCACCACCACAGCTACCTGCGCCAGCGCACCGACGTCCCCAGCCTCCGCTCTCCCGACGGCAACCAGGGCCTGGTCAGCGGGGACCTGCTCAGCTACGTGCGGGCCACTCCCTCGCTCACCCAGGTCGCCTACTCCCCGCTGCTCTCCGGCGCGTACGTCCGCGACGACAAGCCGCTGGGCCCCGGCTTCGAGCACGCGGGCACGGCCACCCGCCTCGCGGCGGTCCGCGAGGTGGCCGAGGAGACCGGCGCGACCGTCAACCAGGTGGTCCTGTCGTGGCTGATGGGAGGCGACATCCCGATCCTCCCGCTCGTCGGCGCCTCCTCAGTCGCGCAGCTGGAGGAGAGCCTCGCCGCGGTCGATCTCGAACTGACCGCGGAGCAGCGGACGAAGCTCGACTCGGCGACCTGACCCGAGGGCCTCCCGCGAACGGGCTGAAGAGGCCGACGGGATACGACGAGACGCCGACGACCGGCTCCGGTACGTACCGGAACCGGTCATCGGCGCATGATCAGCTGTTCGTCGCGGCCTCAGCCGCTGCGCGTTCCGCCGCGCTGACCTCGATGCAGAACTCGTTGCCGGCCGGATCCGCGAGGACGACCCAGCCCCTTCCGTTCGGGCCGCGTCGGTCGTCGACGACGGTCGCGCCGAGCGCCGCCACGCGCTCCACTTCCTCGTCCCGCGGCCGGTCCGGCTGCAGATCGAGGTGCACCCGGTTCTTGAGGGTCTTCTTCTCGGGCACCCGCAGGAACAGCAGGGTCGGCTGACCGGCGGGCACCTCCAGGGCCACCTCGTCGTCGCCCGGTTCGTCCTGTGGATGGACCGGATGACCGAGCACCTGGCTCCAGAACTCGGCCAGCTCGTACGGCTCGTGCGGGGCGGCGCAGTCGAAGGTGATGTGCCGGACGATGGAAGTCACTCGATCTCCTCGTGGGTCATCCTGCCAACGTCCCCGAACGGTACGGGAGGTTCGGCGCCGTTCGGGGACGAAGCAGTCCCTTCAGCAGAGCACGTTGAGCGCGCCGGGCTGCACCCTCGCGGTCACCGGCAGCGTGGCGTCGACCTCGCCGTCCGCGCCGTAGGGGACGGGCCGGTCGGCTTCGATGCGGATCTCCTTGCCGTGCAGGATCTCCACCTCCGGGCGCTTGAGGTGCGCGCCCGTCTTGAGTTCGTTCATCATCGTGAAGAACAGCCGCTTCGGCGCGTGCTGGATGACGACGACGTCCAGCAGCCCGTCGTCGAGACTGGCACCAGGCGCGATGTTGCGGCCGAAGCCGTAGAAGCCGGAGTTGGCCGCCACCACGGTGTATCCGCGCCGCTCGTGCAGCACCCCGTCGATCGTGATGCGGTAGTTCGCGGGGCGCCAGGTCACCACGGCCCGCAGGCCGCCCGCGTAGTACGAGGCGGCGCCGCGCAGCAGCCGGGAGGTGTTGGCGTGCCGGTTGGCCACCGCGTCGACGCCCGCGTAGACACTGCCCAGCACGGACACCCCGGAGTGGACGGCGGACTCGACCTGGATGGTGTCGACCGGCCGCGGTGAGCCGTTCAGCAGCAGCTCCGCCAGGGCCGGAGCGTCGGTGGGAAGCCCCAGCGCCCGGGCGAAGTCGTTGCCGCGGCCCGCCGGGACGAGGCCGAGGACGGCGTCCGTCCCGCTGAGCGCGCCGCCGACGCAGCCGGCTATCCCGTCGCCGCCGACGGCGAGCACGACGTGCCCCTGTTCGCCGGCCTGCCGGGCGATCTGGCCCGCGTGCTCCAGGCTGCGGCTGTACTGGGTGTCGAGCCGGGCCCCGGCCTCCCTCAGCAGACGGGCCAGCGGAAGCAGGCCCGCCGTACCGCTGGATCCGCCTGCGGCGGGGTTGACGACCGCGGTGAACTGTCGCATGGAATGCGCCTCCGGAAGGCAGGGGGGCCGCTCAGCGGACGGGGATGAGGACGCCGGGGTTGAGGATCCCGGCCGGATCGATTTCGGCCTTGACGGCCTGCAGGATACGGACACCGACCGGGCCGATCTCCTGGACGTACCAGTCCCGGTGGTCGGTCCCGACGCCGTGATGATGGCTGATGGTCCCCCCGGCCGCCAGGATCGCGTCATTGGCGGCCCGCTTCACGGGCGCCCAGTGGGCGACCGGGTCCTCGCCCTGCGCCGAGACGACCGTGAAGTACAGCGACGCGCCGTTCTCGTACACATGGGAGATGTGGCACATGACCAGGGGCGGGGTGCCCGCCTGCGTCAACGTGGAGGTCAGCGCCTGGCGCACGGCGTCGTACAGCCCCGGGAGGGCGGACCAGAAGGCAGCGGTCTCCAGGGTCTCGGCAAACGCGCCGGCATCCAGCAGTGCGTCCCGCAGATACGGGGCGTTGTAGCGGCCGTGGGCCCAGCGCTCGCCCGGCTCCTCACCCACGTACTCGCCGCCGCACGCCAGCAGCACTTCGCGGGCGCGGGCGCGCCGGTCCGCGGTGTCCTCGGGCGTGCCCTCGTATCCGGCGATGGCCATGCATCCGGCCGACTGGGGGGCGTCCGCGCTGCCGATCCTGTCCGGCTGGGCCAGACCGATGAACGTCTCCGTCTCGTCCGACAGCCGCAGCACGGTCGGCCGTGGGCCGTCCTGGGCGAGCTTGCGCAGCGCCGCTGCCCCCGCCTCGAAGGAGGCGAAACGCCAGCCTTCGTAGATCCGGGTCTCGGGCAGTGGCCGGATCCGTACGGTCACCGAGGTGATCACCCCGAGCGCGCCCTCGGAGCCGAGGATCAGCTGGCGCAGATCGGGACCGGCCGCCGAACGCGGCGCCCGGCCGACCTCCAGGGTGCCTTCGGGCGTGGCGACGCTCAGGCCGAGCACCATCTCGTCGAAGCGGCCGTAGCCCGCCGACGCCTGGCCGCTGGAGCGGGCCGCGGCGAAACCGCCGATCGAGGCCCATTCGTACGACTGCGGGAAGTGGCCCAGGGTGAAGCCCTGCTCGTTGAGCAGCGCCTCGGCGTGCGGCGCGCGCAGTCCGACCTGGAGGGTGGCGGTGCGGGAGACCTCGTCGAGGGCGAGCAGGCCGTCGAGGCGGCGCAGGTCCATGGCGATGAAGCGCCGGCCCTCGGGGGCCTCGGGGGCGAGGCCGCCGACGACAGAGGTGCCGCCGCCGAACGGCACGGCGGCCAGGCCGTGTTCGGCACAGGCCCGCAGGACGGCGAGCACCTCGTCGTGGCTGCCGGGGAGCACCACGGCCGCCGGGATGTCGTCGACCTCTCCGGCGCGGATGCGCAGCAGATCGGGGGTGGACTTGCCGCGGGTGTGGCGGATGCGGCTCTCGGCGTCGATGCGTACGTGCTCGCGATCGCCGACGCAGTCCACCAGGGCCTTCCACGTCTCGTCGCTGAGCGGGGAGTCGGGGACGGCGATTCCGTCGAGGGACGCCGGACCGGACTCGAGCGGGGTGACGCCGAGCAGGTCGCGCAGCAGACCGATCACCGTGTCGGGCAGCGGGGCCGCCTTGGCCGGGTCGCCCCAGCCGCTCCACAACATGTCCACGTGGGTTGTTCCTTCACCGTCGGTTTTCGCGGGGCGCCGTGCCGGGCGGCCTGCACTGGCATTACACTGTGACAGATGACGCCCATTCGTCACAACCACTCGGACACAGATGCCGTCCTCGACGCGGCACGCGACTGCGTCCTCGCCGTCGGCGTACGCCGGACCACCCTCACCGACGTGGCCCGGCGCGCCGGTGTGTCCCGGATGACGCTCTACCGCCGCTGGCCGGACGTACGGACCCTGGTCGGCGACCTCATGACCAGGGAATGGGTCGCGCTCGCCGTCGGCGCCATGCCCGCCCCCGACCCGGCCGCCCCCACCCGGACCCGCCTCGTCGAAGGACTGGTCGCCGGAGTCGCCGCCTTCCGCTCCCACCCGCTCTTCCACAAGATCCTCGACGTCGACCCCGAACTGCTCCTGCCGTACGTACTCGACCGCCGAGGCGCCAGCCAGGACGCACTCCTCGGACTCATCACCGGCGCCCTGACCGAGGGCCACGCCGACGGCTCCGTCCGAGTCGCCCACCTCGACCTCCAGGCCCGCTCCCTGCTCCTCGTCGTGCAGTCGTTCACGCTCTCGCTGCGCACGATGACCGAAGAGGCCGACCCCGAGCTCACCGACGCCGCCTTCCTCGAAGAGCTGCGGACCCTTCTGGAGAGGACCCTCACGCCATGAGCCGCCCGAGCAGCCCCGAGCCCACCTCTTCCTCTTCGCTGAACGCCGCACGCCGCACCCGGGACATCACCCGGCTCGCCGACGGCACACAGGTCGACGTCCTCGTCGTCGGCCTCGGCGCGACCGGCGCCGGAGCCGCCCTCGACGCCGCGTCACGCGGCCTGTCCGTGGCCGCGATCGACGCCCACGACCTCGCCTTCGGCACCTCCCGCTGGAGCTCCAAACTCATCCACGGCGGACTGCGCTACCTCGCCACCGGCCAGCTGGACGTCGCCCACGAAAGCGCCGTCGAACGCGGCATCCTCATGCAGCGCACCGCCCCCCATCTGGTGCGCGCCCAGCCGTTCGTCCTGCCGCTGACGCCCCTGGTCTCCCGTGCCCAGGCCGCACTGGCCTGGGCGGGCTTCCGGGCGGGCGACCTGCTGCGCGTCTCGGCCCGCACTTCGCGCGCCACCCTGCCGGCACCCCGCACCCTGTCCACGGTGGAAACCAGGCACCTCGCGCCCGCGCTCCGGCAGACCGGACTGCGCGGCGGGCTGCTCTCCTTCGACGGCCAACTCACCGACGACGCCCGCCTGGTCACCGCCATCGCCCGCACCGGCGCCGCGCAGGGCGCGCACATCCTCACCCGCGTCCGGGCCCTTGCCCTGAGCGGATCCGGCGCCAGGGTGCGCGACGAACTCACCGGCGAGGAGTTCGTCATCCGGGCCCGCAGCGTCATCAACGCGGCCGGCGTCTGGGCGGGCGGCCTCGTCGACGACGTCCGGCTGCGCCCCTCGCGCGGCACGCACCTGGTACTGCGCTCGGAGGACCTCGGCGCACTCTCGGCCGGCCTGCACATCCCGATCCCGGGGGAGTCCAACCGGTTCGTCCTGGTCCTGCCGCAGGGCGACGGCCGGGTGTACGTGGGCCTGACCGACGAACCGGTCGACGGCGACGTCCCGGACGTACCGGAGGTGCCCGAGAGCGACATCGGTTTCCTCCTCGACGTCCTCGGCTCCGCCCTCGACATCACCATCGGCCGCGACGACGTGATCGGAGCCTTCGCCGGTCTGCGCCCCCTCCTCGACACCTCCGGCACGGGGGACCCCGGCCGCACCGCCGACATCTCCCGCAAGCACGCGGTGCTGACCTCCCCCGACGGCGTCGTCACCGTCGTCGGCGGCAAACTCACCACCTACCGCCGCATGGCCCAGGACGCCGTCGACGCCGCCGTCACCGCCCGCGCCCTGGCCGCAGGAGCGTGCCGCACCGCCACCCTCCCCCTCGTCGGTGCCGCCGACCCCGCCACACTCGCCACCCTGGACGCGCCGCGACGCCTGATCGCCCGCTACGGCACCGAAGCCCCGGCCGTCCACGCCCTCGCCCAGGGCGCCCCGGCCCTGTCCCGCCCGATCGTCCCCGGCCATCCCGTCACCGGAGCCGAACTCCTCTGGTCCGTACGCCACGAGGGAGCCCTCGACGAATCCGACCTCCTCGACCGCCGCACCCGCATCGGCCTGGTCCCGCACGACCGCCGGACGGCCGAAGCGGCGGCCCGCGAAGCCCTCGCCGACGCCGACGGAGCGGCATGAGGCCGCGGCGACAGGGTGGGTGACGCAGCGTCGAGGGCGGGTGGGATGCGGTCGCGTTTCGTCGGTGTCCCGGAGCTGACAGGAGTCGCCGCGGCGAGCCCACCAGTGGCGGGTGCGCCGCGGCTACCGGGGCGCGCACCGCAGCGATGTCGAACAGACGTCGGTCGGCCTGCAGACTCTCAGACGGCGCCGTCGAGCGGCCAGGTCTGCATCGCCCGGTCCAGTCGGTCGTACGCGTCGTCGAACCAGGCGTCGGCCAGAGTGACAGTCACCGTCACGGACGTGAGCGACATGGAGCGATCAGTGACCGTGACCTCGGTGCGCTCCCCGTCCGGATCGAGCGCGACGAACAGCTCGGTCGCGCGCTCGCCCTCACGCCACGCGATGTCCTCCCCGCCGTCGAGCGCGTCGAGGGCCCGCTGCCAAGCTGCCAGGTCCTCGGAGAAGATCCACGTTGCGATGCTCCCGCTCACGAAAGCAGTGTCGACGAGGATCTCGCCGACCAGCGCGTCCGCCCCGTCGGGGCCATGGGCGGGCTGCATCCCTGTGATCCTCACGATCACGCTGCTGCCTTCGCCCTCGAGCCTGATCAGGTCGATCGGCCACTGAGACGTCATCGCTGCTCCCACTCCCCGGGTACACGTGTCCGGGACCCTAGCCGAGAGCGCTGACCCCCTCTGTCCTGAGGCACGGATGTGCACCCGGGTCCACCGGACCGACCGGCAACGGCGCCGTCCCCGAGCAGCTCCGCACGAGCAAGATCACGATCTTCAGGCGGCGTGTTCCGCACCCCAACCGGTGGCGGCCACCACCGCACGTGCAAGCTCCACGACAGTGTGCCCGTCGGTCGCGATCCGCACCGTGTCCGTGGGCGCCCGCTCGTCCAGGAGCCGGGCACTGCGGGTGCTGCCCCGTACCTCCTGGTCGAGCTCCGAGCCGAGCTCCCGGCCCGCCAGCAGTCGGCGGGCGGTGGCATCGGAGGCCGTGAGCAGCACCCGTACGATCCGGACGTCCGCCCCCATGGCGCGCTCGAACATGCCCGCCGCCTCGGGCAGCACGCTCACGGTGTTCGTGTAGATCAGGCGGCAGTAGCCGAGCCGGGCGAAGTTCGCCCAGACAGCTGTCAGGTTGCTCCCGGTGATCTCCGAGCGGAGAGGATCCCCCGCCGGCGCAGGATGCACCTGACCCAGGAAGTCCCCCTCGACGATCGCGTGCGCGACCGCCGCGGCGCGCAGCCGCGCCGAGACCTCCCATGCCACAGTCGTCTTGCCGACGCCGGCACGCCCTCCGATGAGCAACACTTCGGGACGATCCATGGGGGCAGGGTGTCAGCTCGCGTTCCCCTCACGCGATCCGATATCGGCCCCCCGCGACGGCCGCTGGGCGTCCTGGGCGACCTGCCTGGCGGTGGCGGGTCCGGTCAGTAGGGGCCGTTCACGTTGTCGATGGACCCGTAGCGGTGGGCGGCGTAGTTGCACGCGGCGGTGATGTTCGAGATTGGGTTGTAAATGTCCCAAGGTGTGCCATCGACGTGGTATGTCCGAAATGTGGGGTCAATGACCTGCATGAGGCCTTTTGAGGGAATACCCGCTTTTGCGTTGGAGTCCCAGAGATTGATGGCATACGGATCGCCGCTCGACTCGCGCATCAGATTACGGCGGATCCCCTCGTAACTCCCGGGAATTCCCTTTGCCTCCATCACCAGCAGCGCATGCTTGATCCATCCGTCAACACGCGTGCTGCTCGCGGGAGCTGCAGCCGCCGGGGTGGGGGCCAGGGCACTGGTCGCACCGAGCAGTACGGCAGCCGTGGCAGCGCCGCCGGCGATCCGCCGGACGACCTTGGAAGCTGTTTGCCTGGGGAGAATGGAAAGCCGCACGACGCCGCCCTTTCACATGATTCTGCGGATGATGATCCCGGAGTAATTGCGGTTCATCGGGGGAAACGGGAATATTCCGCTCCCTTAGGATCCGAGGCTCATGTGGTGCAGGCAAGACCCAATTCTGTGATTGCCGCCACAAGGGGACATTTTGATTGGCCGGTGCCGCGCGGCCTCATTTCCGGCACCGGGAACAGCCGCCCCGGGCCCCGGGCCCCCAGGCACTCCCCGGCGCACCCTCCCTGCACGTCCCGCGGCCCCCTCAGGGCGCCGGCCTGGGTCGCTGGCGGCAGCGCACCGGCCCTCCGCTCGTCGTGCGGCCCTGCACCGTCTTGCCGTGCGCGCCAACTGCGGGTCCTTCGCGAGCATTTCCGTCACGCACCCGGTGAACTGCCCAGGGTGGTCCGGCGGGTTGTATTGGAGGCCAGGATTGGCCGGCTGCGCTTTTCGTGCGGCACCCTCCGTGCCCATGGCGTGCGCGCATCGGATGCCCGGTGCGAGGCCGGACACAACTACTGAACTTGATTCGGTGATGTCGGGGATGTTTGCCTGACGCCGGCCTGTCGGCTGCGGTAGCTGTGGGGCTGTGAGGTACGCGCAGGGCGGCGGGCTGACCGACGCCGAGAGGGCCGCGCGGGAGCGGATCCGGCTGCAGGCCGTGGAACGCTTCGAGGGCGGGGAGAAGAACCGGGAGATCGCTGCCGCGCTGCGGGTGAGCGAGCGGTCGGTGGAGCGGTGGCGCCGGGCTTGGCGCGAGCGAGGCGAGGCCGGGATCCTGTCGAAGGGATCGCCCGGACGTCCCAGGCTCAGCTCGGTTCAGATTGCGAGACTGGAGCGGGAGTTGGAGCGTGGACCACTCGTCCACGGCTGGGCCGATCAGCGGTGGACGCTGGCGCGAGTCAAGACGCTGATCGGTCGACTGTTCCACGTTTCGTACACGGTGGAAGGCACGTGGCGGCTGCTGAAGCGGCACGGCTGGTCGTGGCAGCAGCCCACCCGCCGGGCGATCGAGCGCGACGATGCGGCGGTTGAGTTGTGGAAGAAGGAGGTCTGGCCACGGGTAAGAGCTGTGCGGCGGCGTGTAACGGCTGGATCGTCTTCGAGGATGAGGCCGGCCAGTCGATGACGCCGCCGCGCTCTCGAACCTGGGGACGGATCGGCCGAACCCCGGTCGTCCGGGTTCGCGGCCGGGGCTCCGGACGGGTGTCGATGGCGGGTAGACATGCAGCGTGACGGACGTACCTCCGCCGAGCGAGGTCGGCGCGGCGAAGGAGGCGGCCTCCGCCTCGTCCACGCCGGCGTCGCCCAGCATCAGGGCCGACCGTCCGATGGTGATTTCGGCGTGCAGAATCCCGCCGCCCGGAGCGTCGATCCTGAAGTCCTCACGGGCGCCGAACGCCCGCTGGTAGAAATCGGTCGCCGCGGCGGCGTCGTCGACCATGATGTGCGGGATCACTGCATAGCGGTAGCGGTCGGGGATCTCGATGTGGGCTGTGCGCTCGGTCACGGCGAACCTCCTTGCAAAGGCACCGCTGGTCGGTTCCTGCGGCTCTGGAAGGAACCTAAAAGCTCAAGTTCGGTTGAGGTCAAGCATCGATGTGGCCTTACAAGTCCTGCCTGCAGGGCACCTGCACGCCCTGCCCTGCCAATCGGAAGGCACAGCTCGCCAACTCGAGCGCTCATCCGCCACAGAAGCGTTGAGTCACATCAGGCATGAAGATCACGATCTACGGCTGGAGTACTACTCGACTTGATTGGGTGATGTCGGGTGGCGTGGGCCATCGGTCACCTGCGCCGGTGACCGCCGACCCACATGGGCTGGCCCTCGGTGTGCATACTGTGACCGGCAGAGGGGCCGTCGTCCGACCGAACGGCGATGGGTGGGGCCGATAGGCCACGGGCCGGGCCGGACGATCAAGGAGACCAGCGATGGATGTCAAGGAATGCTGGCGCCGCTACGGGCTTCGCCCCGTCGGCGCGGACCTCGACGAGATCCGTGCACTCCTCAGACAGCACACGGCGCGTGAGCGACGCGTCCAGGGCGCGGGCGACACTGAGCTGATGAGGCTCTGCTGCTTCCAGCTGTTCAACAGCGGCGACCTCGACGACGTGCTCCTGATCTGGAGTGCGAAGCAAGCCAGCTTCGACGCAGCGTGCTCGATCGACATCGAATTCCTGCTTGGGCACGGGCTCGACGCGACGAAGGCCCACCTCTCGGCCAACCGTGCACCTTCTGCGACGGCGGCACTGGATCGACTGCGCGAGCTCGAGGCAGACGGTGAATTCGAGGGCTTCTCAGTGGAGGAGCGCTCCGCCGTCTACGACCGGTACTACGGCGACTGACGAATCTGCAGCACCGGTCAGTCGTCCGTGATGAGGCCGGTGCCCGCAAGGCAGCTGTCGACGAAATCCGGGCGGTACTGGATCTGCTTGAGCCTGCGCTTCACGGCCCTGGTGATCTGGCCCAGGTCGGCTGCGGCGAGGTTGCCGATGTCGCGTTTGACCAGCGACCAGATGCCCTCCTGCGGGTTCAGGTCCGGCGCGTAGGTGGGGAGTTGGAACACGGTGAGCCAGGCGGCATTCGCGGCGATGAACTCCCGCATCCCGGCGGTCAGGTGGAGGCGGACGTTGTCCCAGACCAGCACGATCGGTCCGCCGAGCTGGATGCGGGCACGCACCAAGAGGTCGCGGAGGTCCCGCCAGCCGAAGCCCTTCGGCTCGCCCTTGCGCCCTCGGTACTCGCGGATGGCGTTCAAGGGCGTGCTCCCGGGCATCGGCGGGCTGATGCTGAGTGCCGTGTTCCTCCAGGCCCTGAAGGACATGTGGGACCCGCCCTACGGCAGCGGCAGCTCGGTCGCGGGCGTCGGCTCGGTCTTCGTCATCGCCGTGGGCCCGGCCTCGTGCTGATGCTGGTCATGCAGTGCCGCAGCCCGGCCCTCTTCCGGGGCGAGGTGCTGCACGCGTCCACGCCGGCTCTGGTGGCCGAGGACTGAACCGCTCCCTCCGGCGGGTGCCGGACGCCGCCCGCGGGGTCATCATGGGAGCGTGATGGAGCTGTTCCCACCGATGCCGCTGACGGAGTGGCGGGACACCAAAGAGACACTGCACCGCTTCGCACAGATCGTCGGCAAGATCCGCCTGGCGGCGAGCGCCCGGCGCAACCACTGGTGGAACGTCCCGTTCCATGTCACGGGGCGCGGCATCAGCACGCGTCCGATGGGTCAGGTCGACGGGAATCCGATCTTCACGATCGACTTCGACTTCGTCGACCACCGGCTCATCGTCTCGACGCTGGAGGGCGACGAGCGGTCCTTCCCGCTTCCGGGCCAGTCCGTCGCGTCCTTCCACGACGCGACCCTGGCCGCTCTGACCGCGCTGGGGGTCCGGGTGGACATCGCCATTCCCAGGCCCTTCGACCTCCCCGACGCCAGCCGGCCGTTCGCCGAGGACACCGAGCACGCGACCTACGATCCCGTGGCCGCCAACCGCTACTGGCGGGTCCTGAGCCAGGTGGCCTCCGTGCTGGAGGAGTTCGCGGCGGGCTACTCGGGAAAGAACAGCCCGGTGCACCACTTCTGGCACACCTTCGACATCGCCCACAGCCGGTTCTCCGGGCGACGGATCGACCAGCCCCGGCAGGCCGACCCCGTTACCCGTGAGGCGTACTCCTGTGAAGTGATCAGCTTCGGCTTCTGGTTCGGCGACGACACCTTCACCGAGCCCGCCTTCTACTCCTACACCGCCCCCGAGCCCGCCGGCCTGGCCGGGGAGCCGCTCAGCCCCGCGTCCGCGCGGTGGGTCGCGCGCGGCGACAGCCACCTGGCCGTGCTGCGCTACGACGCGGCCCGCGTCGAGGCCGATCCCCGTGCCGCCGTCCTCGCCTTTTACGAAAGCGCCTACCGGGCCGGGGCCGGACGCGCCGGATGGAACATCGCGGAGCTCGCGTGCCCCGGAGGCATCACGGACCCAGTCCGGCAGATCTGACTCCCGGACCGGAGAGTCCAACGATCGAGCGCGGTCAGTGGAGCTGCCGCTCCCAGTCCCCAGGGACCTTGTCCCCGGGGCCGGAGTGGGCTGCGAGGCCGGGTGCGCGGTCGGCAGGGCCAGCTCCGGCCGGTCGTAGTACTGGTCGGTCGCGATATTCCAGAACCAGCTCTCTCCCGGTTCGAAGCTGGTCAGGAAGGGGCGTCCCGCCTCGCGCGTCACGTTGTGGTCGTGGACCCCCAACTCAGGACCCGGCGCTGCTTACGCAGCTCGTAGTCGGCCTCGGTCTCATCGTCACGCACGGAACATGAGACGCCGGTGTGTGGCTTGCGAGTACCCGCTCAGCAACACCTGCCCCGCTTCTCATCCTCGCCGCCGGCCACCGATCCGGCAGGTCCGCTTTTCAGGCGCAGCCGCTGAGGGCGGCGAGTGTGGCCTACACGGGATGCTGATCGAGCGGGAGTCGGCGCGGAAGCATGGTCGCAGAGGCATCTGACATCTGATCTTGCGCCCTGCATCTACGGACGTGCTGCCCATCTGCTGTCCGTCGTTCTCGTGAACAGAGCCACCCGCAGGTGGAACCACCACCCCGGTCCGTCGCCCGCCATGCACTCCACGCAGCCTGCTCCGCTGGGAGTGGCGGTCGGATCGAGGCCTGGGGTCTGGTCGTGTGGCATGTGGGACGCCTCCCTGATGAGGCGCCGTCGTCACGTTTCGGTGCCGGTCCGCGCCAGGATGCCTTTGAGCAGCCCCGTGGCCTGGCCCACCTCGATGAGGTAGCCGTCCGGATCGCGCATATAGCAGCGCAGCTCGGCGCGGCGGTCGATGGGCGGGGTGAGGAACTCGGCCCCTTTGGCGCTCGACGTGGCGTAGAAGTCGTGGATGTCCGCCACCCGTACGTTCAGGAAGCTGGAGACGGTGTTGGGGTCCTCCGGTGTGCGCAGGACGACATCGGGTTTGTCGTCGGTGGGCCCGCCGCCTGGATTCATGATGATCCAGCTGTTGGCGACCTTGACGATGCAGGGGTTCTCGTCCAGCACCACCCTTCCACCCAGTACGTCGGCGTAGAACGCCCGCGAGCGAGGGACATCGCTGACCGTGAGGAAGTGCGTGAGCACCAGGCCCTCGGCCGGTGCAGGAAGGTCATCGGCTGTGGCGCCGGCAGACGTGACGTCGGACATATGTCGAGCGTATGGCGCGCATGGCCGTGCGGCATTCTCAGCCGGTGCGCCACTTCACCTGGGAAGTGCCTCCGGCTGGTACGGGAACAAGGACCTCGACAATCCTCATTATCGCTGGTCAGAGGGACTTTCTGCTGACGTGATCACTACTGGACACCGAGCCGCGTGAAAGCCCGAGGCTAGGAGCGTGGGTCGGTAATGGCCCAGCCGACGAGCGGTTGTGGATCGGCTGATGGCCGGTCGCGGCCGTTTGTTCGGGCCTGGTGCCGCAGTGGTGGGCTCGGTGGGCCGTTGTTCAGGGGGCTCCGGCCGGGCCGTCAGGCTCGGGCGGCGGCCAGCCCGGCGTTTCCGGCGTGCCGGAAGATCTTGCGGAGGTGGGATGCGTCCGCGCGGTGCGGCGCTGACCTGCTCGTCGTGGGTCAGACGACCGGTGGCCATGAACGTGTCGGTGCCGTGTTCTTCCTTGCGGTCGGCCGCGGCCGCGAGGTTCGCCTCGGAGCAGTACCCTGCGTCGACCAGCGCCTGCTTGGGATGGATACCGGTGTTCGCGGCGGACTGGTCGAGCATCATGGTGTAGTTCAGCACGTCCGAGGGGTTCGTCGTCACATCGGCGGCGGTGATGATCTGGTGCGCGCCGTCCACGACGGCCTGGGCGTTGTAGGCCTGGATGTAGGCCCCGTCGCTGTTCTTCATGATCCGGGAGTCCGGGTCGGTGAAGTTGGCCTGCGCCTTGTCCATCGGCCGCGCAACCTCGGCGGCCTTGTCTCCGGCGGCCTGCACGGCGTCGGGATTGTCGCCGGCACCGGACCGCCCCTGGCGTCGGCGTTCCTTGTCCTCGGCGTGGCGCCGAGCCCGCTCGGCGGCCTCGGCCTCGATCTGCGCGCGAGCGGCCTGCATCTTCGCCAGGCGCTTCTCCCGCCGGTCCAGCTCGCCGGGCAGATCGGTGTCCTTGCCACCGCGGCGAACTTCTCATCCTCGGCGGCGTCGACGGCGGCCGCGTCGGCCAGCAGCGCGGCCGCAGCCGCTTCGAGTTCTGCAATCTCCGCCTCGACGTGCTGCTCCTTGTCGACCAAGCGGGCGTAGCTCATCGCCTTGTGCTTTGAGGCATTGGCCTCAAGCTTCGTGCCGTCCAACGCCACCCTGCCCAACTTCACCATGCCCAGCCTCTGCGCCAGGTGCAGCGACTGGGTGAAGATCCCGGCCAGGGCGTCCAGGTGCCGGGCCCGGAACCTGGATATCGACCGGTAATCCGGGCCGGCCCCGGCGGCCAGGTAGCGGAACGCCACATCGTCCACGCACCTGCGCTCGATCGCCCGCGACGAGCGCACCCCGGTTGTGTAGCCGTAGATCAGCAGCCGGACCATCAGACGCGGGTCATACGGCGGGAACCCGCGCTTCTCGGTGTAGGCCGCCAGGATCGGGGCCAGGTCCAGGACCTCGTCGACCAACTCGGCGACGAACCGGGCCAGATGGTCCTGCGGCAACCACTCATCCAGCGACGCGGCAGCAACATCATCTGATCGGGGACGAACACACGGAACGTCTTCTTCACCGGCACCGTCGGCGCGGTCTGCGGCTCCACCACCGCCGCCGTATCCACCTCGAACAGGCCATCCCCACCAGACATACCAGGATTCTTCCATACGGAAGATCACGAACAGGAGGTGGCGTCGGGCTCAACTGCCTGATTGACCGCCAATGTCCGCGGCCAGCGCCGCGTAGATGTACTCGCTGCCCCAGCGATCCCCGTCGAGGTCGTTCTCGACCAGGTGCGCCTCCCGACGCATCCCGAGGCGCTCACAGACCCGCACAGACCCGGTGTTCTCCACATCCAGCCGTGCGTAGAGCCGGTGCACGCCCAGCCTGTCGAAGGCAAACCCGGCCAGCGCCACGGCCGCCTCGGTCGCATAGCCGTGCCCCTGGTGACGTGGGTCGAGAGTCCAGCCGATCTCGGCCTGGGCGGCGCGGGCATTGGCCAGGGTGAGCGTCACCTCGCCAAGGACGCCGGGCTCATCGCGTCGGCACACAGCAAGCGCCAGCTTGTCCCCGTCGGCGCACCAAACCGAGTGCGCCGCGCGCTCGGCCGCAACCTGCTCGCTGCGCTCCCGCGTGTGCGCCGGCCGGTACAAGTAGCGCGCCACGCTCGGCAGGCTCTGGTAGGCGTACAGGTCGTCGGCGTCGCCGGGAGTGAACAGACGCAGCGACAACCGGGGCGTGGTCATCGGCAGCAGCGAGGCGATGTCCATGCGGACCTCCGGGACGCGGATTTGGATCAAGATGCGGATTGTCGCATCACGACTGACGGGCAGCCACGCCTTTCAACAGCAGCGCCCGCTCGTAGTGGTCGACGTCCTCGAAGCCGACCGAATCGGCCTCGGCGCCGAAGAAGGAGGCCGTCCTCATCCACCAGGGCGAGTGCGTGAGCGCATCGTCCGCGTACTCCCGCTGGGATCCCGTCAGGTCCGTGGCGATCTCGCGCACGCCCGACGGGCTGAGTGCCAGCAGGCAGGTCTCCGTCGCGCTCCTGGCTCCCGTGGGTGCCTCTAGCATGCGGTCGGGCAACCGGCCGAACGCTCGGCGTCGTGGAGGTGTCTGCCGTACCAGGCGCAGGAGGTGCTCGCGGACATCGGAGCGCGGAGCTCGTACAGCCGGTCCGGACCGTGACGGAGTAGTCGCTGTAGTGGCCGAGCGCCCCGTCGCCCAGGGGCAGGGGCACGGCGTGGTCGGCGAAGCGGGTCACGTCGTCCCGGTCGGCATCCCGGTCGTCGCGGCGGCCGAACGGTTCGAGCCGTAGTTCGTCACCCACGGCATTCATGGGGGCGTCGTCGGCGGAGGTGCGGAGGACGAGTACGAAGAGACCGTCGGACGTGCCCGGCTCCGGCGTGCAGGACGCGACGTAGTCGGGTGAGTTCTGGCGTACAGCACTGCGCGGCTGGTGCCGGCGCGTGCGGCGACGGCCTCGTATGTCAGCTGTAAGTAGCAGACGGCATCGTCCCCGGCCGCTGCCCGCAGCGCCGCCTCCAGCTCGGCTCCTCGGCGGCGCTTGCGTGCGGGCGTCGGACGGGTCGGCTCCCGCGACGGCCCTTCCGCCGATCGATCTCGAGGCGTTTGCTCTAGTGCAACAACGGATTGCATCTAGTCCAATGCGTGGCTACGGTTACGTCCCATGCCCGCCAAGACACCGCTGCCCGTAACGCTCACGGGCCACCACGTACGTCTCGATCCGTTGACCATGGACCATCTCGGCGAGCTCTTCACCGCGGGCGGCCGGGACGACGAGGTCTGGCGCTGGCAGGGCGGGCCGACACCGCAGACGCGGGACGAGCTCGGAGCCACACTCAGGGCGCTGCTGGAAGCCTCCGAGCGCGGTGAACATGTTCCCTTCGCGGTCATCCACCGCGCGAGCGGCCAGGCCGTCGGCTGGACCACGTTCATGGACATCGACGCCGCCAACGAACGGCTGGAAATCGGCTGGACCTGGTACGGGCGCGCGTACTGGCGCACCGCGGTCAACACCGAGTCGAAGCTGCTCCTGCTCACCCACGCCTTCGAAGAACTGGGCATGGGGCGCGTGCAGTTGAAGACGGACCACCTGAACCACCGCTCGCAGGCGGCCATCGCCCGCCTCGGCGCGCACCGCGAAGGCGTGCTGCGACGTCACTTCCGGCGCCCGGACGGCACGTGGCGGGACACCGTGTATTTCTCCATCCTGGCCGAGGAATGGCCCGAAGCCAAGGCGCGCCTCAGCGCCCGGCTCTGAGTCCTCAACCCCGGACGCCACCTTCCGCGTCGCCTTTCACTGCGGTCTGTCACCCGCTGACCGGTCGTTCATGGGGAATTCCCACTGGCCGCAGTCACAGTGGGATTTGCTCCAGCGCGTCGGTGCCGGTGCACATGATGCGGGCCGTGGACCTGAGACCCGAACTGCTGATCCCGTCCGTGAGCCGGCAACCCCTCGATGAGTTGAGCGAGATCGATCGGAGCGCCGGCCTTTTGCCCGACCGTTCCGAGGGACGCTGGCGGGGCGGTCCGTGCGGCCGGTCGCGCTCCGAGCCATGAGGTCGAATCAGCCGACCCGCCGCCTGTTTTCCGGCGCGGGCGCGGGTGGTGTGGGGGCGGTGGGGATCGCACCCAACGCTCTGACTGCAGTTGCGTGAGTCGCCGGGCAGGAGGCGGTGTCGTGCCGGCCGCATGGCGATTCTCAGAGAGAGCCAGGGTGGCCTGTGGCGGCGAACCGCTCCACGGCATGCCGGAGCTGTTCGAGGAAGTCGCCCAGATCGACGGCTACGGCATAGAACTCATCGGTCCATGACGCGGTCCTGGACTTGTGGACCCGGCCGTCGCTCGCGAGGGCGATGAGACGGCCGCCTCCGTCGTTGCCGAAGACGATGCCGGACTCGCCCCCAGCGAGGGTTGCGTGGCCGTACTCGGCCAGGTGCTCGGTCACGGTGGCGGGGGAGTGGTTGACATCCTCCCCGCCCTAAAGGGCGAGGATTCCCGTCTGCCGGCCGGTGGGTACCGGCTGGGGCTTCGGGTGGGTTCCCCGTTCAGCGGGCCG
>NZ_JBSFHO010000007.1:0-165000 GCF_053597075.1 Streptomyces sp. NPDC001514
ACCCCGAAGGGCTTCATCGTTCGACTTGCATGTGTTAAGCACGCCGCCAGCGTTCGTCCTGAGCCAGGATCAAACTCTCCGTGAATGTTTTCCCGTAATCGGGAGAGACACCACGAGAGCGGTGCGACCAGGAGGAATAATCCCGGTCGCACACAGCGTCCTCGCTGTGTATTGCCACCCCGCAAGCGGGATGGACTTTCAAAGGAACCTCATCTCCATGATGGAGACGGGGTATCAACTAATCTGGCGTTGATTTTTGGCACGCTGTTGAGTTCTCAAGGAACGGACGCTTCCTTCGTACTCACCCTCTCGGGCTTTCCTCCGGGCGCTTCCCTTCGGTGTTTCCAACCTTACCAGATTCATTTTCCGTTCCGTTCCCGGTTCGGATTCTGATTCCGGTGGCCGTTGGAGGGCCTTTTGCCTTTCGGCGTGTTCACTACGTTAGCCGATTCTCCCGGTGACTCATAATCGAGCCGATCAGGTTGAATTTCGGCATGCCGAAATCCCACCCGGTTTGGGTTGGTCGTAGGTAGTGGATGGCCACTTCGGGGGCTGTAGAACAGCAGTCCCTGTACAAGCGGCTCGGGCTACGTTAGGCGTCTCGATACCCCGAGTCAAGTTGACCTGCGGCGTGGCACGTGAGGCCGATAGGGGCTCACGGTGGGGTCGTCGGTGATCCAGTAGCGCCAGGGGTGGCCGGCTCCCTCGCCGGCCACTCCCGTGCGCGGGCCGTTGCGAACCTGGTCAGAGGTGACAGGCGCGCCGGCGAGGATGCGCAGAGGGGCGCCGGGGCCTGCGCAGACGTCGGTGCCGTCGAGAGTGCGGTCGATGTCGAGGGCCGTGGCCAGGCGGGCCGGGCCTTTGGCCAGTTCCTTGTCATTTCGGGCTGAGATTCGACGTTTGCGGGCGAGCTCGGTGCCCACTCGGATCTCGCCCGCGCGCAGCAGGACCCCGCTGGCCGTGCCCTCGGGGCCGCACACGAGATTCAGGCAGTGCCACATGCCGTAGGTGAAGTAGACGTAGGCGTGTCCGGGCGGGCCGAACATCACTCCGTTGCGGGCGGTGCGGCCGCGGTAGGCGTGGGAGCCCGGGTCGGCTTCGCCCGCGTATGCCTCCACCTCGGTGAGCCGGAGTTCGACGAGGCCGTCGTCGTTCTGGCGCACCAGCGTGCGGCCGAGGAGGTCCGGGGCGACCTCGAGGACGGGCCGGTCGAAGAAGTCCCGGGGCAGCGGCGTACGGTCGGGGCTCTCGATCATGGCGTACGAGGGTACTCGCCCCCTCGGGGGAACCGGCTACCGTCGTCGCGCGTATGTAGGGGTCAGGACACAGGAGGGATTGAACATGGGCTTCAAGAGGCTGCTCGCGAGCTTGGGTGCCGGCGGTGCGTCCGTCGAGACGGAGCTGACCGAGGCGAACGTCGTTCCGGGCGGCGTCGTGCAGGGCGAGGTGCGGATCCAGGGCGGTTCGGTCGATCAGCAGATCGAGGGGCTGTCGGTCGGTCTGCAGGCACGCGTCGAGGTCGAGGGTGGTGACCAGGAGGTCAAGCAGGACATCGAGTTCACCAAGCAGCGTCTCGGCGGCGCCTTCGAGGTGAAGGCCGGCGCTGTGCATGTGGTGCCGTTCGGTCTGGAGATCCCCTGGGAGACGCCGATCACCAGCATCGCGGGCCAGCAGCTTCACGGGATGAACATCGGTGTGACGACCGAGCTGGAGATCGCGCGTGCCGTGGACTCGGGTGACCTTGACCCGATCAATGTGCACCCGCTGCCCGCTCAGCAGGCGATTCTCGACGCGTTCATCCAGCTGGGCTTCCGTTTCAAGAGCGCCGACATGGAGCGCGGGCACATTCGCGGGACGCGGCAGCGGCTGCCCTTCTACCAGGAGATCGAGTTCCTGCCGCCGGCGCAGTACCGGGGGCTGAACCAGGTCGAGCTCACGTTCGTCGCCGACAGCCGGGAGATGGACGTCGTACTGGAGATGGACAAGAAGCCCGGGCTGTTCAGCGAGGGCAGCGACTCGTACCGCTCGTTCCAGGTGGACCTGCACAACTTCCAGGCGACGGATTACGCCGCCTACCTCAACCAGTGGCTCGCGGATGTCGGCGGCCGTCGTAACTGGCTCTAGGCTCGGTGCCGCAAGCGCGTAAGCGCAGGAACGCCGATTCGGAGGTTCAGACGTGACCGAGGCGAAGAGGGCTCCGCTGCCTCATGACTTCCATCCGCCGGTGCCGTCGTTCACGGTGGCGAGCGCCGACATCGAGCCCGGCGGTGTCCTGAAGGACGCCCAGGTCTACTCGGCCGGCAACACGTCGCCGCAGCTGAGCTGGGAGGGCTTCCCGACGGAGACGAAGAGCTTCGCGGTGACGTGCTTCGACCCGGACGCGCCGACAGGGAGCGGGTTCTGGCACTGGGTGCTGTTCGACATTCCGGCGTCGGTGACGGAGCTTCCGGCGGGCGCGGGCAGCGGGAAGTTCGAGGGGCTGCCCAAGGGCGCGGTGCATGTCCGTAACGACTACGGGTCGAAGGACTTCGGCGGTGCTGCGCCGCCGAAGGGCGACGGGCCGCACCGCTACGTCTTCACCGTGTACGCGGTGGACCACGAGAAGCTGGGGCCCGGTGACGATGTGTCGCCTGCGGTCGTGGGCTTCAATCTGCGGTTCCATGCGCTCGCGCGGGCCCAGCTCATCGGGGAGTACGAGAACCGCGGGTAGCTTTCCGAGGGTTCGCTTGTTGTTTGCCCGCTCCTGGTCTTGGAGAGATCAGGAGCGGGCATCTTTCGTTGTGCGCGGATATTGCGTTGTCCATCGCGGCGTGCCCGGCCAGAGTTGATCCAAGCCCAGAGCCCGCCACAAGGGCCGGGCCGGCACACGGGAGGTGGGGCACAATGCGGGACACGCTGGTACTCAACGCGAGCTTCGAGCCGCTGTCGACGGTGACGCTCAACCGTGCGGTGGTGCTTGTGTTGCAGGACAAGGCCGTCGTCGAGCAGTCCCACCCCGAGCTGCGTGTGCGCGGTGCCGCGGTGGATCTTCCGGTGCCCCGGGTGATCAGGCTCTGCAGATACGTACGGGTGCCGTTCCGAAGACAGGCGCCGTGGTCGAGGCGGGGGGTCCTGGTACGGGACCAGCACCGGTGCGCGTACTGCGGGAGGCGCGCGACGACTGTGGACCACGTGGTGCCGCGGTCGCAGGGTGGTGCGGACAGCTGGCTGAACACGGTCGCGTCCTGTGCCGAGGACAATCACCGCAAGGCGGACCGTACGCCGGAGCAGGCGGGGATGCCGCTGCTGCACGAGCCGTTCGTGCCGACCCCGGCGGACGCGATGCTGCTGGCACTGCGGGCGGGTGAGCGGTCGGCGCTGCCGGAGTGGCTGGCACAGCACAGCTCGTCGTCGGTCGCGCAGTCCGCGGCGTAGCCCGACCGCGCGGTCGTACGGAAGACGGAAGCCCGCCTCCTTCGGGAGGCGGGCTTCCGTGTGCCCGCGGCGGGTGGTGTTGTCAGCGCAGCGCCAGCTGGACGATGGCGGCCGTGCCCACGATGACGATCACGGTCCGCAGCACCGTGGGCGGAAGCCTGCGGCCGATCTTGGCGCCGATCTGGCCGCCGATGGCGGAGCCGACAGCAATCAGCAGGACCGCGTTCCAGTCGAAGTCTGCGACGAAGAGGAAGAAGAGCGCGGCGATGCCGTTGACGATCGCTGCGAGGACGTTCTTGGCGGCGTTGAGGCGATGCAGGGTGTCGTGGAGCAGCATGCCCATGAGGGAGAGGTAGATGATCCCCTGAGCGGCGGTGAAGTATCCGCCGTAGACGCTGGCGAGCATGATGGCGGCGAAGAGGAGCGGTCCGCCGTCGGGGTGGGGGTCTTCGGAGCCGTTGCGCTCACGTCGGCGCTGGACGGCCCGGGTGATGCGGGGTTGCAGGACCACGAGTACGAGGGCGAGCGCGACCAGGACGGGGACGACGGTCTCGAAGGCCGTCGAGGGCAGCAGGAGCAGCAGCATCGCGCCGCCGAGGCCGCCGATGAGGGCGGCGGTGCCGAGGCGGAGGATGCGGCGGCGCTGGCCGGTGAGCTCCTCGCGGTAGCCGATGGCTCCGCTGATCGATCCCGGTATCAGGCCCAGGGCGTTCGAGACGGTCGCGGTGACCGGGGGCAGGCCGGTGGCCAGCAGGACGGGAAAGGTGATGAGGGTTCCCGAGCCGACGATGCTGTTGATCGTGCCCGCTGCTGTACCGGCGGCGAAGACCGCGAGCACTTCCCAGATGGACAAAGCCATCTCCTCACATGATCAGGGTGTCGCCTCCCCGCCGTGAAGGTCGAGGGGCTCCACCGATCATGCACGACCGCACGTATCCGCCGGTCGAGGGGGGTGCGTCGGTGGGGAGGGGTGGTGTCAGTCGATGGGGGGCTGCTCGCGTCGTTCGGTGCCGCTGCCCTGCTGCGGGATGGTGTGGCCCCCGCTCCCGTTGCCCCCGTTGCCGCCCTTGTTGCCGCCGATGTTGCCGCCGAGCGGGCCGCCGCCGAAGTTGCCGAGGGCGCCGGAGAGGCCCTTGAGCGCGTCGCCGATCTCGCTGGGCACGATCCAGAGCTTGTTGGCGTCTCCCTCGGCGATCTTCGGGAGCATCTGGAGGTACTGGTACGAGAGCAGCTTCTGGTCGGGGTCTCCGGCGTGGATGGACTCGAAGACCGTACGGATCGCCTGGGCCTCGCCCTCGGCGCGTAGGGCGGCGGCCTTGGCCTCACCTTCGGCGCGCAGGATCGCGGACTGCTTCTCACCCTCGGCGGTGAGGATCTGCGACTGGCGGATACCTTCCGCGGTGAGGATCGCGGCGCGCTTGTCACGGTCGGCGCGCATCTGCTTCTCCATCGAGTCCTGGATGGAGGTCGGGGGCTCGATGGCCTTGAGCTCGACGCGGTTGACGCGGATGCCCCACTTGCCGGTGGCCTCGTCGAGGACGCCGCGCAGGGCCGCGTTGATCTCCTCGCGGGAGGTGAGCGTCCGCTCCAGGTCCATGCCACCGATGATGTTGCGCAGGGTGGTGACGGTGAGCTGCTCGATCGCCTGGATGTAGCTGGCCACTTCGTACGTCGCGGCCCGGGCATCGGTCACCTGGTAGTAGATGACGGTGTCGATGTTGACGACGAGGTTGTCCTGGGTGATCACCGGCTGGGGCGGGAACGGGACGACCTGTTCCCGGAGGTCGATCCGGTTGCGGATCGAGTCGATGAACGGGACCACGATGTTCAGGCCCGCGTTGAGCGTCCGGGTGTAGCGGCCGAAGCGTTCGACGATGGCGGCACTGGCCTGAGGGATGACCTGGATCGTCTTGATCAGGGCGATGAACACCAGGATCACCAGAATGACCAGGACGATGATGATCGATGGCATCGTGCTACCCGTGCCCTTCGCTGCCGGATGAATCTGATGATCGAGTTTCCCAGACCGCGGGCGGTCGTGGGGGCGGTTCGGTCACATGATCATGACGAGAGGTCACCTGAGGAGTGGTCACATGACCACGGCGGTCGCCCCGTCGATCTCCACGACGTCGACCTGCTCGCCGGGTTCGAAGGCCCGCTCCGTGTCGAGGGAACGCGCCGACCAGACCTCGCCGGCGAGTTTGATGCGGCCGCCGTTGCCGTCGACCCGTTCCAGGACGACGGCCTGACGGCCTCTCAGCGCGTCGACACCCGTGGCCAGTTGGGGGCGCTGGGAGCTGTGGCGTGCGGCGATGGGTCGTACGACCGCGATGAGCGCGACCGACACCACGGCGAAGACCACCACTTGCGCCACCACGCCGAAGCCGAGGCCCGCAGTGACGGCCCCGGCCACAGCTCCGACGGAGAGCATGCCGAATTCGGGCATGGCGGTGAGTACGAGCGGGATGCCGAGTCCCACCGCTGCGATGAGCCACCACACCCATGCGTCGATGTCCACATGGGCATGGTAGGGGCGCGAATGCCGCCCCGACAGGGCGCGATCAGGAGAGCGCAGGCAGCACGGTCAGGAGAGCGGGAGCCCCTGGGCCGTCCAGCGCTCGCCGTTGCGCTCGACGACGAGCGGCAGGCCGAAGCAGAGGGAGAGGTTCCGGGAGGTCAGCTCGGTCTCCATGGGGCCGGCGGCGAGCACCTTGCCCTGGCGGATCATGAGGACATGGGTGAAGCCCGGGGCGATCTCCTCGACATGGTGGGTGACCATGATCATGGAGGGCGCGTACGGGTCGCGGGCGAGGCGGCCGAGGCGGCGCACCAGGTCCTCGCGGCCGCCGAGGTCCAGCCCGGCGGCAGGCTCGTCGAGGAGGAGCAGTTCGGGGTCGGTCATCATCGCGCGGGCGATGAGGGTGCGCTTGCGCTCGCCCTCGGAGAGGGTGCCGAACTTGCGGTCCAGGTATTCCGACATGCCGAGCCGGTCGAGGAAGGCGCGGGCGCGCTCCTCGTCGACGGCGTCGTAGTCCTCGTGCCAGGTGGCGGTCATGCCGTACGCGGCGGTGAGGACGGTCTGCAGGACGGTCTGGCGCTTGGGCAGCTTCTCGGCCATGGCGATGCCGGCCATGCCGATGCGGGGGCGGAGCTCGAAGACGTCGACCTTGCCGAGCCGGTCGCCGAGGACGGTGGCGGCGCCGGTGGTGGGGAAGAGATAGCTGGAGGCGATGTTGAGGAGGGTGGTCTTGCCGGCGCCGTTGGGGCCGAGGATCACCCAGCGCTCGCCTTCCTTGACCGACCAGGAGACGTCGTCCACCAGAGCGCGTCCGTCGCGGACCACGGATACGTCCACCAGCTCCAGTACATCGCTCATGAGCGCGTTGTCTCCCCATGCAATCGTCGAGAGGTCTCGAGAAGTCCCGGGAGTCCGGTGCGCCTGTGGGCGTGGCTCCCAGGGAAAACCTACGCCACCTGCCGGGTGGGCCGACGGCCTGGTCCGGTACCTAGGCTGGGTCCATGCTCTCGGAACCACGCTCAGGACGACTGGCCGCATGGGGAAATGCCCTATTGGCCGGATTTGTATCACCGGATGACGCGGTGCTCGCGATTGTCGGGGACGACGCGGTGCACCGTGTGGAGGGGCTGCCGGGCGAGGCGGGCCCGGTCGGGCTCACGCTGGCGCTGGGGCGGCTGCGCGGGCTCGGCATGAACGGCTTCCGCGTCGCACTGCCCGCGCCGGGGCATCCGCTGGGTCTCAGCGGGCCGCCCGACTTCAATGCGCGGGCGCTGGACGCAGAGGAGGCGGTCGTCGGCCACGGGGCGGCGTACGGGCTGGTGCCGGAGGTGTACGAGGCAGGACCGGCCGGCGATGTGCATGTGGAGGTCGTCTGGCACTGTCTGCCGGTGCGGGAGGCGCCGCCCGCCGATGTGCCGTCGCTCGGGGAGGCGGAGCGGGAGCTCGCGGAGGCGCTGCGGGAGGCGACGGTGGTGCTGTCGCGGCTCGATGTGGCGGCGTCGGGTCCGGTGGCGGAGGCCGCGCTGGACGCGTACCGTGCGCGCGCTCATGCGGGCCGCGAGGTGCTGGCGCCCGGGTATCCGCCGCGTGCGGTGCGGGTGCTGGAGCTGGCGCAGCGGATCGGACTGCTGATCTCGCTGGCGTACGACCACGGGCACGGCGGTGCGGTGAGCGCATCGGAGATGGCGGCGCGGGGGGCTGCACTGCGGCCGGTGGAGCGGGTGGCCCGGCGGGCCCAGGTCGCGGCGTACAACGCGTATGTGGAAGAGCTGGAACGCCGACGGCCGTAACCGGACCCGCCGGCCCGTACGCCGGACGGAGTCCGGCACAGCGCCCCGAAGCCCGCGAGGCGCCCCCGGCGCCGAACGGTGCGAGGGGCGCGTCGAGAAAAGGGCTGGCGGCGCGGGGGGCTGCACTGCGGCCGGTGGAACGGGTGGCCCGGCGGGCCCAGGTCGCGGCGTACAACGCGTACATGGAAGAGCTGGAACGCCGACGGCCGTAACCGGACCCGCCGGCCCGTACGCCGGGCGCGTCGAGAGCGGGACCGCGACCGGACCCCGGGCGATGCCCGGGGTCCGGTGGTCACTGCGATGCGGCGGGGACCGCCGGCGGCCGGCTCAGAAGTTGATGCCCTCGTTGCCGAACGCGGGGTTGAGCGCGCCGATGACGTTGACGGTGTTGCCCACGGCGTTGACCGGGACGTGGACCGGGACCTGGACCAGGTTGCCGGAGCCGACGCCCGGGGAGTGGGTCGCCTGACCGTCGGCGTGCGCGGAGGTGGCGGACGCAACACCGGCACCGGCGGCGATGAGGCCACCGGCGACCATGGTGACGGCAACGGCCTTCTTCAGGTTCTTCACTTCAGATCCTCCTGGTCATCGCCGCGGCGGGGTCGCCGCAGCACGCCATGAAGAACGCCGGCGCGCCGCCCGGGATACGCCATGTGGGCGACATACACCCGACGGTATGAATCTCACACCGGAAGGCGACGGTCCGCATGGCTGCCCCGTTGACCTGCTGAAACGATCCGATCAGCGGGTGAGCCCATGGCGCACGGCCCACAGCGCGGCTTGGGTGCGGTCCGCCAGATCCAGCTTCATCAGAATGTTCGACACATGCGTCTTCACCGTCTTCTCGGAGAGAACCAGGGCGCGCGCGATCTCGCGGTTGGACCGGCCGTCGGCGATCAGGCCGAGCACCTCGCGCTCCCGCTCGGTGAGTGAGGTCCCCCTCCCCTGCCCGGTGTTCGGATCGTCCTGGGCGAGCAGCGCTCCCGCGACCTCGGGCTGGAGCAGCACATGGCCCGCGTGCACGGAGCGGATCGCGCCGGCCAGCGCATCCGGGTCCACGTCCTTGTACACGTAACCGGACGCGCCGGCGCGCAGGGCGGGGACCACGGTGCGCTGCTCGGTGAAGCTCGTGACCACCAGCACCTTCGCCGGGTTGGCGAGCGCGCGGAGTTTACGCAGGGCCTCGATGCCGTCGGTGCCGGGCATCTTCACGTCCATGAGGACGACGTCGGGCTTCAGCTCCTCGGCGCGCGCGACGCCCTCGTCGCCGTCCCCGGCCTCCCCCACGACCTCTATGTCGTCCTGTACCTCGAGGAACGTACGCAGGCCGCGGCGGACGACCTGATGGTCGTCCACCAGCAGCACCCGGATCGCCTTGTCACCCACCGGGCACCTCCATCTCGATCGTGGTGCCCTTGCCGGGCGCCGATTCCACCGTGAGTGTGCCGCCGACACCGCTCGCCCGGTCGCGCATGGAGACGAGACCGAGGTGACGGCCCGCCCTGCGGACCGAGCGGGGCTCGAAGCCCTTGCCGTCGTCCGTGATGCTGAGGACCGCGCCCTGGCCCCTGCGGGCCAGGCTGACCGCGACGAGCTCCGCGCCCGAGTGGCGCAGGGCATTGTGCAGGGCCTCCTGGGCGACCCGCAGGAGGGCCTCCTCCTGGGCGGCGGGCAGTGCCCGGACCCCGCAGCTGTCGAAGGTGACCCGGGCGGTGTGGGCGCGGTCGAGGACCTGTATCTGCGTACGAAGCGTGTTGACCAGGCCGTCCTCGTCGAGGGCCGCGGGGCGCAGCTCGACCACCGCTGCCCGCAGCTCGTCGGCGGCCTCGGCGGCGAGGGCGGCGACCTGCTGCAGCTCGCCCTTGGCGCGGACGGGGTCGCGGTCCACGAGCCTGGCTGCGGCCTGCGCGGTCAGCCGGAGCGAGAAGAGCTTCTGGCTGACGGCGTCGTGGAGCTCGTGGGCGAGGCGCGAGCGCTCCTCGGCGATGGTGAGCTCGCGGCTGCGCTCGTACAGCCGGGCGTTGGTGAGGGCGATCGCGGCGTGCTGGGCGAGGATCGACAGGAGCTCCTCGTCGTCCTCGGTGAAGCCGCAGCTGTCTCCGCGGGAAGAGGGGGGCCTGGGGCACCGCTTGTTGGCGAGGAACAGCGCGCCGATCGTCTCGTCGCCGTCCTTGATGGGCAGGCCCAGGAAGTCGGACATGTCGGGGTGGGCGGAGGGCCATCCCTCGAAGCGGGGGTCCTTGCGCACGTCGGCGAGCCGCTCGGGCTTGGCGTCCCTGAGCATCGCGGCCAGGATGCCGTGCTGGCGCGGGAGCGGGCCGATCGCCCGCCACTGCTCGTCGCTGACGCCGTCGACGACGAACTGGGCGAAGCCTCCGTGGTCGTCGGGCACGCCCAGTGCCGCGTACTCGGCGTCGAGCAGCTCGCGGGCCGAGGCGACGATCGTCTTGAGGACGTCGCGCACCTCGAGATGCCTGCTCATCGCGAGGAGAGCGGTGCTCACGGCGGCGAGGCCGGAGCTCGGTCGGTGGCTCATGGGATCACCGTACCGGCGGGTGTGACCGTGCGTATCGGGCTGTGGACGGCGGCTGATCAGGACCTGGGGCCTAGGTCGAAGTGCCCTGGCCGGTACGGGCCCGGGGACGACGCGGCCGGCCGGGGCCGGGATCCACTCTGGGGGCACCGATACAGAGGGGATGGATGACATGCCTGTCGCGATCATCACGGGGGCGTCGAAAGGGCTCGGGCGTGCGCTGGGTGCGGCGCTCGCGGAGCGGGGCTGGGATCTGGTGCTGGACGCGCGGACGGCGACCGTACTGGAGGAGACCGCGGGCGAGCTGAAGCGGTTCGGGACGCGGGTGGTGGCGGTGCCCGGGGATGTCACGGACGCCGGGCACCGCGCGGAGCTGGTCGCCGAGGCCAGGCGGCTCGGCGGGCTCGATCTGCTGGTGAGCAATGCGAGCGTGCTGGGCGCAGCGCCTCTGGTGCGGCTCGACGCGCAGCCGCTGGACGGGTTCCGGGCGGCGCTGGAGGTGAATGTGGTGGCCGCGTTGGGGCTCGTGCAGGAGGCTCTGCCACTGCTCCGGGCGAGCGGGGCTCCGGCGGTGATCGCGCTCAGTTCGGACGCGGCGGCCGAGGCGTACGAGACCTGGGGCGGGTACGGGGCGTCGAAGGCCGCGCTCGACCAGCTCGCCGCGGTCCTCGCGGTCGAGGAGCCCGCGCTGCGGGTGTGGGCGGTGGACCCGGGCGACATGCGCACCGATCTGTACGCGGCGGCCGTGCCGGTCGACGACGACAGCGGGCGGCCCGCGCCCGAGACGGTCGTACCCGGGTTCCTGCGGCTCCTCGACGAGCGGCCTGCCAGTGGGCGGTATGCGGCTCCTTCGCTGCTGGGGGCGCGATGAGGGTGCTGGAGGCGCTGCGGGTGCCGGATGAGCTGTCGGCGCGGGTGCCGGCGGAGCAGCGCGGGTGCGGGCGGGACGACGTACGGCTCATGGTGTCGCGCGGGACGGAGGTGTCGCACCACACGTTCCGGGAGCTGCCGGGGTTGCTGCGGGCCGGTGACGTGCTGGTGGTGAACACGTCGGCGACGCTGGCCGCCGCCGTGAACGGACGGCTGGGCGCGGAACGGCTGGTCGTCCACTTCTCCACGCGAGGGGACGACGGCCGCTGGGCGGTGGAGCTGCGCTCGCCGGACGGGGCGGGGAGCACGCTGCCGAGGGCGGGTGGCCCGGCGGGGGCGCAGATCCGGCTGCCGGGCGGCGGGCTGCTCGTACCGGAGGAGCCGCTGGTGCCCGGCGCGGACCGGCTGTGGTGGGCCAGGGCGTCGGTCGACATACCGGCACTGATGAAGAGGTACGGCAGGCCCATCCGCTACCGCTACACCGAGCGGGACCAGCCGCTGTCCGCGTACCGGACGGTGTTCGCGGTGCCCGCTGCGGACGGGGCCGGTTCGGCCGAGATGCCGAGTGCCGCCCGTCCCTTCACCGAGCGGCTGGTGGCGGAGCTGGTGCGCCGGGGGGTGCAGTTCGCCCCGGTCACGCTGCACACGGGGGTGGCGTCGGCGGAGGCGCACGAGCCGCCGTACCCGGAGCGCTTCGTGGTGCCCGCGACCACGGCGTGGCTGGTGAACGCCGCCCGGGCGGGCGGCGGGAGGATCATCGCGGTCGGGACGACGGCGGTACGGGCGCTGGAGTCGGCCGCCGGCCCCGACGGGGTCGTGCAGGCGGCCTCCGGCTGGACCGATCTCGTCGTCACGCCCGGACGCGGGGTGCGGGCGGTGGACGGCCTGCTGACCGGGCTGCATGAACCGGAGGCCTCGCATCTGCTGATGCTGGAGGCGATCTCCGGACGCGAGGCTCTGGCAGGCAGTTATGCCGAGGCGCTACGCCGTCTCTACCTCTGGCACGAGTTCGGGGACGTCCACCTCATCCTTCCGTCTGACACCCCTCACGCTTTGCAATGAGGAATCAACGCCCGGTGAAGTCGTGACGTGCCCGATGTGAGCCCGCGCATAGGGCGCACATCACTTACGAACGGACCTAGTGGAACCAAATAGGACACATAAGCACCACGTGAGCGGGCGACAGGGGCATTTTCCGGGCATCCCGGGAAGCCCCTGATCCACTATTTCGGGTAGTACGTCACACCTTTGCCACAGGATTTTGCTGCCGCTAAGAATTGCGTCCGTCGCCGCCGAGAAGGCGCTGAGCCACCCGGCTGTAGCGACGCCCCGCTATTCGAAGAGGTACGTCTCGCATGTTCGCGTCCCGCACCCCCGGTTCCCGTCTGTCCAAGACTCACAAGTTCACGATTGCCGGTGTGGCCGCCGTTGGCGCCTCCGCCCTCGCGTTCTCCCTCGTCCCGGGCAATGCGGTCGCGGAGACCGAGACGCAGGCCGTGTCATCGGCGAATGTCGCCTGGTCCTCCAGCGTCGACACGGCGAAGGCCGCCGCCCTTCAGGCGAGCATCGCGAACCAGTCCGCCTTCCTCGACGCCAAGGCCCAGGAGGCCAAGGTCAAGGCCGACGCCGCCGCCGCGCTGAAGGCCAAGGCCGAGGCCCAGGCCCAGGCCCAGGCCGCCGCCAAGGCCAAGGCCGCCGCTGCCGCCAAGGCCAAGGCCGAGGCCGCCGCGAAGCAGCGCGCCGAGGTGAAGGCCGCCGCCAGCCGCGCCGCCGCCCGTAAGCCCGTCTACGCGAACAACCTGGACGGCTGGATCCGCGAGGCGATGGACATCATGAAGAAGCACAACATCCCGGGCACCTACGAGGGCATCCACCGCAACATCATGCGTGAGTCCTCCGGTAACCCGCGTGCGATCAACAACTGGGACATCAACGCCATCAACGGCGTCCCGTCGAAGGGCCTGCTGCAGGTCATCAAGCCGACCTTCGACGCCTACCACATCCCCGGCACCTCCTGGGACCAGTACGACCCGGTCGCCAACATCGTCGCCGCCTGCAACTACGCGGCCGACCGCTACGGCTCCATGGACAACGTCAACAGCGCCTACTGACGGACGCTGTACCGGCGCCGTACGGCCGTACGTACCGCCGCTGGACGCACATGCCGAAGGGCGGCACCCCGCACGGGGTGCCGCCCTTCGGCGTCGTACGACCGCGGGTGCGGCTACTTGCGCATGACCTCGGGCTCGTGGCGGCGCAGCAGACGCGCCACCGCGACACCACAGGCGATGCCGATGAGCAGCAGGATCGTGATGTTGACGCCCCACTGGCCGGCCGTGTGCTCCCACAGCGGGTCGAGGTCGTCGGGGTTCTTCGGGTCCCACGGCGGCATCAGGTGCGCGAGGTCGAGGGTCGCGCCGGCGCCGGCGATGGCCCAGCGCGACGGCATCAGCCAGGCGAACTGCTCCAGGCCGGGCGATCCGTACACCTGGAAGAGGATGCCGGTGAAGACGACCTGGACGATCGCGAACATGACGAGCAGCGGCATGGTCTTCTCGGCGGTCTTGACCAGCGAGGAGATGACGAGCCCGAACATCATCGACGTGAAGCCCAGCGCGATGATCGTGACGCAGAGCTCGACGGCCGGCGGCATGATCAGGCCCTCTTCGGGCAGCTCACGGGTGGCGAAGCCGATGGCGCAGATGATGACGCCCTGGAGGGCCGTGATCAGGCCGAGGACGATCACCTTGGACATCAGATACGCCGAGCGGGACAGGCCGGTGGCCCGCTCGCGTTCGTAGATGACTCGTTCCTTGATCAGTTCTCGTACGGAGTTTGCGGCCCCCGAGAAGCACATGCCGACCGCGAGAATCAGCATGATCGTGCCGGCGTCGCCGTTGAAGCGTGACGGCGGAGTCGGCGGGGCGAGGCCGAAGTCTGCGGGAATGACCACGCTGACCACGCCGAGAACGGCGGGCAGGATGACCATCAGACCCATGAAGCCCTTGTCGGACGCGATGACCGAGGCGTAACGGCGTATCAGCGTCCACAGCTGGGAACCCCAGCCCTGCGGCTTCGGCGGCTTGGCCATCGCCTGCGGCGGCATCTGCACCGGCTGGGCGGCGACGGCGTCGATGTCCGCGGCGTACATCTGGTAGTGCTGCGAGCCCTTCCAACGGCCCGCCCAGTCGTAGTCGCGGTAGTTCTCGAAGGCGGAGAAGACATCGGCCCAGGTTTCGTAGCCGAAGAAGTTGAGCGCCTCCTCCGGCGGGCCGAAGTAGGCCACCGAGCCGCCGGGGGCCATGACCAGCAGCTTGTCGCAGAGCCCCAGCTCGGCGACGGAGTGGGTGACGACGAGGACCGTACGGCCGTCGTCGGCGAGGCCGCGCAGCAGCTGCATGACATCGCGGTCCATGCCCGGGTCGAGGCCGGAGGTCGGCTCGTCGAGGAAGATCAGCGACGGCTTGGTCAGCAGCTCCAGGGCGACGGAGACGCGCTTGCGCTGGCCACCGGAGAGGGAGGTGACCTTCTTCTCCTTGTGGATGTCGAGCTTGAGCTCGCGCAGCACCTCGTCGATACGGGCCTCGCGCTCGGCCGGTGCGGTGTCGCCGGGGAAGCGGAGCTTCGCCGCATACCTGAGCGCCTTCTGGACGGTCAGCTCCTTGTGCAGGATGTCGTCCTGCGGGACCAGACCGATGCGCTGGCGCAGCTCGGCGAACTGCTTGTAGAGGCTGCGGTTGTCGTAGAGGACGTCGCCCTGGTCGGCGGGCCGGTAGCCGGTGAGCGCCTTGAGGAGCGTCGACTTCCCGGATCCGGACGGCCCGATCACGCCGATCAGCGACTTCTCCGGGACGCCGAAGGAGACGTCCTTGAGGATCTGCTTGCCGCCGTCGACCGTCACCGTGAGGTGGCGGGCGGAGAAGGAGACCTCACCGGTGTCGACGAACTCCTCGAGCTGTCCGCCGACGATACGGAAGGTCGAGTGACCGACGCCGACGATGTCGTTGGGGCCGAGGAGGGCCGTGCCGCCCTTGGTGATCGGCTGACCGTTGACGTACGTGCCGTTGTGGGAACCGAGGTCGCGGATCTCGAAACGGCCGTCGGGAGTCGCGTGGAACTCGGCGTGGTGGCGGGAGACCTGCAGGTCGGAGACCACGAGCTCGTTCTCGAGCGCACGACCGATGCGCATGACGCGGCCGAGGGAGAACTGGTGGAAGGTGGTCGGGCTGCGGTCGCCGTAGACCGGCGGGGCCCCCGCGGCACCACCCTGGACCGGGGAGTGCTGCCCCGGGGAGTGCTGCTGCGGGATGTGCGCGGCCGGGGGCTGCTGCCAGCCCTGCTGCGGAACCTGCGGCTGCGCCTGGCCCTGGCCGTGGCCCTGCGGGGCCTGCTGCTGCCACTGCTGCGGCTGCTGGGCCGGGGCCTGCGCGCCGGCGGCATCCTGCGCCTTCTGCGGGGCGGCTCCCTGGGCGCTGTACGCGCCGGCAGCGGCACCGGCACCGGCACCGGCACCGGCAGCGGCACCGGAGAGATTCAGCCGCGGGCCGTCGGTGGCGTTGCCGAGGTGCACCGCGGAGCCGGGGCCGATCTCCAGCTGATGGATCCGCTGGCCCTGCACATAGGTGCCGTTGGTGCTGCCGTGGTCCTCGATGACCCAACTCCGGCCGCCCCAGCTGATCGTGGCGTGCCGCCACGAGACCCTGGCGTCGTCGATCACCAGGTCCCCCTGCGGATCGCGTCCGAGGGTGTACGACCTGGACGGATCGAGGGTCCAGGTCCTTCCGTTCAATTCCAGTACGAGTTCAGGCACTCCATGCCCCACTAGTTGTCCCCCGAGTTACCCCCGTCGCTGGGAGTCTAGGGATGGTGAACATCGTGAGGAACTATTTCAGGCCCGGCCCCGTAACCGAAAGTCGGCCCTCCTGAAGGCGGCGTTCAGGCTTGCACGGACGTGCCGTTGACGGCGGAGAAACGCGCCCGGAGAGTGGTAAGCACCCATGAGTGCGCACGGATCAGGCACCAAGGGCACAAGTCCGTACGGATCGGGGGGTCCTGATGGCGGCGAGCGACAGCAGGGGCCTGGAACGCACGGTGCCATGGGGCGATGTGGTGTTCGCGTCGATCGCCGCGGTGAGCTGGGCGATGGCCGGGATGGCGGGTACGGCGGCGCTCGGACTGCATCTGCTGGGCGTCGATGCGAGCGGCTCGCTGGGGCCGATGACCGCGGCGGTGACCGTGCTCGCGGTCGGCGGTTCCGTCACGCCGTCGGGCGATGTGTCCGTGTTCGGTCTGGAGGGGGCGGAGGCCTCGACTGCCGTCGACTTCACGCCACTCGGGGTGGGCCTGGTCGGGGCGCTGCTGCTGTCCCACTTCTTCCTGCGGTCGCTGCGCGCGGCCGGCGCATGGGTGTCGGGTACGGAACTGGCGGCGCGGGCCGGGGTGTTGGTGGCGTTGTTCCTCGGGGTGGTCGGCGGGCTGGCCTGGGCGGGCCATGACGTCATCACGTTCGACGGCGGCGCGCTGCGGCCGGACGAGCTGCCGGGCGGGAGCGGTGGCGGCGGGAGCGGTGGGATCGAGATCCCGGGACTCGGTGACATCGGCGACATCGGCGATATCGGTGACATCGGAGGGCTGCTGCCCGACCGGCTCGGGGATCTCGTGGACGCCCGGGCATCGGTCGGATTCACCGTCGACACCGCCGACTCGCTCGCGGGGGCGCTGTTCTGGGTGCTCGGCGTGCTGCTCGTCGCGCTGCTCGCCTCGCGCCGTACGCCACTGCCGCGCGGCTGGGAGGCGGTGCACCGACTGGTACGGCCTGCGGTCTCGGCGCTGGTGACCGTGCTGCTGGTCGCCGTGGCGGCGGGCGTCGCGGCCGCGGCGTACGCGGCGATCGGCGACGAGCACCCCGGGAGGATCGGCGGCGCGGCGCTGCTCGGCGCGCCGAACGGTGCCTGGCTCGGTGTGCCCCTGGGGCTCTTCGTGCCGTGGCAGGGGAAGGCGACCGGCGAGCTGGCGAAGATGCTGCCGGACCCGCTGGACGAACTGTTGCGGGTGTCTGCGGACGAGCCGGTGACGGTCGGGCGACTGGCGGAGCTCGACGGGCGGGTGTGGCTGCTGGCCGTGGCGTGCGCGCTGATGATGCTGTGCGCCGGCGTGCTGGTGGGGGTGCGTACGCCGCTGCGGGCGGGGGTCGGGGTCGCGGCGTTCGCGGGGCGGTGCGCGGTGTCGCTGGGCGTGGTGACCGCGGTGGCTCTGCCGGTGCTGGTGGTGCTGACGGATGTATCGGCGGACGCGTCGCTCTCGGTCCTGGGGGTCGACGCGTTCGCGGGGGTGGAGCTGCACGGGCATCTCGGGCTGGCGGTCGTGCTGGGGGCGGCGTGGGGAGCGGGGGCGGGGGCCGTGGGAGCGCTGTCGGCGTACGGGGTGGGCGCGGCGGGGCGGCGGGCGGCGCCGTTCGCGCTGGGCGGGCCGAGGGTGCCGGCTCCGCCCGAGGGGCCGTACCGGCCGTCGGTGCCGTACCGCCCGCCGAACGCGGACACGAATCCGTACCTGCGGCTGCCTCCGGCGGAGGGCGGGGTGCACGGGTCGCCGACGGTGGCGGGGCCGGTGCTGCCGCCGAAGCCGCGCTCGGAGGGGCCCCGGGACAGGCCTCCTGATGAGCCACCGCCTCCGGGGACGCCGCGGGCGCGCCGCTGAACCGTCCGTCGTGTCGGGCGGGTGCGGGTCGGTGGGTGGATCGTGCCCACCCTCCCCCATAGCCCTTCGGGCATGGGAGTGACCCCATTCGCTTCGCTCGCCCCGCGGAACGACTGCCCACAAACCAGGTGTCCGGTACGCGGGACGGGGGGGCGCGTGGCACGGAGTGCCCTATACCGTGGAGGCACCATGAGCGCATCGCAGCCCCCACAGACTTCCGACGTCCCCACCCTCCTCGTCAAGATCTTCGGGAAGGACCGTCCCGGGATCACCGCCGGGCTCTTCGACACCCTCGCCGCGTACTCCGTCGACGTGGTCGATATCGAGCAGGTCGTCACGCGTGGCCGCATCACCCTGTGCGCGCTCGTCACGGAGCCGTCCGTGGGGAGCGAGGGCGAGCTGCGGGCCACCGTGCACGGCTGGGCCGAGTCGCTGAAGCTCCAGGCCGAGATCATTTCGGGCACGGGCGACAACCGCCCGCGCGGCAGTGGCCGTTCCCATGTCACCGTGCTCGGACACCCGCTGACCGCGGAGTCCACGGCGGCCATAGCGGCGCGGATCACGGGGACCGGCGGCAACATCGACCGTATCTTCCGGCTGGCGAAGTACCCGGTGACCGCGGTGGAGTTCGCGGTGTCCGGCTGTGAGACCGAGCCGCTGCGCACGGCGCTCGCCACCGAGGCGGCGGAGATCGGGGTGGACGTTGCCGTCGTGTCGGCCGGGCTGCACCGCAGGGCGCAGCGGCTGGTGGTGATGGACGTGGACTCCACCATGATCCAGGACGAGGTCATCGAGCTGTTCGCGGCGCACGCCGGCTGCGAGGACCAGGTCGCCGAGGTGACCGCGGCGGCGATGCGCGGCGAGCTGGACTTCGAGCAGTCGCTGCACGCGCGCGTGGCGCTGCTGGCGGGCCTTGACGCGTCGGTGGTGGACAAGGTGCGTGCGGAGGTACGGCTCACGCCCGGCGCCCGCACCCTGATCCGTACGCTGAAGCGGCTCGGCTATCAAGTCGGTGTCGTCTCGGGCGGGTTCACCCAGGTCACGGATGATCTCAAGGAGCGTCTCGGCCTGGACTTCGCCTCCGCCAACACGCTGGAGATCGTGGACGGGAAGCTGACCGGCCGGGTCACCGGCGAGATCGTGGACCGGGCCGGCAAGGCGCGGCTGCTGCGGCGGTTCGCGACGGAGGCGGGTGTACCGCTGTCCCAGACCGTCGCGATCGGTGACGGCGCCAACGATCTGGACATGCTCAACGCGGCGGGACTCGGCGTCGCCTTCAACGCCAAGCCGGTGGTGCGGAAGGCCGCCGACACGGCGGTCAACGTGCCCTTCCTCGACGCCGTGCTGTACCTGCTCGGGATCACCCGTGAAGAGGTCGAGGCGGCGGACGTCCACGAAAGCTGAGCCACGGCACGGGCCACCAGGCCCGGGCAACCAGCGGGCTGCCAACTGACCGGCCCCGGTGCGCGATCTGCGCACCGGGGCCGGTTCGTCTGTCGGCGCCTCCGCCGGTTCTTCCGCCGGTTCGTCCGCCGGTGCGCGGCGATCAGTCGTGCGGGGCCCAGTAGTCGAGGAGCTTGCCGACGCCGTGCTCGACGGACTTCCAGGAGCCCTCGAAGCCGACGACGGCGAACGCAGCGGTCGGGAAGCCGCCCCGGTTCATCCTGGCCAGGGTGTCGCCCTCCACCTGCCCTGCAAGGGCGTCCGCGAGAGCGTGCATACCGGGATTGTGGCCGACCAGGAGCAGGTCGGCGATGTCGTCCGGCGTCTCGTTGAGGAGCGCGATCAGGTCACCGAGCGAGGCCTCGTACAGCCGCTCCTCGTACACCGTCCGCGGGCGGTGCGGCAGCTCGTGGACGGCCAGCTTCCACGTCTCGCGGGTCCTCGTCGCGGTCGAGCACAGGGCCAGGTCGAAGGAGATGCCGGTCTCGGCGAGCTTGCGTCCGGCGACGGGGGCGTCCATGCGGCCTCTCTCGGCGAGCGGCCGCTCATGGTCGGGCACCTGGGGCCAGTCGGCCTTCGCATGGCGGAGGAGAACGATCCTTCGGGATTCAGGGGATCCGGGGCGTGTCCCCCCGGAAAACACTGCGGCGCTCATGCTCCCCAGCTTCGCATGAAACCGGCCATCGGGCGCAGGGTGTTGACGCGCATCCCCGCCAAGGATGACGTCATGGCGCTCAGGGCGCGGGTCGCCTCAGGAATCCCGTCGCAGTGGCGTAGGGAGACCATCGGGAGTCGCGTCGGGGCCGCGTCAGGAGCCGGTCAGGGTCTGTATCCGGTCCAGGAGGAAGCCGACCGAGGGGTCGCCGGTGACGCCGGTGACGGCGTGCGCCTCGCCGGAGGCGGTCATCAGGACCAGCAGCGCGGCGAAGGCGATCACCGGCAGCACGAGCGCCCACCACGGCAGCCGGACGTCCATGCCGCCCGCGGCCGGGGCGTGGGAGCGGGTGCGTGCACGGGCCGACATGGCCGCCTCCGTAGGGTCTGAAGGTGCGCTGCTCGGCTGGGCTGCCGAGGTGCTTCCAACCTACGGATCATGAGCCCGGTCTCCCATCCGGTGACCCACCCACTTCACCCTGACACCTGCCCCCTAGGGGATGGTGGTGCAGGCACCACCGTCCGCCGCGCTCACCGTGGGCGTCACGGCGCGGCGATCGAGGCGATGATGCCGATGACCACCGTGATGGCGATCATCGTGCCGAAGATGAGCAGGAGCTTCTTCTGGCCGTTCGGGGGGTTCGGGTCGAGAACAGGCATACGGTCAGTTTCGCATCCCGGCTTCGTGTTCGATCGTCCGGTCCCTGCCCGCAAGGCTGCCGACGATGATCTGCGGGACCATGAGCCCCGCCATCAGCGCGAGCGGGAGCTCCCAGCCGCCGCTGTGCTGGTAGAGCACGCCGACCAGGAGGGGGCCGGGGATGGAGATCAGATAGCCGGTGCTCTGGGCGAACGCGGAGAGCCGTACGACGCCGGCGCCGGTGCGCGCACGCATGCCGATCATCGTCAGGGCGAGCGGGAACGCACAGTTGGAGATGCCCAGCAGCAGGGCCCAGGCCCAGGCACCCGCGGCGGGCGCGAGGAAGAGGCCCGCATAGCCCGTGAGTCCGCACAGGCCGAGGGCCACGACGATCGGGCCCTGGGTCCTGAGCCGGGTGGCCAGCCGGGGGATGACGAAGGCGAGGGGTACGCCCATGACCATCGTGATGGCGAGCAGCACGCCTGCCGTCCCGGGCGAGACGCCGGCGTCGCGGAAGATCTGCGGCATCCAGCTCATGGTGATGTACGCACCGGTGGCCTGGAGGCCGAAGAAGCAGGCAAGGGCCCAGGCGGTGCGGCTGCGGGTGATGCGCAGGGCGGGCGCAGTCCCGGCGGCCGGGCCGACGGGCGCGGGCGCGGCCCGGCCGAGCCCCGCGTCCCGGCCACGGTTCCGATCGCGGTCGCCATCGCGGGTCCGATCCCGGTCGCGGTCGCGGTCGCGCACGAGCAGGATCCACGGCAGTACGGCGACGGCGGAGACCAAGGCCCACACCCCGAGGCCGGTGCGCCAACTGCCGCCGAGTGACTCGGTCATGGGCACCGTGGCGGCCGCGGCGAGCGCGGTACCGAGCGACAGGGCCATGGAGTACAGCCCGGTGACGCTGCCTACGCGCTCCGGGAAGTACCGCTTGACGATCACCGGCATCAGGACGTTGCTGACGGCGATGCCCATGAGCGCGAGCGCGCTGGCGGCGAGGAAGCCGGAGGTGCCGCTCGCGAAGGGCCGTATCAGCAGACCCGCGGTGATCGCCGCCATCCCGGCGCAGACGATCGCGGTGGGCCCGAAGCGGCGGGCGAGCCGCGGCGCGGTGAGGCCGAAGACCGCGAAGCACAGCGGCGGTACGGAGGTGAGGATCCCGGCCACGCTGCCGCTCATGTGGAGCCCTCCCCGCGCCTCCTCGAGAAGCGCGCCGAGGCTGGTGATGGCGGGGCGGAGGTTGAGTGCGGCAAGGACGAGTCCGACGAGTACGAGTCGGTTGAGCCAGACCGAGGGGTTCCCGGCGGGAGAATCGGTGAAGGTACGGGATGCCGTGGCGGCGGAGCTCAGGGTCCTGGTGCGGGTACGGGTCCGGGTCCGGGTCTCGTCAGGCATGGAGCCATCATAGAATCATGGGATGATTGATTGTCCAATCCCGAACGAATCTCGTTGACAAGGAGCACCATGGCGCTGTCCTCTCCCCGGCGTTCCGCGCTCTCGGACCAGGTGATCACCGAGCTGCGGAACCAGATCACCACGGGCGAGTGGCCGGTGGGCTCACGGATTCCGACCGAGCCCGAGCTGGTCGAGCAGCTGGGCGTGGCCCGGAACACGGTCCGCGAGGCGGTCCGCGCGCTCGCCCACAACGGCCTCCTGGACATCCGCCAGGGCTCGGGCACGTATGTCGTGGCGACGAGCGAGCTGGCCGGGGTCATGCACAGGAGGTTCGCCGACGCCGATCCGGGCCATGTCGCCGAGGTGCGCTCCACGCTCGAGTCGTCGGCTGCACGACTGGCCGCCGAGCGCCGCACGGAGCGGGATCTGAAGCAGCTGGACGCGCTGCTCGCGCGCCGCGAGGAGGCCTGGGAGACGGGCGACGCGGAGCAGTTCGTCACCGCCGACGCGAGCTTCCACCTGGCCGTGGTCGCCGCGTCCCACAACGAGGTCCTGACCGGGCTCTACGCGGACCTCGGTGACCTGCTGCGCGACTGGCTCCGCGACGACGTGGGCCATGAGCTGCGCCCGGAGCACCACATGGACCACGCACGGCTCGTCGACGCGATCCGCGAGGGTGACGGGCACACCGCGGCGGCGGAGGCCGCGAGCTATCCCTTCATGTGCCTGCGCAAACCGGCCGAGGAAGCGTAGGCGGAGGCGTTGGGCGGAGGCGTTGGGCGGAGGCGTCAGGCGGAGCCTGGGCCCTGCCCGGGAACCCTGAGGGCCTCGCCCCGGGACCCCCGGACCCCGGGACCCCCGGACTCGCGGACCCGCGGACCAGCTCAGGAGGCGCGTACGTGACTCACCCAGGCGGTGCCTATCTCCTTCCAGCAGCGCTCGGTGAGCGTGGCGTGGGCGGTGGGAGCGACATCGACGGGGCGGCTGTCCGCATCGAGGTCCCACCATCGCTCGCACTCGACGTGCAGCTGGACCCGGTCCGTGTCGAGATAGGAGTTGTGGCAGTACGCCGTGGCGCGTGAGCCCTCGACGACGACATCGCAGTCGGCTCCGAACGGCTGCGGGGCGGACTCTCCGGGCGACAGAGAGGCCGCGGTGGACACCGGCAGCAGCAGGGTCGCCAGCACGCCGAGTGCGGACATGGAACGCCAGGTCGTACGCACAAGCAGACCTCCTCGGCCGTACTGCGGAATGCACCGCTGCTGCACCACAAGGGAGGGATTGCCTCTCCAGCGTCGCTGTTCGGCGACCAGGGCGCCCGCTCCGCTACGCCGAACGGGCGATGCCCCGGTCACCCGCACACAGCGGGTGACCGGGGCATCACGGTCGTACGGGTGAATCCGTACTCACAGGTAACGGTGCGTTACGCACCCATCATGTGTACGCCGCCGTCGACGTGGATGATCTCGCCCGTCGTCTTCGGGAACCAGTCCGACAGCAGCGCGACGACACCGCGGCCGGTGGGCTCCGGGTCGGACATGTCCCACTCCAGCGGGGAGCGGTGGTTCCAGACGTCCGCGAGGTCGCTGAAGCCCGGGATGGACTTGGCGGCCATCGAGCCGAGCGGCCCGGCCGAGATCAGGTTGCAGCGGACGTTCTGCTTGCCCAGGTCGCGGGCGAGGTAGCGGGAGGTGGCCTCCAGCGCCGCCTTCGCCGGGCCCATCCAGTCGTACTGCGGCCAGGCGAACTGCGCGTCGAAGGTCAGACCGACCACCGAGGCGCCCTCGTGCGGGAACAGCGGCAGGCAGGCCATGGTCAGCGACTTCAGCGAGAACGCCGAGACGTGCATCGCGGTCGAGACGGACTCGAACGGCGTGTTCAGGAAGTTGCCGCCCAGCGCGTCCTGCGGCGCGAAGCCGATGGAGTGCACGACACCGTCCAGGCTGCCGAGCTCCTCACGGACCATGTCGGCGAGCCGGGCCAGGTGCTCGTCGTTGGTGACGTCGAGCTCGATGACCTTGGCGGGCTTGGGGAGCTTCTTGGCGATCCGCTCGGTCAGGGTGGGCCGCGGGAAGGCCGTCAGGATGATCTCCGCACCCTGCTCCTGGGCCAGCTTCGCGGTGTGGAATGCGATGGAGGACTCCATCAGCACACCGGTGATGAGGATGCGCTTGCCGGCGAGGATTCCACTCATGTGATCAGTGACCCATGCCCAATCCGCCGTCAACCGGGATGACGGCTCCAGTGATGTACGAGGCGTCGTCGGAGGAGAGGAACTTCACCGTGGCGGCGATCTCCTCCGGCTTCGCGTAACGGCCGAGCGGCACCTGCGAGACGATGCCCGCGCGCTGCTCGTCGCTGAGCACCTTGGTCATGTCGGTGTCGACAAAACCGGGTGCGACGACGTTGAAAGTGATGTTCCGCGATCCGAGTTCGCGGGCGAGGGAACGGGCGAAGCCGACGAGACCGGCCTTGGAGGCGGCATAGTTGGCCTGGCCCGCCGAGCCGAGCAGCCCGACCACGGAGGAGATCAGGACGACACGGCCCTTCTTGGCGCGAAGCATGCCGCGGTTGGCGCGCTTCACGACCCGGAAGGTGCCGGTGAGGTTGGTGTCGAGGACGGAGACGAAGTCCTCCTCGGACATCCGCATCAGCAGCTGGTCCTTGGTGACACCGGCGTTGGCCACCAGCACCTCCACGGGACCGTGCTTGTCCTCGATCTCCTTGTAGGCCTGCTCCACCTGCTCGGCGTCGGTGATGTCGCAGCGGACCGGCAGGCAGCCCAGCTTGGTGAGCTCCTCCGGCGGCTCGCCCGACCGGTATGTGATCGCGACCTTGTCGCCGGACTCGGCGAAAGCGCGGGCGATGGCGAGGCCGATGCCCCGGTTTCCTCCGGTGACGAGAACCGAGCGGCTCAACGGATCACCCTTTCGATAGCGGTCTGGTACCTGAAAACCTATCGGTACCGCCCGGCATCGGGAGAATCGGCCACCGACAGTGGCGCCCTGTGTCTGCTGTGGGGACCCTACAGTCGGCGTCCCCGGTGGCCGGGACGCGCGCCGGTGTGACGCTCCGTCCATCGCCGACGGTGACGACGAGTGTGGAAACTCCCTCGGAACTGTCCATGCCGCGTGCTTGACTTCGCGTAGTGATCCGAGCACGCATGCGTGAAAAGGAGAGGCCGCCTGTGGCCCATGACATCGATCAGACGTTTCTCGCGCTGCCGCTGCGGGCGCTCGCCGACGCGGCGCTCGCGCGGGCCCGTGCGCTGGGCGCCGAGCATGCCGACTTCCGGCTGGAGCGGGTGCGCAGTGCGGCGTGGCGGCTGAGGGACGCCAAGCCCGCCGGCTCGTCCGACACGACCGATCTCGGGTATGCGGTGCGGGTGGTGCACGGCGGGGCGTGGGGCTTCGCCTCCGGCGTGGATCTGACCATGGACGCCGCCGCCCGGGTCGCGGGCCAGGCGGTGGCGATGGCGAAGCTGTCCGCCCAGGTGATCGCGGCGGCCGGGTCGGACGAGCGGGTGGAGCTCGCCGAGGAGCCGGTGCATGCGGAGCGGACGTGGGTCTCGTCGTACGAGATCGATCCGTTCACCGTCGCCGACGAGGAGAAGTCCGGGCTGCTCACGGACTGGAGCGCCCGGCTGCTGGGCGCGGAGGGCGTGGCGCATGTGGACGCCTCGCTGCTGACCGTGCACGAGAACAAGTTCTATGCGGACACGGCGGGCACGGTCACCACCCAGCAGCGGGTGCGGTTGCATCCGCAGCTCACGGCGGTCGCCGTGGACGCGACGACCGGTGAATTCGACTCGATGCGGACGATTGCACCGCCGGTGGGCCGCGGCTGGGAGTATCTGACCGGCACGGGCTGGGACTGGGACTCCGAGCTGGAGGAGATCCCGGAGCTGCTCGCCGAGAAGATGCGCGCGCCGAGTGTCGAGGCGGGGCGGTACGACCTGGTCGTCGACCCGTCCAATCTGTGGCTGACGATCCACGAGTCGATCGGCCACGCCACGGAGCTCGACCGGGCGCTGGGCTACGAGGCGGCGTACGCGGGGACGTCCTTCGCGACCTTCGACCAGCTGGGCAAGCTGCGGTACGGCTCGCCGGTGATGAATGTGACGGGCGACAGGACCGCGGAGCACGGTCTTGCCACGATCGGGTACGACGACGAGGGCGTCGAGGCGCAGAGCTGGGATCTCGTCAGGGAGGGCACGCTCGTCGGCTACCAGCTGGACCGGCGCATCGCGCGGCTGACGGGCCTCGGCCGGTCCAACGGCTGCGCCTTCGCGGACTCCCCGGCGCATGTTCCGGTGCAGCGGATGGCGAACGTCTCGCTGCAGCCGGAGCCCGGCGGTCTGTCGACGGAGGACCTGATCGGGGGTGTGGAGCGCGGGATCTATGTGGTCGGCGACCGGTCCTGGTCGATCGACATGCAGCGCTACAACTTCCAGTTCACGGGGCAGCGGTTCTACCGGATCGAGAACGGCCGGCTGGCCGGGCAGCTGCGCGATGTCGCCTACCAGGCGACGACGACGGACTTCTGGGGCTCGATGGAGAAGGTCGGCGGCCCGCAGACGTACGTCCTGGGCGGCGCCTTCAACTGCGGCAAGGCCCAGCCGGGCCAGGTGGCGGCGGTCTCGCACGGCTGCCCGTCCGCCCTGTTCCGCGGCGTGAACATCCTCAACACGACGCAGGAGGCGGGCCGATGAGCACGGGTCGCGCCCACAGCCCCTCCGGCCGGGGGTCCGGGGGTCGACCCCCGGGAAAGCACAGTCTCAATACGACGCAGGAGGCGGGCCGATGAGCACGGGTCGCGCCCACAGCCCCTCCGGCCGGGGGTCCGGGGGTCGCCCCCCGGGAAAGCACAGTCTCAATACGACGCAGGTGGCGGGCCGATGAGCACGGGTCGCGCCCACGTCCCAGGAACGCACAGCCCGAAGACCCAGCAGGAGGCCGGTCGATGAGCCCCGTCAGCAAGCCGCACGAGATCGTCGAGCGCGCCCTCGAGCTGTCCACCGCCGACGGCTGCGTGGTCATCGCCGACGAGCATTCGTCCGCCAATCTCCGCTGGGCGGGGAACGCCCTCACCACGAACGGCGTCACCCGCGGCCGCACCCTCACCGTCATCGCCACGGTCGACGGGACGCAGGGCACCGCGTCCGGTGTGGTGTCGCGGTCGGCCGTGACGGCCGAGGACCTGGAGCCGCTGGTGCGGGCCGCGGAGGCCGCCGCGCGGTCAGCCGGGCCCGCCGAGGACGCGCAGCCGCTGGTGACCGGCGTGCCGGTCGCCGGAGACTTCACGGACGCGCCGGCCGAGACGTCGTCGGCGGTCTTCACGGACTTCGCGCCCGCGCTGGGCGAGGCGTTCGCCCGGGCCCGTTCGGGCGGCCGTGAGCTGTACGGCTTCGCCCATCACACGCTGACCTCGACGTATCTCGGTACGTCCACGGGCGTGCGGCTCCGCCACGACCAGCCGACGGGCACGCTGGAGCTCAACGCCAAGTCTCCTGACCGGACCCGTTCCGCCTGGGCGGGCCGGGCGACGCGGGACTTCAAGGACGTGGACCCGGCCGCGCTGGACGCGGAGCTGGCGACGCGCCTGGGCTGGGCCGAGCGGCGGATCGAGCTGCCCGCCGGCCGCTACGAGACCCTGCTGCCGCCCACCGCCGTCGCCGACCTGCTGATCTACCAGCTGTGGTCGTCGACCGGCCGGGACGCCGCGGAGGGCCGTACGGTCTTCTCGAAGCCCGGCGGCGGCACCCGTATCGGCGAGACCCTGTCCGAGCTGCCGCTCACCCTGCGCAGCGACCCGAACGAGCCGGGTCTGGAGTCCGCGCCGTTCGTGATCGCGCACGCGTCCGGCGACGACGCCTCGGTCTTCGACAACGGTCTTCCGCTGTCCGCGACCACGTGGGTACGGGAAGGAACGCTGGACCGGCTGGTCACCACCCGGCACAGCGCGGGCCTGACCGGCCTGCCGGTGTCCCCCGGTGTCGGCAACCTGATCCTGGACGGCGGCGGCGAGCGCTCGCTGGAGGACATGGTCGCGAGCACGGAGCGCGGCCTGCTGCTGACCTGCCTCTGGTACATCCGCGAGGTCGACCCGGCGACGCTGCTGCTCACCGGCCTGACCAGGGACGGCGTCTATCTCGTCGAGAACGGCGAGGTGGTCGGCGAAGTGAACAACTTCCGGTTCAACGAGTCGCCCGTCGATCTGCTGTCCCGGGCCGCCGAGGCGGGCCGTACGGAGAGGACGCTGCCGCGCGAGTGGAGCGACTGGTTCACCCGGGCCGCGATGCCCGCGCTCCGGGTCCCCGATTTCAATATGAGTTCGGTCAGCCAGGGCGTATAACCTCGGAGACGTCCGCGAGGACGTTCGCGAGGACACCCGCAAGCACAACCGTAAGCACACCTGAGGAGACGCGAGAGACGTGACGGACATCGTCGACGAACTGCAGTGGCGGGGGCTGATCGCCCTGTCCACTGACGAGGACGCACTGCGCAAGGCGTTCGCGGACGGTCCCGTCACGTTCTATTGCGGCTTCGACCCGACCGCGCCCAGCCTGCACCTGGGGAATCTGGTCCAGATCCTGACCATGCGCCGGATCCAGCAGGCGGGCAACCGCCCGCTGGGTCTGGTCGGCGGCGCGACGGGCCTCATCGGCGACCCGAAGCCGAACGCCGAGCGCACGCTCAACGCGCCGGACGTCGTCGCGTCCTGGGTGGGGCGACTGCGCGGGCAGATCGAGCGGTTCCTCGACTTCGAGGGTCCGCACGCCGCGACCATGGTCAACAACCTGGACTGGACGGCGGGCCTGTCGGCGATCGACTTCCTGCGTGACGTCGGCAAGCACTTCCGGGTCAACAAGATGATCGCGAAGGAGGCGGTCGCCCGGCGGCTGAACTCCGACGCGGGCATCAGCTACACCGAGTTCAGCTACCAGATCCTTCAGGGCATGGACTTCCTCGAGCTGTACCGGCGGTACGGCTGCGTCCTGCAGACCGGCGGCAGCGACCAGTGGGGCAATCTCACCGCGGGTGCCGATCTGATCCACAAGGTCGAGCCGCATGCCGCGGTGCACGCCCTGGCCACTCCGCTGATCACGAAGGCGGACGGCACGAAGTTCGGCAAGACGGAGACCGGCACGGTCTGGCTGGACGCCGAGCTGACCACGCCGTACGCGTTCTACCAGTTCTGGCTGAACGCGGACGACCGCGATGTCTCCAAGTTCCTGCGGATCTTCAGCTTCAAGTCCCGCGAGGAGATCGAGGAGCTGGAGCGGCTGACCGAGGAGCGTCCGCAGGCGCGGGCGGCCCAGCGGGCGCTGGCGGAGGAGCTGACGACGCTGGTGCACGGCGCCGACCAGTGCGCGGCGGCCGTGGGCGCGTCGAAGGCGCTGTTCGGTCAGGGCGAGCTGACCGAGCTCGACGAGCCGACGCTGCGTGCGGCGCTCGCCGAGCTGCCGCACGCGCGGGTGGCCGAGCTCGCTCCGGTCGTGGACCTCTTCGCCGAGGTGGGTCTGGTGGCCAGCAAGTCGGCGGCCCGCCGCACCGTGAAGGAGGGCGGGGCCTACGTGAACAATGTGAAGGTCACGGCCGAGGACGCGGTCCCGGCCCAGGAGGATCTGCTGCACGGTCGCTGGCTCGTGCTGCGGCGCGGCAAGAAGAACCTTGCGGCCGTCGAGGTCGCGGCCGGCTGACCCGGCGCACAGGACACGGCAGCGGCCGGGTGGGTACCGATCCCCACCCGGCCGCTGTCGTGCCGGGGTGTCGTACAAGGGCCTCCCGGCGCCCTGTCAGGCGTGCTGCTTTTTGCCGCGCAGGGCCATGTAGGCCATGTCGCCGAGCCAGACGACGATCACTGCGGCGACGATCTGCAGCGCGTGCCGTCCCCAGTCGATGCCCGGGGTCTCGCCGATGCCGAATGCCACGGCGAGAGAGTTGCCGACGATCCCGCCGATGATGCCGAAGATCGTGATGAGCCAGAGCGGGCTGTGCTGCTTCCCCGGCAGGATCGCCTTCGCCAGCAATCCCAGCACGAACCCGACGATGATCGCCCACAACCAGCCCATGGCTGCCTCCTGGTTCGGATCGACGTGAGCAGTTACGGACAGTCTCAGCGTATCCGCCATACGGCGCATGTCGGACAGCTCCGTACGTGGTGCGGCGGCGGACGTATGCCCAGGTAAGCAGTGACCCGGTCTCGAACGCGTCGCACCCGCGGCGTACCGTGGAGCCAGGACCGGGCCGGGGAGAGTCCGGCATGGTGGTCGTCGGGCGGTGGAATGTCATGCGGAAGCGGAGTACGACCGAAGTCTTCCGGATCACCGGAGCCCGCAAGGGGCTCGCCGACGATGTGCGCGGCCGGCAGCGCCGCTATGTGATCTCGATGTCGATCCGGACCGTGGCGGTGATCCTGGCCGCGGCGCTCTGGGGCGTCGAGCGGCATGTGGCGATCGTGGCGCTGGTGCTGGGTGCGCTGCTGCCGTACATCTCCGTGGTGATCGCCAATGCCGGCCGGGAGAGCGCGCCGGCCCTGCCGTCGACGTTCATCGCCCCACCGGTGCGGCCGATGCTCGACGCGGGCGGACCCGCGGGCGGCGCGGAGCCCCCCGCGGCGGAGGCGGGCGGCCCCGGAGCGGAGGAACAGGCGGAACGGCCCGCCCATCAGAGTTGACCCCCGTCGGCCCCCGGGGCCGGTGCTCCGCGGGCCTCGAAGCCCGGAAAACCGGGCTCTGCAAAGCTCAAGAAAAGCTCAGATCAATCGTGAAGTTCCAGTGCACCGCAGCCGGTTCTGCGTGACATACTGCGTGTGCGCTCCGCATCCCCCGTCGGAGCGACGGACCGACGCCGGGCAGCTCCCCCCGTGGCTGCTCGGCGTCGCCATTGGGGGCCAATGGTCCTGTCGGCCGATGATCGTCGGTGATCGTGGACAATGATCGAGTGAGTGACGAGACCCCGATCTGTTCCGCAAAGGGCTGCCGTACCGCCGCCGTCTGGGTGCTGGCGTGGAACAACCCGAAGCTGCACACGCCGGAGCGCCGCAAGACCTGGCTCGCGTGCGACGAACACCGCGAGCATCTGTCCCAGTTCCTGGGTGTCCGGGGTTTCCTCAAGGACGTCGTGACGCTCGACGAGTGGGAGCGGGATTCAGCCGCCGATGGCTGACATGGGGCGCTCGGGCTGAAGGAACGACGGGTCGTCGAGACCGGACCCGGCCTTCTTGCCCCACATCGCGAGCTTCCAGATCCGGGCGATCTCCTCGTCCGGTGCGCCGGAGCGCAGGGCCCCGCGCAGATCGGTCTCCTCCTGGGCGAAGAGACAGGTGCGGACCTGGCCGTCGGCGGTGAGCCGGGTGCGGTCGCAGGCGCGGCAGAACGGGCGGGTGACGGAGGCGATGACCCCTACCCGGTGCGGTCCGCCGTCCACGAGCCAGCGCTCGGCGGGCGCGGAGCCGCGGGCCTCGTCGCCCTCGGGGGTGAGGCTGAAACGCGTACGCAGCGATTCGAGGATGTCACCCGCGGTGATCATGCCGTCGCGCTTCCAGCCGTGCTGGGCGTCCAGCGGCATCTGCTCGATGAACCGCAGTTCGTAGTCGTGCTCCACGGCCCAGGCGAGCAGGTCGGGGGCCTCGTCGTCGTTGAGCCCGGGCATGAGGACCGTGTTGACCTTGACGGGGGTCAGTCCGGCGTCGCGGGCGGCCTCCAGTCCCTCCAGCACGTGGTGGTGGCGGTCGCGGCGGGTGAGGGTCTTGAAGACGTCGGGGCGCAGGGTGTCGAGGGAGACGTTGACCCGGTCCAGGCCCGCGGCCTTGAGCGCGGTCGCGGTGCGCTTCAGGCCTATGCCGTTGGTGGTCAGCGACATCTTCGGGCGGGGCGCGAGCGCGGCGCAGCGCTCGACGATGCCGACCAGTCCGGGCCGGAGCAACGGCTCACCGCCGGTGAAGCGGACCTCGGTGATCCCCAGGTCCGTGACGGCGATACGGATCAGCCGGACGATCTCGTCATCGGTGAGCAGGGTCGACTTGGTGAGCCACTGCAGACCCTCTTCCGGCATGCAGTACGAGCAGCGCAGATTGCACCGGTCCGTGAGCGAAACCCTCAGGTCAGTGGCCACACGGCCGTAGGTGTCGATAAGCACTGCGGGCCCCCTCCCCGGTGTCCGGAAGTCGTACAGGAACTCGTGTATACAGCCGAGCCTACGCGACACCTGTGACAACGACAGGTGCTGATTACCACGACGAACGACGCGGCCGCGTCGTAGGACCCTACGACGCGGCCGCGCTCATCTGTATGACAGAACCCTCCTCAGTGGGCGCCCACGCCTGTGAGCGACTTGACCTCGAGCTCCGCGTACTTGCCCTTGTCCGGCTCCTCCTTGGAGAGGAGGGAGCCGATCCAGCCGAGCAGGAAGCCCAGCGGGATGGAGACCAGGCCGGGGTTGTCCAGCGGGAACCAGGCGAAGTCCGCGGACGGGAACATCGAGGTGGGCTTGCCCGAGACGACCCCGGAGAAGAGGACCAGCACGACCGACGAGATCAGGCCACCGTAGATCGACCAGATGGCGCCCTGCGTGGTGAACCTCTTCCAGAAGAGGCTGTAGAGGATCGTGGGCAGATTGGCGGAGGCGGCGACCGCGAAGGCGAGTGCGACGAGACCGGCCACGTTCAGATCGCGGGCCAGTGCGCCGAGCGCGATGGAGACGATGCCGATGAGGACCGTGGCCCAGCGGGCCGCGCGGACCTCTTCCTGCTCGGTGGCCTGTCCCCTGCGGATGACGTTGGCGTAGATGTCGTGCGCGAAGGACGACGAGGACGCCAGGGTCAGTCCGGCGACGACGGCGAGGATGGTGGCGAAGGCGACCGCGGAGATCACGGCGAGCAGGATCGCGCCGCCCGCCGAGTCGACCCCGCCGATGTGGAGCGCGAGCAGCGGCGCCGCCGTGTTGCCGGCCTTGTTGGAGGCGGTGATCTCCTCGGGTCCGACGAGCGCCGCGGCGCCGAAGCCGAGCGCGATCGTCATCAGGTAGAAGGCGCCGATGATGCCGATGGCCCAGATGACGGACTTACGGGCGGCTTTGGCAGTCGGCACCGTGTAGAAGCGGATGAGGATGTGCGGCAGACCCGCGGTACCCAGCACCAGCGCGATGCCGAGCGAGATGAAGTCCAGCTTGGAGGTGCCGGTGGCACCGTACTTGAGGCCGGGCTCCAGGAACGCCGCGCCCTTGCCGCTCTGCTCGGCGGCCTTGCCGAGCAGGTCGGAGATGTTGAAGTTGAACTTCCACAGCACCAGGAAGGTGATGAGCAGGGTGCCCGCGATGAGCAGGACGGCCTTGACCATCTGCACCCAGGTGGTGCCCTTCATACCGCCGATGGTGACGTACACGATCATCAGTACGCCGACGAGGGCGACGATCGCGATCTTTCCGGCGTCGGTGGTGATGCCGAGCAGCAGGGACACGAGCACGCCCGCACCCGCCATCTGGGCGAGCAGATAGAAGATCGAGACGACGATGGTGGAGGTGCCGGCGGCGGTACGGACCGGGCGCTGGCGCATGCGGTACGCGAGGACGTCGCCCATGGTGAACCGGCCGGAGTTACGCAGCGGTTCGGCGACGAGCAGCAGGGCTACCAGCCAGGCGACCAGGAAGCCGATGGAGTACAGGAAGCCGTCGTACCCGAAGAGGGCGATGGCGCCGGCGATGCCGAGGAAGGACGCGGCGGACATGTAGTCGCCGGAGATGGCGAGGCCGTTCTGGAAGCCGGTGAACTGGCGCCCGCCCGCGTAGAAGTCGGCGGCGCTCTTGGTCTGCCGGCCGGCCCAGACGGTGATGAACAGCGTCGCGACGACGAAGGCGGCGAAGAGCGAGATGATCAGCGGCCGGTGCTCGGAGGTGGCACTCGATGCCGCGAGCTGGACGCTCTGGAGGGTGGTGCTGCTCATGCGTCGGCCTCCATACGGGACTTGATCGCTTCCGCCTTGGGGTCGAGCTTCTCGGCCGCGTGCCGCGCATAGAACCAGGCGATGAGGAATGTGGTGGCGAACTGGGCGAGCCCGAGGACGAGCGCCACGTTGATGTTGCCGAAGAGCTTGGTACCCATGAAGCCGCCCGCGTAGTTGGACAGCAGGACGTACAGCAGGTACCAGGCGATGAAGGCGATGGTCAGGGGGAAGGCGAAGGAGCGGTACGTGCGGCGCAGTTCGCCGAATTCCGCACTCTCCTGCACCTCGGCGAACTGCTCCGTCGTGGGCTGGGCAGGACTGGTGTCCGTACCGCCCTTGGGCGGCGGCGGTGCATCGGTAGCCACGGAATCTCCTCGCGACGCGGGTGCGGTAGACATGGATACGGGGACCTCACGGGGGAAGGAGTGATGGTGCTCCACTCCCTGACAACGGCACGGACGCAACAGCGGAGCGGTTCACTTCCGGTCCTTCTCGTCAGGGTTTCCATCGGAAGTCGTTGATGTACCCCGATGATCGGGATAACTTCACTCGTCATGTACCCGCCCATTCGCACCGGGTGTCTGGGCGGCTTTACGGATGATGTGGAGAACCCATGGCTCATCTGCGATCCAGACGGACGCGCGCAATAGCTCTGCCCGCCGGTCTGGCGCTCACGGCCTCGCTCGGTTTCCTGCCCTCGGGTGCGGCGTCGGCCGCTTCCCTCGACGACACCGCCCCGGCCGCCGTCACCACGGACGGTCCGAAGCTGTCGTACGTCGTCAACACGCATGGCGGTCACTCCACCGCCAAGGCCGTGAAGAGGGCGATCGCGAAGGCCGGTGGAACGGTGGTGATCGCCTACGACCAGATCGGCGTCATCGTCGTCCACTCGCAGAACCCCGACTTCGCGAAGCAGATCCGCACGGTCAGGGGCGTCACATCGGCGGGCGCCACCCGCACCAACCCGCTGGCCCCGCAGACCGACACGGCCATCGACGTCGAGCAGCCCCTCGGCACCGCCGAGGCGGCCCAGGCGGCGGCGGAGGCCACGGGCGAGCAGGACCCGTTCGAGCCGCTGCAGTGGGACCTGCCCGCCATCAAGGCGGACAAGGCCCACCAGAAGACGCTGGGGAGCAGGAACGTCACCGTCGCCGTCATCGACACGGGCGTCGACGACACGCACCCCGACCTCGCGCCGAACTTCGACGTCAAGGCGTCCGCCAACTGCGTGTCCGGCGCGCCGGACACGACCCCCGGCTCGTGGCGGCCGGCGGCGGGCGAGAGCGACCACGGCACCCACGTGGCGGGCACCATCGCCGCCGCGAAGAACGGCGTCGGCGTGACCGGCGTCGCCCCCGGCGTCAAGGTGTCGGGCATCAAGGTGGCCAACCCCGACGGCTTCTTCTACACCGAGTCGGTCGTCTGCGGGTTCGTCTGGGCCGCCGAGCACGGCGTCGACGTCACCAACAACAGCTACTACACGGACCCGTGGCTGTTCGCCTGCAAGAACGACGAGGACCAGAAGGCCCTCATCGAGTCGGTCACCCGGGCGTCGCGGTACGCGGAGCGCAAGGGCGCGGTCAATGTCGCCGCGGCCGGCAACTCGCGGATGGACCTGGCCGCGAACGAGCTGACCGACACCACCAGCCCCAACGACACCACGCCGGTGACGCGCGTCATCAACCCGCGCGAGTGCTTCGACTACCCGACCATGCTGCCGGGTGTCGTCACCGTCTCCGCGACCGGGGCCAAGGGTCTGAAGTCGTCGTACTCGAACTACGGCAACGGCACCATCGACATCTCGGCGCCCGGCGGCGACTCGACGGCCTACCAGAAGCCGGACGCCCCGGCCACGAGCGGCCTGATCCTGTCGACGGTGATGAACGGCGGGTACGGCTACAAGGCCGGTACGTCGATGGCGTCCCCGCATGTCGCGGGTGTCGCCGCGCTCATCAAGTCGACGCACCCGCACGCCTCGGCGGCTGCGGTCAAGGCGCTGCTGTACGCGCAGGCCGACGACACGGCGTGCGGCGCGCCGTACGACATCAACGGCGACGGCACCGTCGACGCCGTGTGCGAGGGCGGCACGGCCAAGAACGGGTTCTACGGGACCGGGCTGACGGACGCGCTGGACGCGGTTCGCCGGTAAGCGAGTTGTGCTGAGGGGCCCGGGCGTGGGGGATCGCGTCCGGGCCCTTTCCCGTGCCATGGGGTGGCACGGAGTGCCATAGTGCAGCCATGAGCGACATTCATTCGCACGGGACTCCGGACGGGACTCCGGAAGGGACTCCGGACGGGACTTCGCACGGAGCCGAGCAGCTGTGGGCGGCCCTCGGCGGTGACCCCGAGCTGACCGGCCGTATCTCGTACAGCGGTCCGCAGGGCCTGCTTGCGGCCCGGCTTCCCGTCATGGGACTGGCCCGCGCCACGGTCGCGGTGTGTTCGCTCGCGGCGGCGGAACATGCCGCGCTCGGCGCCGGGGGCCCGATCCCTGCCGTGCGGGTCGACGACGCCGCGGTCGCCACGGCATTCGTCAGCGAGCGGCATCTGCTGGTGGACGGGCGGGCTCCGGTGACGTTCGCCCCGCTGTCCCGGTTCTGGCGCACGGCCGACGGCTGGGTGCGTACGCACGCCAACTACCCGCACCACCGAGCGGCGTTGCTCGCCGCGCTGGACACCGATGAGGACGGGGTGGAGAGCGCGCTCGCCGCGCGGAAGTCACTGGACGTCGAGGAGGCGGTGTATGCGGCGGGCGGCCTCGCCGTCGCCCTGCGCACCCCCGACGAGTGGGCGGCGCACCCGCAGGGCGCCTTGGCGGCCCGGCAGCCGCTGCTCACCCGGGAGCGGCTCGACGACGCGGCCCCGCGGCGCCGGTCGCGCCGGCTGCGGGTGCTCGACCTGACCCGGGTCATCGCGGGCCCGGTCGCCACGCGGACGCTCGCGCTGCTCGGCGCGGACGTGCTGCGCATCGACCCGCCCCGGCTGCCCGAGCTCCCCGACCAGCACGCCGACACCGGCTTCGGCAAGCGGTCCGCGACGCTGGACCTCGACAGCCCGGCGGACCGGCGCACCCTGGACGAGCTCCTCGACGGTGCCGATGTGCTGGTCACCGGCTACCGCCCCGGTGCGCTGGACGGCCACGGCCTCACCCGGCCCGGTCTGGTCGTCGCACAGCTGTCGGCGTGGGGCGACGACGGGCCGTGGGGCGGTCGGCGAGGCTTCGACAGCCTCGTACAGGTGGCGAGCGGGATCGCCGTCGCCGAGGGTTCCCCGGACCGTCCGGGCGCCCTGCCCGCGCAGGCACTCGACCACGGCACCGGGTATCTGCTCGCGGCGGCGGTCCTGCGGTCGCTGACCGAGCAGGAGGGGGAGGGCGGCACCCGTCTCGTACGGCTGGCGCTGGCGCGTACCGCCCGCTTTCTGACGCATGGTCTGCCGGCCGAGGCCGGCGGCGACGCCGGGACGTACGATCCCGGCCGCCGGCTGGCCGAGACCGACAGCCCGCTCGGCAGGCTGCGGTACGCGCTGTCGCCGGTGTCGTTCGAAGGCGGCCCGGCGGACTGGTCACGCCCGCCGGGCGTGTGGGGCGCGGACGCGCCGAATTGGGCGTAGGCCGCCTTCGGCGGGCTTCTCTCCCCGCCCCCTGGGGCATGCCAACGGGCCGGGACTCCGCGACGCGCCCACCATCGGCCCCTGACGTCCGGTGGCCGCGGATCGAGCCATCCTCGACGGAGCTGAGCGGATGAGGAGCTGAGGAGCTGAGGCTCACCCAGCTTGCTCTGGACGGTGACGAAGCCACGGACAGGAACGGACAGGAGAAGTCATGCCGCACTCATCGAAGGCACCCCGGCATCTGAGCGGTCTGCGGAACGCTCGCTATGGCGAGATCCTGCTCATCTCGCCGGACGAGGGCGGAGCCCTCAAGGCGGCGGTCTACAACACTCTCGGTCTCAACGACTGTCCACCCGAGCGGTGGAAGGCGCTCGACCCCCGCTCGCTGGCGGAACAGTTCCGGGTGCCGATGGTGTTTCTGAACGGCCCGCGCTTCTGGGTGGTCGACGAGATCACGGCGTTCGCGTGGGGGGACACAGCCATGTTCGACGGCCTGGAGGCCCGCCTGGTGGCGGAGCTCCGCATCCCCCAGGAGCTCGGCCTCACCAGCACGCAGTCCAAGAACTTCTACGTCGATGCCACGGTCGAACGGGACACGGAGTACGTCCTGCACAGCGGCAAACCCGTCCACGAACTGCTCGCTCCGGGCGACCGGACCTACGTCATGCAGACGTACTCCCATATCGTGGACGACAGCCTGACGATGGACTCCCTGGCCGTGCTCGGCGAACGGCTGCAGCTCCCGCAAGGCTGGCGTTACCGGGTCCGCACCCCGGAGGACGACCTGACCATTCGCACGGTCGAGGGCGAGGCCCACGTCGTGCAGGACGAGCTGGAGAACACGTACATGCTCGTCCCCCGCTGAGTGGCGCCGAGGCCCCGTTCGCGGGTGACTCCTGTGCGGGCGGGGATGGGAATGGGCCTGCGGCAGGCACCACCACGCCCACCCTCGCCGCACACATCGCGCTACGGCTTGACCAGGACCTTCAGGGCCGTGCGTTCGTCCATCGCCTTGTAGCCGTCGGGGACGCCGTCCAGGCCGACGGTGAGGTCGAAGACCGGGGACGGGTCGACGGTGCCGTCGAGGACGTCCGGCAGCAGCTCGGGGATGTACGCGCGGACGGGCGCGACGCCACCCCGCAGCGCGATGTTGCGGTCGAACATGACGCCGAGGTCGAGGCCGGTGCCGCTGCCGTGCGGGACGCCGACGTAGCCGATGGCGCCACCGTCGCGGGTGATCCCGACGGCGGTGCGCATGGACTGCTCGGTGCCGACGGCCTCGATGACGGCGTGCGCGCCCTGACCACCGGTCAGCTCGCGTACGGCAGCCACGGCCTCGTCCCCGCGCGCCGCGACGACGTCCGTGGCACCGAAGGTCCTGGCAATGTCCGTACGCACCTGGTGGCGGCCGAGCGCGATGATCCGCGCGGCGCCCAGCCGCTTCGCGGCGAGCACCCCGCACAGGCCGACCGCGCCGTCGCCCACGACCGCTACGGTGCTGCCCCGGGTGACGCCCGCGCCGACGGCGGCGTGATGGCCGGTGCCCAGGACGTCGGAGAGTGCGAGGAGCGCGGTGAGCAGCCGCTCGTCGGACGCGGCGCCGGCGGGGAGCTTGACGAGGGTGCCGTCGGCGAAGGGCACGCGCACGGCCTCGCCCTGGCCGCCGTCGGAGCCGGGCGAGCCCCAGAAGCCGCCCTGCGGGCACGACGTCTGCAGCCCCTCGGCGCAGTACTCGCAGGTGCCGTCGGACCAGACGAACGGCGCGACGACCAGGTCACCGGGCGCGAAGCCGGTCACCTCGGTGCCCGCCTCCTCGACGATGCCCAGGAACTCATGGCCGATGCGCTGACCGGGCTGCCGTTCCGACTCGCCGCGGTAGGCCCACAGGTCGCTGCCGCAGATACAGGCCCGCAGGACCCGCACCACGACGTCGGTCGGCTGCCGCAGCTCCGGGTCGGGAACCTCCTCCACGCGCATGTCGAACGGGGCGTGGATCGTGGTGGCGCGCATGACGGGCGTGTCCTTGCTTCTCAGACGGCAGTACGCGGCTCACGGTACGCCCGGTCGGGTACGGGCGCGCACCCGAATGCGCCGAGGGCGCCCGTGGTCAGCAGGTACTGCGCTCCCACGTAGGTGAGCATGATCCAGAAGTCGGGTGCCGGAAGCTGCGGCCATTCGGCGATCCCGGTCGCCAGGAGCATGTCGGAGACCAGGAACAGCGCCCCGCCCGCCCCGGCCGTCCACCCGAGCCCGCTCGACCGGTAGGCCATGGCGGTCAGCAGCAGCGAGTAGACACCGACGGGGATCCGCAGCTCCGCCGGCAGGTCCGTCCAGAGCAGCCCCACGGCAGCGACGAGGAACACGCCGTACGCGATGCCCAGCGCCGGACTCGTACGCACCCGGCCGAAGAGCACGAGGTAGCAGACGTGCCCCGCGGCGAAGAGCCCCATCCCGACGAGGAACGCCCGGTCGGCGCCGGCCATCAGGAGCACGTCCCCGGCCCAGCCGCAGAGCAGGGCCGCGATCAGCGGGCGGGGCGCGCCACGGACCGCCGCGTACGCCGCGAGCAGGGGCATCAGCAGCGGCTTGGCGATCAGGTGCCCGGTCCGCCAGCCGGCGAGGATCGCGCCGAGGTCGAGCAGTACGGCGGCCGCGAAGAGCACCGGCAGGAGCCGGGCGAGGCCCTCGCGGGTGCGTGCTGCGGCGCTCACGCGGCCGGCTCCGCCGCGGTCTCCGCCGTCGCGGCGGAGACCGGCGCCGCCGTGGTGCCCGCCGGGCCCGGCTCCCATCCGGGCCCCCGGAACAGCCGCCCCGCCCGCTCGTGCCACGTGCGCGCGGCCCTCAGGTCACGGGCGATGGAGACGTACTCGTGCGTGGCGACCCGCAGCGGGTTGTACGTCCGGATGTTCTTGGTGAGCCCGTACACGGGCCGCTCGGTCTCGGCAGCGAAGGACCGGAAGAGCCGGTCCCAGACGATCAGGATCCCGCCGAAGTTCCGGTCCAGATAGCCGCCTTGGGATGCGTGGTGGACCCGGTGGTGGGAGGGGGTGTTGAGCACGAACTCGAAGGGCCGCGGCAGCCGGTCGATCCGCTCGGTGTGGATCCAGAACTGGTAGACGAGGTTCACGGAGGAGCAGAAGGCGAGGGCGGCCGGGTGGACACCGCAGGCGATCATCGGGAGGTAGAACGGCCAGGAGGTGAACCCGGTCCACGGCTGGCGCAGCGCCGTGCTGAGGTTGAACTTCTGGCTGGAGTGGTGGACGACGTGGCAGGCCCACAGGATCCGGATGACGTGATGACCGCGGTGGGACCAGTAGTAGAAGAAGTCCTGCGCGAGCAGCATCAGGGGGATGGTCCACCACAGGACAGGGACGCGGAGCGGGGTGAGTTCGTACACCGCCGTGTAGACGGCGATGACCGGGATCTTCCAGAGGAGGTCGAAGCCCAGACTGCCGAGCCCCATGCCGATGCTGGTGGCGGCGTCCTTGGTCTCGTAGCCGGCGGCCTCCTCGTCGGGATGGAGCCGGTAGCTGACCATCTCCAGGACGGTGAGCAGGACGAAGGCTGGTATCGACCACAGCACGACATCGGGCAGGTTGGGCGGCATGCGGGCACCGTAGAGGTGCGTGTGCCGGCGCGGCTAGATGCCGTTACCAACAAGTATGGGGGACGAGCTGTCAGCGGCCTTTGGCGACTTCCGCCAAGCGGGCTGCCGTAGGGCGTCGTCCGTGGTGCAGGGACCGCTACACCCCCGCCGCCCCCAGCAGCGACCCCGCCGCGTACGTCACCCCCATCGCCAGCGCTCCCCCGCCCACGTTCCGCACCATCGCCGGCCGTGCCGGCGCCGCCCCCAGCCGGGCGCTCCACCAGCCGGTGAAGGTCAGGGCGACGAGCACCGAGACGACAGTCACCCACAGCCGGGACGAGGACGGCGGCAGCACGATCGCCAGCAGGGGGAGCAGGGCTCCGGCCGTGAAGGCGAGGAAGCTCGCGCCGGCCGCCTGCCAGGGGTTGGTGAGCTCGTCCGGGTTGATGCCGAGCTCGACCCGCGCATGCGCGCGCAGGGCGTCGCGTTCGGTGAGCTGGATCGCGGCCTCGCGGGCGAGGTCGCGGGTGAGGCCGCGGTCCTCCAGCAGGTCGGTGAGCTCGTCGAGTTCGGCCTCCGGCTCTTCGCGCAGCTCACGCTTCTCGACCGCCAGCGCCGCCTTCTCCGAGTCGCGCTGGGTGGAGACCGAGACGTACTCGCCGGTCGCCATGGACATGGAGCCGGCGAGCAGTCCGGCGAGGCCGGCCGTGAGCAGGGCCGCCCGGTCGCTGGTCGCGCCCGCGACGCCGACGACGAGGCCCGCCGTGGAGACGATGCCGTCGTTGGCGCCGAGTACCGCGGCACGCAGCCAGTTGAGGCGGATGCCGAGGGATTCGCCGTGGGGCTCGTGGTGCGTCGGTTCGGTCACTCGGGGAGGGTCTCATCCCGGGCGGTCACCAGACGCGTACCGACCCGCCCGCCGCGAAGGCGGGGCTGGTGGCGTCGGCCGGTACCTCCTTCAGGGGTTCGGCGATCTCCTCGACGGTCGGGCCGTGGACGGCGGCGATCTCGTCGAGGAAGGCGAGGTCGAAGCCGTACACCCGCGCCGCGTTGCCGCCCGCCATCGCCGCGATCTCGTCGCGCGGCAGGCCCGCGTAGGCGATACGGAGGCCCTCGCGGGAGTAGGGGGCCGTGCCCTCGTCGTGCGGGTAGTCGCTGCCCCACATGATTTTGTCCAGGCCGATCCGGTCACGCAGCGGCACCTCGTGGGGGCGCATGAAGCTCGCGCCGACGAAGCAGTTGTCGCGCCAGACCTCGCTGGGCCCCTTGCCCATCGAGGCGGCGAGACCCGCACCGAATTTGGACTCCGCGGTGGAGGCCCGGGACGCCGCGGCGACGAGCCGGCCGTGGTAGTAGTCCAGCATCTCGACGACCGCCGGGATCCAGCCCGAGCCCTGCTCGGTCAGGACGAGCTTCAGCCCCGGGTGGCGGCGGAAGGCACCACCGAAGATCAGATGCCAGAGCGCCCGGTGCGAGAACCACGTCGTCTCCACCATGAACACGGCCCGCGCGGCCGGTTCGTCGCCGAGCGGAGGCGACGCGGAACCGCCGTGGTGATTGACCGGTACGTCGAGCTCCTCGCACACCGCCCACAACGGGTCGTACGTCGCCGAGTACAGCTCCGGGATGCCCGAACCGGGCGGGGCTCCGGGCAGCAGGATCCCGCCGCTGAGGCCCGCCTCCTTGGCCCGGCGGACCTCGGCCACCGCCTCGTCCACGTCGTTCAGCAGGATCTGTGCGACGCCCGCGCGGCGGCCCGGGACTAGGGAGCAGAAGTCGGTGAGCCAGCGGTTGTGGGCGCGCAGCCCCGCCCACCGCTGCTCGTACTCCTCGCGCGTCGGCGCCGGTGCCATCAGCGATGCGGACGGGAAGAAGGGCGGGATGGTGTTGGGGAAGACGACCTCGGCGACGACGCCGTCGGCCTCCAGTTCGGCGACCCTGCGGTCGGAGTTCCAGTTGCGGTCGGCGGTGTCGGCGAGCAGGTCCTCGTACGGATTGACGTACGTCGCCGCCCACGCGTCGAAGTCGTCGTGGTGGCGCTTCTCCAGGTACGGCTTGTAGTCGAGCAGGTCCGCGCCGGCGTGGCAGTCGGCGGAGATGACCGTGTAGCGGTCGCTCATCGGTCAGTTCACCCCCAGGACCGGGAAGTCGTGGTCCGTCAGCCAGTGGCGGCCGACCTCGCGCGAGCGCGCCCAGGACGCCTCGACAGCCGTCTGGTCGTCGGGCTGGCCCAGGTCGGCCGGGGTCGGGCCGATGCGGCGCGCGATCGGCGCGAGTTTGCCGGTGTCGAAGCCGAAGACCTCGGCGGCGGCGAGGCCGAGGATGCGACGGGTCTCGGCGACGGGGATGTCGTGGAAGGTGTTCTTCAGCCAGGCGCGGGTGTTGGGCCAGGTGCCCTCGGGGTGCGGGAAGTCGGAGCCCCAGAGGATGTTGTCGATGCCGATCTCGTAGCGCTGGGCGAGTTCGCGCCGCTTGGTGTTGGTGGCGCAGATGAAGATCTGACGGTCCAGGTACTCGCTCGGCGGCCGCCGAAGCTCCGCGAACGGCGAGAGTTTCTTGCCGCCGTGCGCACCGAGATAGAGCCGGTCCATGAACCAGAGCAGATTCGGCAGCCACCAGCAGCCCGACTCCGCGACGCCGAACCTCAGGCCGGGGTGCCGCTCGAAGACCCCGGACCAGAGCAGGAACCACAGCGGCCGGGCGGGCCACCAGGTCACCTCGGACACGTAGATCCCGAGGTGGTCGCCGTACTCATGACGCGGGGCGGCGCCCGAGTGGGTGACGAGCGGCATGGCGGTCTCGGCGGCGGCCGCCCAGACGGGGTCGTAACGCCGGTCGTGGTACGGGGCCTTGTCCGCCCACATCGACGGGATCATCAGCGCACCGAGCCCGGACTCCTTGGCCCGGTGGATCTCGGCGACGGCCTTGTCGACCTCGCCGGTCACGGGGAGGAGCGCGACTCCGCAGTGCCGTTCGGGGTTCTCGGACACGAACTCCGCCAGCCACCGGTTGTGGGCCTGCGCGCCCGCCATGCCGAGGTCCGGGTCCTGGTCGCCGGAGAGCCCGAGGCCGACGCCGAACGGCGCGGCGGTCCGGCTGTCGACAGCGTCCGCGTCGGGGAAGACGACCTCGGCGGCCACCCCGTCGCCGTCGAGCTCCTTGAGCCGCTGTGCGGCGTCCCAGCCGCCGCGCAGGCCTTCCTCGTTGTCGCTGAACCATTTGTTCGCGAAGGCCTCGTTGCGTACGCCGAGTCGGGTCATCTCCTCCCGGCGGCGGTCGCGCCCGGCGAGGAACTCGTCGAAGTGGCGATGGAAGCGGGCGTCGAGGTAGGGCCGGTACTGCTCGGTCGGCAGCCCTGCGTGGCAGTCGGAGGAGATGATCAGGTAGGGGTCGTTCGCGTTCGCGTGCGGGTCGTTCGGGTGCGGGTCGTTCGGGTGCGGGTCGTTCGGGTCCGTCATCACGGCTCCCTCGGTCAGGAATGCGAGCGCGGTCAGTCGAGAATGAAGCTCTCCAGGTACGACGGGTTGGCGCGGTCGAGCATCGACTGCGATCGCGCCCGGATCTGGCGGTCGCTGTGCTCGCTCGCCGGGAGCATCCAGAAGCGGTCGGCCCTGATCCCGTCCACGACGTGCTCGGCGACCTCCTCCACCGGCGTGAACGTCACCTCGTGCCCGGCGGCCCTCATCGCCCCCTCCCACTGGTCCAGGCTGCGGTAAGGGGTCCTGCGCGGCCGCTCCTTGGCGTAGCGCGACGGCCTGTTGCGGTGCGACTCCCACAGGCCGGTGCGGAGCATGTGCGGGCCGGGGAAGAGCACGGAGGCCCCGACCGCGGCTCCCTCGGCCCGCAGGTGCGCGTACAGCGACTCGGTCATCGTCACGACGGCCGCCTTGGTGACGGCGTACACGGACGCGGTGGGCAGCGGGGCGATCCCGCCGTCGCCGGACGAGGTGTTGACGACATGGCCGGGCTCGCCACCGGCGATCATGCGCGGGACGAAGGCCTGGACGCCGTGGAAGACACCCCACACATTGACCGCGAAGGCCCACTTCCAGTCGTTCGGCTCGTGCTCCCACATCCGGCCCTCGGCCCCGGAGCCGACCCCCGCGTTGTTGCACAGGACATGGACGGCGCCGAAGGTCTCGTACGCGGCGTCGGCGAGCCGTTGTACGGAGTCGCGGTCCGATACGTCCACGACCCGCGCGAGGACATGCGCACCGCCCGTGACGAGATCGTCCTCGGCCTTGCGCAGGGCGGCTTCCTCGACGTCCGCGAGGACGACCCGCAGACCCTCGGCGGCGAACCGCCGCGCCATGGCCAGTCCGATGCCGCTCGCCGCGCCGGTGACGACGGCGACCTGTCCCTCCTCGAGCCTCACCGGACGCTCCCCTCCGGCGGTCCGTCGAGGATCTGCTGCGGGTCGTCGTACCGCTGGTGGATGTACGGCAGAAGGGCCTGGGCGCTGACCCGTTCGGCCACGCGGCCCTTCTGGTCGGTGGTCTTCTCACCGATGGTGAGCTCCACCAGCTTGCGTACGGGCAGGTCGGCGACCGGGTCGTACATCGACTCGCGCAGGACGACGTCGCCGGTGAGCTGCTCCAGCTTGCGGAACTTCTCGTTGCGTACGCAGTGGACGAGGACCGGGTCGGTGTCGAAGCCCGAGCCGGCACCGTCCACCGCCGGAAGGAACTTGAAGTAGAAGTCCACTTTCTCGGTGGGCCTTGGCAGCGGCAGGGGCCCGGACACCGCGCCCCGTACCTCGACGAACGCGATGCCGTGCCGGGTGAGGGACGCTCGTACGACCAGGCCGTCGCGCTCGACACCGACTTCGCCCAGTTTCTTCGGCTCGCCGAAGACCTCACGGCCGCCGATGAGGGCACGCTCATGGGTCATCGGCATGACGAGCGGATACCAGCCCTGCTGGTCGCCGTGGGCGGCGGCGACGGCGACGGAGCCCGCGCCGAGTGGATAGCCGGGCAGATCGACCTTGCTGATGTTGGCCCGTACGAGCGGGCGTTCGGTGGGTTTGAGCGGCGGCGGCAGGACGGCCGCGACCGCGTCCGGGTCGGTCTCCCACACCGCCACGACGCCCGTGGACCAGATGTCGGGGAGCTTGGCACCGGCGGCGCGGGCGGCCGCGATCTCGGCCTCGGTGCGCGCGCCGTACCGTACGCGTGCCATGTCGTACCACCCTTCGTCGTTTCGTCGTTTCGTCGTTCGTCGTTTCGTCGTCGGGGGGTCGGTTCTGTAACACAGTTACACCGGCGACGATGAAGGGTAAAGAGCCGTGCACGCACCGGAATGGGGGCCTCATGCCGCGCACTGCCCTGACCCGCGACGAGGTGCTGGACACAGCTGCGGTTCTCGTCAAGCAGCACGGCCCCGACGCCCTCACGATGCGCAAGCTCGCTGCCGAGCTCGGCACGGCCGTCACATCGATCTACTGGCATGTCGGCAACCGGGAGTCACTGCTTGACGCGCTCGTGGAGCGCACCGTCCAGGAGATGGGCGCGATCCGCCCGTCAGGGCGTACTCCGGCCGCCCGGATCGTCTCCGTCGCCCGCCGCCTGCGTCGCGAGCTGCGCGCACGGCCGCATCTGATCGCGATGGTCCATGAGCGCGGGCTCACCGAGCGGATGTTCCTGCCCGCGCAGCGGGCGCTCGTCCACGAGGTGCACGCCGCCGGGTTGCGCGGGGCGCGCGCCGCCGACGCCGTACGGGCGGTGCAGTTCCAGATCGTCGGCTTCGTCCTGGTGGAACGGAACCGCGAGCGCGCGCCCGTGCAGTCTCCGGGCGAGGAGGAGCTGTGGGACACCGAGACCGCCGAGCACGATCCGGCCCTGGCCCGTGCGCTGGCACGGCCCGCCGACCCGGAGAAGCTCTTCAGCGTCTCCGTGAAAGCACTGGTGGAGTCGCTGCTCGCGCACGGGAACTAGAGCGGGGATCACATCGATGGCGGGCCGGCCGCCCCCCTCCGGGGGTTCGTCCGTACGCGGGGTCGGCTCCGCTGGCGTGCTTCCTTCTCATACTTCGCACGGACTTCCCCACCCGAGTGCGGGGCTGACGGAGACGCAGGGCCGGAACGGCCGACGGCGGGGGACCTTGTGGGTGGCGCTCGGCCGAGCCGGTCGCGGTGGCCGAGCCTGTCGCGACCGGGCCGGGACGGCCTTGTCAGAGGTGGCCCGTAAGCTCTGTGACCATGCTCGACGACCGTACGACAGCAGCAGCGTGGCCGACCGCGTATCCCCAGGGGTACGCGGTCGTCGACGTGGAGACCACCGGACTCGCCCGCGACGACCGGATAGTGTCGGCTGCCGTCTACCGCCTGGACGCCCAGGGAAACGTCGAGGACCACTGGTACACGCTGGTGAATCCGGAGCGTGATCCGGGGCCGGTATGGATCCATGGGCTGACGAGCGATGTACTGGAAGGCGCGCCGCTTTTCAGCGATATCGCCCATGAGTTCGCGCACCGACTGGACGGCCGGGTCCTCGTCGCGCACAACGCGATCTTCGACTGGTCCATGATCGCCAGGGAGTACGCACGGGCGGAGCGCGTCGCGCCGGTGCGACAGCGGCTCTGCACGATCGCGCTCTCCAAAGAGCTCGCGCTCCCGCTGCCCAACCACAAGCTGGAGTCGCTGGCCGCCCACTTCGGTGTCGTCCAGCAGCGCGCCCACAATGCGTTGGACGACGCACGGGTGCTGGCCGAGGCGTTCCGGCCGAGCCTGCACACGGCCGCCGAGCGCGGGGTGCGCTTGCCTCTGCTGGAGTGCCGGCCGCTGACCGAGTGGTCGTCCGCACCCACCGCCCCGCGCATCGGCCGGCAGGCGTCGGAGTCCTCGTACCGGCCGAACAGCTGGCGCCCGTCGCGCAGACGTCCCGCGTGTCCGTACCCCAACCCCGGCCGCTACGAGCCGGACAAACCGCTCAAGCAGGGCATGAGGGTGGCCTTTTCGGGCGATACGTCCATCGAGCGCGAGCTCCTGGAGGACCGCGCGATCGAGGCGGGGCTCCATGTCGCGACGAGCGTCTCCCGGCTGACGAGCCTGCTCGTCACCAATGACCCCGACGCGGCGACCTCGAAGACGGTCAGGGCGAAGTCGTACGGGACGCCGATCGTCGACGAGGCGGCCTTCACTCAGCTGCTGAGGGACGTGGCCGCGGCTGAGGGCTGACGCGGGCCCGTCGTCCGGGTGCTCGGCGACGGCCGTGACGCCGCGGCAGTGCGTGCCGCGGCGGTGCGTGCCGCGGCGGTGCGTCCCGGGAACAGGGACCCGCTGCGCCGGTCGGGTGCGGCCGCGCCGACCCGCCAGCATGGATCTTGCTCCGGTGCCCCGCGCTCCGCAGCATGCGGCCCATGGCACGTTGCGAGGTCTGCGGAAACGACTACGACATGTCCTTCGAGGTGCACGCGCAGGGCGCGGTGCACGTCTTCGACTGCTTCTCCTGCGCCATCCACCGGATGGCGCCCGTCTGTGAACACTGCCGGGTCCAGATCATCGGCCAGGGCGTCGAGGCCGACGGCCACTGGTACTGCGGCGCCCACTGCGCCCGCGCCGACGGAAGGACAGGCATCGTCGACAAGGTCTGAGCCTCCCACCGGCAGGGTCTGAGCCTCCCTCCGGCAAGGCCTGAACCTCCCGCCGCGGGCTCCCGGACCCCTCGGACTCCCAGGACCCCTCCCTCCGAGCGCCCCATGGCCGAGTTGTACGGTCATGGGGTGTACCGCTTCCTGTTGTCCCGGCAGTGGGTGATCCTCACCCTCATCATCCTCGTCCTCATCCCGGCGATGGTCGAGCTGGGCTTCTGGCAGCTGCACCGGCACCAGCACCGGGTCGTGCAGAACAAGCTGATCTCGGACAACCTCACCGCCCGGCCCGTCCCGGTCACCGAGCTCACCTCCCCCGGCCACACCGTCCCGCGCGCCGACTACTGGCGGCGGGTCACCGCGACCGGTACGTACGACACCGCCCACGAGGTCGTCGTGCGCCGCCGCACCAACGCCGACGACCGGATCGGCTTCCACGTACTGACCCCCCTGATCCTCACCGACGGCCGCGCGGTCCTCGTCAACCGGGGCTGGGTGCCCGCCGCGGCCGACCAGGCGGCCTTCCCCGAGGTGCCGCCGGCGCCCAAGGGCGAGGTGACCGTCACCGGGCGGCTCATGGCCGATCAGACGACGAGCTCCAGCGGGATCAAGGATCTGTCCGGGCTGCCGCCCCGTCAGATCATGCTGATCAACAGCGGGCAGCAGGCGAAGAGCCTCGGCCGGCCCGTGCTCGGCGGCTATCTGGAGCAGACGGCGCCGGAACCTGCCGGGGGCTCGCCCGAGCTGATCCCCGACCCCGACCACGACTCCATCGGCCCGCACATGGCGTACGCGATCCAGTGGTGGCTGTTCGCGGCCGGTGTGCCGGTCGGCTGGGTGATCCTCGTACGTCGCGAGAAGCGTGACCGCGCAGCGGCCGCGGGCGAGTCGGAGGCGGGCGAGTCGGAGGCGACCAAGTCCGTCACGGCAGCCGCGTAACGTTCCCGGACTGTCGCCGGCCGCGTACGAGGCGGCAGGATAGAGCCCATGGATCTTGGACTGAAGGACCGTGTGTACGTCGTCACAGGAGCGACGCGGGGGCTGGGGAACGCGGCGGCGCGGGCCCTGGCCGCGGAAGGCGCGAAGCTGATCATCACGGGGCGGGAGCAGAAGCCGGTCGCGGAAGCCGCCGCCGAACTGGGCCCGCACGCGGTCGGCATCGCTGTGGACAACGCCGACCCGGCGGCCGCCGAGCGCCTGATCGCGGCGGCGCGGGAGCACTTCGGCCGCTTCGACGGCATCCTGATCAGCGTCGGCGGCCCGGCGCCGGGCTTCGTCGCGGACAACACGGACGAGCAGTGGCAGTCGGCGTTCGAGGCGGTCTTCCTGGGCGCGGTGCGGCTGGCGCGGGGCGCGGCGGAGGCACTCGGCGACGGCGGGGTCATCGGGTTCGTGCTGTCCGGCTCGGTCCATGAGCCGATCCCGGGCCTGACCATCTCCAATGGTCTCCGCCCCGGCCTGGCCGGCTTCGCCAAGTCCATCGCCGACGAACTGGGCCCGCGGGGCATTCGGGTCGTGGGGCTTCTCCCGTCCCGCATCGACACGGACCGCGTCCGCGAACTCGACGCCCTCTCGGGCGACGCGGATGCTGCCCGCACAGCCAACGAGTCCCGCATTCCGCTGCGGCGCTACGGCACTCCGGATGAGTTCGGCCGTACGGCGGCGTTCCTGCTGTCCCCGGCGGCGTCGTACCTGACGGGCATCATGCTCCCGGTGGACGGCGGGGCCCGGCACGGCTTCTGAGCAAGGCGCCGGGGGCGGCCTGTGGCCGGGGCGGCTTCCGGAGGCTCCCGGGGGCTTCCGTGGGGGGTGCGTACGCACGTAGCCGGTGGCTGCTCGCGTCTGGTGTGTCGCGAGCAGCCACCGGCCGGTGAGTGCCTGAGTGCTTACTCCTGGGGGAATATGTCCCCCGCACCCATGGCGCTCTCCTGCTCGCTCTGCTCCTGCAGCCTGCGGGCCTTGTCCTGGAGCCGCTGCCGCTCCTCCGGGTCGGTCGCCCGTTCCGCAGCCTGCTTCAATTCCTCTGCCTTCTGACGCATCTGCCGGACGCGCCCACCGGATTCGCCTGCAACGCTCATGGTCACTCCTCGGACGTCGGGATGAGCGGGCACCTCCAGCCAACCAGCGCCCCCGCACCCCCGCATCCCGAACGATCGCCGAGCGCGATCCCACAGGTCGGCCCCTGCACCCCGATGCGCCCCGAACCCCCGCGCCAGGCCGCCGGATACTGGACCGCGGTCGCCGCCGTCGGCGCCACCCGGTTCGGGAAGGGGCGGGTGGCGGAAGAGGGGGACGGGCGCCAGGCCGACAGGGTCCCGCCCCGTCACGTCACGCGGCGCGCGCGGTGCTTCTCCGCGCGGAGGCGGACCTCCGAGGGCAGGGACGCGAGACCCGCCGAGTCGCGCGCGTGGGTCAGGGCCTCCGTCGAGAGGCGGTGAAGGGTCTCGCCCGGGGACGCGTAGGGCTCCAGGAGCAGACGGACACGGGCCGTCGGCGCCGTCCGGCGGCCGTGGAGGGCGATCCGGGCGCGGGCCACTCCCTCCAGGTCTTCCGCCTCGCCCGCGAAAACGGCCTCCAGCGCGCGTCCCCGGAGCAGCGCACCCTCGCCGTCGCCGCTCTCGACGAGGACCTCCGCGAGGCGGGAGCGGCGCAGCTGCGCCAGAAGCCACCACAGGGCGAGCAGGACGAGGACCGCGAGCGCCGCGATGACGACCGGCCACCACCAGCCCTCGGCCCGCCACCGGTGCCGGGCGCTTGCGCTGAGCAGGACGTCGTCCGGCCCCGACCAGGGCCACCAGGACGGCACCCCGAGACCGAACCCGGCGGCGAGCACCGCTCCCCCGACGGCGAGCAGCACCAGCCCGGCGAGGCCGAGCAGCACGCGATTGACGACGCCGAGCATCCCCGTCATCCCTTCTTCGCGGGCCGTCGGACGACCACGGACAGCGCCGGCGGATGGGCCAGCCCGAGTTCCCGGATGCCCGCACCGAGCACCGCGTCCATGTCGGCCCGTACGTCGTCGAGTTCACGGAAGTGGGACACCGCCCGCACCCCGACCCGCCGCCGCCCCATCCGTACCCGTACGGACTGCACCCCGGACACCTCCATCGCCCGGTCGCGCAGCACCAGCGCGGCGGCCTCCCGGTCCAGTCCGGCCCGTACGTCCTTGTCCGCCGCGGCCCGCCGCATCGGCAGCAGTCCCCGCAGCCCGGGCGTCACGGCGAGCACGATCAGCCACACGCCGAGCGCCGTCGCGACGCCCGCGCCCACCAGCACCCAGGGGTTGTCGAGGGGCCAGCGCTCCAGGCGGTCGGCGAGCGACTGGCGCCAGGCCATGGCCGGCCGGTGGGCCCGTACCGCCGCGACGTCGTACAGGAGCAGCCCCGCGCCGACGGTCACCGCCGCAGCGAGCAGCCCGGCCGGGATCCGCCGTTTGGACCAGAAGCGTCCACGGCGGTCGCCCTCGTCCACCGCGGCGGGCCGGTACGCGGCGGCCGAGGCCGACTGGTCCAGTTCCTTTTCCTTCACGGATCCCGGCGCGGGGCCCGCCCCGGCCCCCGACGACGCGGGTCCTGACACCGGCCCCGTCACCGGTCCGGTTCCCTTCTCGGGTTCGGTCATCGGAGCCTCCCCTGGGCCGACCGGCGCGTATGGACGGAGTGCAGCCGTTCGACCTGTACGGCCACCTCGGGCACGTCCATCCCCGCCAACGCCTCTACCCGCTGCGTGACACGGCGACGCACCGCACGGCACTGCTCGCCGATGTCGGAGGGGTATTCGAGTTCGAGACTGATCCGCACGCGTGCGTGGTCATGGTGCACCGTGACCGTGGCGTGGGGGGCCTCGCCACCCTCCGGTAGGTGCGCGAGGGCCTCCCGCGCCGCCTGCGCGGCGATCTTCGCGACGACCCGGTCGGCGATCGTCGTCGCTCCCCGCTCGGGCGCCTCGATCCCCTTCGTCGCCACGGGCGGAGTCGACTCCGCGGCCACGCCGTGTCACCTCCGCCGGTCGCCGTGCTCGCGGCTCCGGAAGAAGTCGCCCGGTTCGAGGTCGCCGTCCAGGATGCGGCCGACCACGAACCCGACCGCGCCGAGCGCGGCCACCAGGAGAAAGGCACCGAAACCGCCGAAGTATCCGGCGAAGCCGAGCGCCATGCCGGCCAGCAGGCCGGCCACCGCCATGCTCATCGTGAGCTCCTCTCGTGAGCTCGCTCCGCTACTGAATCCGCGGCTCCGGCTCTTCCTCTTCCTCTTCCGGCAGTTTCACGTCGCTGACCGCGATGTTGACCTCGACGACCTCGAGTCCGGTCATGCGTTCCACCGCGGCGACGACGTTCTCCCGGACGGCACGGGCCACATCCGAGATCGCCACCCCGTAGTCGACGACGATCTCCAGGTCGAGCGCCGTCTGGACCTCGCCGACCTCCGCCTTCACTCCACGGGTGGCGCTGGAACGCCCGCCGCCACCGGGCACGCGGTCGCGGACGGCGCCGAACGTACGGGAGATTCCGCTGCCCATGGCGTGGACACCGAGCACGTCCCGGGCCGCGAGTCCGGCGATCTTCTCGACGACGCCGTCGGCGATGGTGGTACGGCCCCGGGTTCCCGGGTCTCCGCCCCCCCGCCTGACCGGGCCGGACGGCTCCTTCTTGACATTGACGTCAGTCTCGGTCATGCCCATACGTCCCTTTCCGGGCGGTGGTGGACTCCTGACTCCGCTGACCACACTAAGTGTGCTTGCCCGGTCTCGCGCCGGGGATGCGGCAGGCTGGAGCAATGACGAGGCGGAAGCCATGACGGGGCGCAGGCGATGACGAGGCCCAGGCGATGACGGAGTGCGCGCGATGACGACGGCGGGCGGATGGGCCGGGGCGGTACGTGCCCGGCTGGGGCTGGGCAGACTTCTCCCCCTCGGCGGCGCGGCGGACGGTGCCTGGCTGACGGAGCGCGCGGCGGAGGCGGTACTGCGCGCGGTGGCGGCGCAGGAGGTGCGCGGCGCCGCGGTCGGCCGGCTGCGGATCGCGCTCGCCGATCCGGAACTGGCGGCTGAACCTGTGGTCCCGCCCCCGCCCGGGGCTCTGCCGCCGGGCCTGTTGCGCATCGACGCGGATTTCGCGGCGGCATCTGACGAGCCGATCCCGGCCGTGGCGGACCGTCTCCGCGCGGCCCTCCACACCGCGGCCGTGGAGCGGCTGGACCTCGCCGTGACCGAGGTCGACCTGCGGGTGACGGCGCTGCTGGACGCCGTACCGGAGGCGGAGCCGGCGAGTCCGTCGGCCGGCGTACCCGCGGTGACGCCACAGGGCGAGGTGGGCACCACGGCAGCCGCCGTGCCGGGCGTCGCCCACCTCACGGGCACGCTGGGTGTGCCGGTCCGCATCGAGGAGTCGTCCGTGCACATCGAATGCGCGACGGCACGCGGCCACCACCCCCTGGCGGTGGCGCTGGCCGTCCGGGAGGCGGTCACTCCGGTGCTCCCGTCGCCCGTGCCGGTGGCGGTCCTGATCACGGATGTGCCGACCGGGGCCTGAGAGGGCTGCGGAGTGACGCCCCGCCGTGCGGGCGGGGCGCAGGCGCGGAGCGCCCTCAGTCCGCGAGGCCCGCGAGGTCCCGCAGGCGCCGGGCCTGGGCGGCCCGCTCGGCCGTGCGCTGCTCCTCGTACGTACGCTCCTGGGCACCCCGCAGCAGCGCCTTGGTCTCGATCACCGCGTCACGCGGCGCTGCGAGCAGCGCGGCCGCCAAGTCGCGTACGGACGCGTCGAGTTCGGCGGCCGGCACGACGAGGTTGGCGAGGCCGATCCGCTCCGCCTCGTCGGCCTGGACGAACCGTCCGGTGGCGCAGATCTCGAGCGCGCGGGCGTAGCCGACGAGCGAGACGAGCGGGTGGGTCCCGGTGAGATCCGGGACCAGACCGAGACCGGTCTCGCGCATGGCGAACTGCACGTCCTGTGCGGCGATCCGCAGATCGCAGGCGAGGGCGAGCTGGAACCCGGCACCGATCGCATGGCCCTGGACCGCCACGATCGACACGATGTCGTTGCGGCGCCACCAGGTGAACGCCTCCTGGTACTCGGCGATGACCGCGTCCAGCTCCTCGTCCGAGCCGCGCGCGAGATCGAGGAACGACGGCTCCCCGTCGAAGCCCTCGGGCGTGAAAGCCTGCCGGTCGAGCCCCGCGGAGAAGGACTTGCCCTCACCGCGCAGCACGACGACCCGCACGTTGCCCGGCAGTGACCGCCCGGCCTCCGTCAACGCCCGCCAGAGAGCGGGAGATTGGGCATTGCGCTTGTCCGGGTTGGTGAGGGTCACCGTGGCCACCGCGTCTTCGACGGTGAGCCGTACGCCGTCCTTGTCGAGCACAGAGTCCAGCGAGTCGAGCGAAGTCATGAGGTGCCTCCGGTTCCGGTGCGGTGCAGTCGGTGCAGCGACGGTTAAGTGACTGCACAGTAACCACCCGGCCGACCCCACGGTCGACCGGGTGGCCGGCACCGGAATCGGCCGGCCGGCCTCACACTCCGCTCTCGGCAGCTGCCCGCTCCCGGCCGTCAGGCCGAGGCGGCCTTCTTGCCGCGCGTCGCTCCGCCGCGTCCCCGCAGCGTCACTCCGGACTCGCTGAGCATCCGATGGACGAATCCGTAGGAGCGGCCGGTCTCTTCGGCCAGCGCCCGGATGCTCGCACCGGAGTCGTACTTCTTCTTCAGGTCTGCCGCGAGCTTGTCGCGCGCGGCGCCGGTCACCCGGCTGCCCTTCTTCAGAGTCTCGGCCACCCGTGCCTCCTCATGGGAAGTGCGCTCTGGACTCTCATGATCACCCCTCAAGGGCTTCATGGCCACCCATTCGACAAGGTCCGTGCGACAAGCTTTGCCGGGCACAAGACCGCCGTCACGAACGGAATCCGCAATTCCGGGGCTGGCTGCCGAGACGTTCCGGCGTCTCACAGGGTGAAATTCCAGGTCAGGGCCGCTGTGGTCCGGACGGTGCGGTTCCGGGTACCGGCCGGCCCCGGCGGACCGTTTCGGCAGATCGCCACGCCGAGGTACGAGACGCACTCACTCAGATGAAGGATCACTCATGAGCCGAATGATCCATACGAAGTGGATCAGTCCCGCCCGGTCGGAGCACAGCGGGCCGCAGCGCTGCCGGGTGGAGCCCGCCCGGTCGCGGCACAGCCCGGTCCGAGCGCTGCCGGACGGAGCCGGACAGGTCACGGCACAGCCGGTCCCTGCGCTGCCGGGCGGCCCGGGTCAGGCGAGTGCGACGAGGTCCGCGTAGTCCGCGCCCCACAGGTCCTCGACCCCGTCGGGCAGCAGAATGATCCGCTCCGGCTGCAGCGCCTCGACCGCACCCTCGTCGTGCGTGACCAGCACGACCGCGCCCTTGTAGGTGCGCAGAGCCCCCAGGATCTCCTCGCGGCTGGCCGGGTCCAGGTTGTTGGTCGGCTCGTCGAGCAGCAGCACGTTCGCCGACGAGACCACCAGCGTGGCCAGGGCCAGCCGGGTCTTCTCACCGCCGGAGAGCACCCCGGCCGGCTTGTCGACGTCGTCGCCGGAGAACAGGAAGGACCCCAGCGTCTTGCGGACCTCGACGAGGTCGAGGTCGGGCGCGGCGGAGCGCATGTTCTCCAGCACCGTGCGGTCCGGGTCGAGGGTCTCGTGCTCCTGGGCGTAATAGCCCAGCTTGAGGCCGTGCCCCGCGACGACCTGGCCGGTGTCGGGCTTCTCGACGCGGCCGAGGAGGCGCAGCAGCGTGGTCTTGCCGGCGCCGTTGAGGCCGAGGATGACGACGCGGGACCCCTTGTCGATCGCGAGATCCACGTCGGTGAAGATCTCGAGGGAGCCGTACGACTTGGACAGGCCCTCGGCCATGAGCGGCGTCCTGCCGCAGGGCGCGGGCTCGGGGAAGCGCAGCTTGGCGACCTTGTCGGCGACCCGGACCTCGTCGAGGCCGGAGAGCAGCCGCTCGGCGCGGCGCGCCATGTTCTGAGCGGCGACGGTCTTGGTGGCCTTGGCGCGCATCTTGTCGGCCTGGGCGTTGAGCGCGGCGGCCTTCTTCTCGGCGTTCTGCCGCTCCCGCCTGCGGCGCTTCTCGTCGGCCTCGCGCTGCTGCTGGTAGAGCTTCCAGCCCATGTTGTAGACGTCGATGGTCGAGCGGTTCGCGTCGAGGTAGAAGACCTTGTTGACCACGGTCTCGACGAGGTCGACGTCGTGGGAGATGACGATGAAGCCGCCGCGGTACGTCTTCAGGTAGTCGCGCAGCCAGACGATCGAGTCGGCGTCGAGGTGGTTGGTCGGCTCGTCGAGGAGCAGCGTGTCGGCGTCCGAGAAGAGGATCCGGGCGAGCTCGACACGGCGGCGCTGGCCGCCGGAGAGGGTGTGGAGCGGCTGGCCGAGGACGCGGTCGGGCAGGTTGAGCGCGGCGGCGATGGTGGCGGCCTCGGCCTCGGCCGCGTAACCGCCCTTCGTCAGGAACTCGGTCTCCTGGCGCTCGTACTGCTTCATCGCCTTGTCGCGCGTGGTGCCCTTGCCCGTGGCGATGCGCTGCTCGTTGTCGCGCATCTTGCGGATCAGGACGTCGAGGCCGCGGGCGGAGAGGATGCGGTCGCGGGCGAGGACGTCGAGGTCGCCGGTGCGCGGGTCCTGCGGGAGGTAGCCGACCTCGCCGGAGCGGGCGATCTGGCCGGCGGCGGGGATGCCTTCGCCCGCAAGGCACTTGGTGAGGGTGGTCTTGCCCGCTCCGTTGCGGCCGACGAGGCCGATGCGGTCGCCCTTGGCGATACGGAAGGTGGCGGACTCGATGAGGATGCGGGCGCCGGCACGCAGCTCGATGCCGGAAGCGGTGATCACGGTAAAACTCCAGGGCGGGACGGACGGCGGAAGGACGACGGGGCGTGCGGCAGCTTCGACGCCGTCTAATCCACAAGGAGAATTGCCATACGGGTCAGTCTACCGGGCGTGTGCAACCGGTTTTGTGTGGTTCTCCCCACGGTGGGGCGGCCACCAAGGCGTGCACGAAGGCCGCAGAACGGCCGGAGCGCGCGGTGCTGATCGACACTCTGGGCATGCAGTTCGACGACCGCGCCGACCCGGACACCTCCGAGGTCAGGGATGTGCGTCGCACAACGGCCACCGCACGGGCGACATGGCCCGGTGCGACACCTTCCGCTTCCGCTGACGGCGCTGTCGCGAACACCTTCCGCCGACCGTGCCGACGACGCTGCCGTTCTCGGGTGCCGGGCATTGTCAGTGCCCCCTGCCAGACTGAGAGTCAGATCACATTCCTGTCGTCGAGCGAGGAGTTAGGGGTGATCGAGATGGCGGAGGCACCGGGCATCTGTCCGACGCTGGTGTACGTGAACGCCAAGGCCGCGATCAAGCAGCTCACCGAGGCCTTCGGCTTCACGGAGAGCGCCGTGTACGAGGGCGAGGACGGCAGGGTCGTCCACGCCGAGCTGTCGTACGGGAACGGGATGGTGATGCTCGGCAGCAAGGGCACGGGGAGCCAGTTCGACAAGCTGATGGAGGGCGGGGGTCCGGCCGGCGTCTTCGTCCATGTCGACGACGTGGACGCGCACCACAGCAGGGCCGTGGAGCACGGGGTGGAGATCGTGATGCCGCCCACCGACCAGGACTACGGCTCCCGGGAGTACGTGGCGCGTGACGTGGAGGGCAACGTCTGGAGTTTCGGGACGTACCGGCCGGGCGCGGCGGAGGGTTAGCGCCGCCCGGGCCCGTCTGCTTCGGGGCCCGCTGTCAGGCGCCTCCCGTGTGCACCTGGAAGGCCGCCCGGCGGACGGCCTTGGCGAGGGCGGGGTCGGGGTGGGCGGCCGCGAGGGCGACCAGGACCTGCACGGTGCGCGGGTGGCCGACGGCCCTGACCTCGTCCAGCAGGGCGGGAACGGTGCCCTGGACGGCCGAGTCGAGGTGACGGACCAGCAGTGCGGTCTCGCCGTGGTCGGCGACGGCGGCCGCGGTGTCGACCCAGAGCCAGGTCGCCTCCTCACGGGTGAGCACCTCGGCGGTGTCCTCGGGGTCCGCTCCCTCGTACTCGGCGAGCCAGAGCAGGGCGTACGGGCGCAGGGACGGCTCTTCGGCGGCGGCGCGCACTCCGGCCTCGGCAGGGGCGCCGACGACCCGGAGCGCCTCGAAGGCGAGGCCGCGGAGGAGGGCGTCCTCGCCGCGGGCGGCGGCGAGGAGTTCGGTGACGGCGCTGGAGACGGTACGGGCGGCGAGCCAGGCGCGGTACTCGTCACGGGCGGGGCCGGGGGTGAGCCCGGCGCAGGCGCGGAGCATGTCCTCGGCGGACTGCTCGATATGGCCCGCAGGGCTCTGGGCGGCGACGCAGATCTGTTCGAGCTTGACCCAGACCGCCCAGTTGCCGAGCGGGGTGAGCGTGGCCTGGCCCGGACCGAGGGTGAGCGCGCCGACCGCGGCAAGGCCCTCCAGGGCCCAGTCGAGCAGGGCGGAGAGGGGGACGTCGGAGTCGGCCGCGGCGGAGGCGGTTGCGCCGGGGCCGGCCGGGACGGAGTCGGGCAGTGGCCCGTAGGGCACTTCGCAGCGCTCCTCGCGGAGTTCCACGACGCGCTGCTGGAGCAGATCGAGCAGGGCCGGTACGAGCACGGGTCCTGCGGAGAGCTGGAGGAGAGAGAGCACCTGGGGAACGGCTTCGACGACCTCCGCGACCGCTGCGGGGGCGACATCGGCGGGCGCGGGGTGGACGAGGGACCAGGCGTCGAAGAGGGCGACCCAGCCGCGCAGCACGGCGGTGTCGTCGCGGTCCCAGGCGTTCAGCCGCCAGCCGGGACGGGCCGTGTCGCCGTGGAGTTCCACCAGTCCGGCGAGCCGGGCGCGGTCCCAGCCCGCGCCCACCTGTTCCGGTGTCAACTCCAGTGCGTCCGCGGTCCGTTCCAGCGCGGCAGGACCGACCGCCGCGCCCCGCTCGGCGGCGGCCCAGCGGGCGACACGGACCGCGTCGGCGAGGACCTCGCGCGCCTGGCGGGCCAGTTCCGCGGCCGGCGGAGTGCCCTCGGGCGGGCGCGGAGCGGGGCGCGTACGCCGGTTCGACACGGCGCGGCGGGCCGTGACGGTGGGACGAGGGCGGACAAGACGGAGTCTGGAGTCGCGCAGGTTACGGGACGTCACGGGTGCAGTCTTCCCGTTGACGGCCCGAAAGCCCAAACGGAATCCGTGATCTCGTGGAAAGGGGTGGCCGATGGCCGGCTCGGGAGTGGCTCAGGGGCTGCTCAGAGGTTGCCGCGCGGTTGCCGGACGGGCGGTCACGAAAGGGGGGTGAGGAAGCGGCGGAGGGCCTCCTCGTAGCGGGCCGGGTCCACGTTCCACATCGCGCCGTGCGGAGCGTCGGGCACGGTATGGAGGCTGACCAGGTCCGGACGGCGGGCGGCGAGCTCCCGGGACGGGGCCCAGGGCGCGAGTCTGTCGTCGGGGCCGTGGAAGATCAGCGCGGGGACGCGCACGGCCTCCGGGTCGGCGGCCTCCCGCAGCCGGTCGCCGTGCAGCCCGGTGCGGCCCTTGGCCGCGCGCACGGCGAGGGGCAACAGGAACGACGGGGTACGGCGCGCGGTGGCCAGCGCGCGCAGGGTGGCCTCCCAGTCGAGCACCGGGGAGTCCAGGACGAGCCCGGCGATCCGGTCCCGGTACGCCGAGTTGGCGGCGGCGTGCAGGGCCATCGAGGCGCCGGTGGACCAGCCGTGCACGATCACGCGCTCGGCGCCGCCGCGGACGGCGTACCGGACGGCGGCGTCGAGGTCGCGCCACTCGGAGTCGCCGAGGTGGCCGAGGCCGTCCGGGGAGCCGGGCGCGCCGGGGTCGCCGCGGTAGGTGACGGCCAGCACGGGCAGCCGCCGGCCGACGAGGAAGGGCATGAGGTTCAGGGTGTGCTGCCGGGTGGCGCCCAGGCCGTGCACGGCGATGACCCAGGTGCTGCGGGGCCCGCGGACGAACCAGGCGGGCAGCGAGCCGAGTTCACCGGGGATCTCCACGTCCTCGTGGTCGATGCCGAGGGCGCTGCTCGGTGTGCCGCTGTGGACCTGGGGGGTGAGCCGCACCTTGGTGCCGATGTCGAGGCTGCCGTGCCCGACGCTCTCCAGCCGGCGTACGACGGTGTCCGCCGCGTGCGGTACGTCCTCGAGGACGGGGCCGACGACCGCGTGGACATCGGTGCCGGTGAGTCCGTACGTACCGGGCCGAAGGGAGACGAGGCTGCGGGTGAGGGTGATCCGGCCCGGTCCCGTGGCGTGCACGGTGAGCCGGGGCTCGCCGGGCAGGGGCCGTCCGGGGGGTGCCTTGAGCGCGGCGTCGCTGGCGTAGCGGCCTGCCGCGAACGTGGCCGTACCGAGACCTATCAGGGTGGTGACGGCCGCTGCCGTCGCTGTAGCCGGGCGCACTGCTCCAGTGTCAGCACGTCCCGGCCAGGCTGCCAGTGGACAGGTCACAGCGGGTGACGCCCGTGTGATCGAAGCGCTCGGTGTCAGCGGGACTGGCCGTAGCTCCGGAGCTTGTCGCGCACCTCGTCGAGCTGGGCGGGGGAAAGGAGAGACGGCTCCCGGCCGGGGACGGAGCTCGCGGTGAGCCAGACCCGGCACATCCACTCCAGCTGCGCGGTCCGGTCGTACGCCTGGTCGAGTGAAGCTCCGTACGTGACGGTTCCGTGGTTCTGGAGCAGGCATCCCGTGCGGTCCGCCAGGGCCCGGAGCATGTTCGCGGCCAGCTCGTCCGTTCCGTAGAGGGCGTACGGGGCGACGCGTACAGGGCCGCCGAGGGCCGCGGCCATGTAGTGGATCAGTGGCAGCTCGGTGACCAGGGTGGAGACGGCGGTGGCGTGCACAGCATGGGTGTGCACGACGGCGGCCGCGTCCGTGGCCCGGTAGATCTCCAGATGCAGCGGCAGCTCACTGGTGGGGGTGAGCTCGCCGAGCATCTGCCGACCGTCGAGGCCGACGGCGACGGGCGCCTCCGCGCCGAGCCGGTCGTAGGGCACTCCGCTCGGGGTGACCAGGACCAGGTCGCCGTCATCCGTGGCGACCCGTACGGAGACATTGCCCGAGGTCCCGACGACGAGTCCGTCCGCCGCGGTTCTGCGGGCGGTGGCCACGAGGTCCGCCCAGGCCCGCCCGATCCCGTCCTGCCCTTGCTCCTGCTGCTGCCCCTGCCCCTGCTGCCTGGTCATGCGGTGATCCTTCCACCACGGCGTCGGCCTCCGGAGTGACCAGGATCTCCTCGGCGGCCCGGCAGCCCCGGCCGAAGGGGGTCGCCACCCGCCCGCTGCCGGGCCCCTGCCCGGTTTCTGGCGCTTCTCCCTGCACAAGCGGAACGGCTGTAACCAGGTTGAGACACCACACCGCCTGCCTCAGTTCATCTTCCGTTCACCCAGGTTGCTTACGGTCGCCGAGCCACTGACGTCCAAAAGAAGCCTGGGTAAATGGAAAACATCACGCTTCTCCTCGGGATCGTGATCATCACCGCTCTCGTGTTCGATTTCACGAACGGTTTCCACGACACAGCCAACGCGATGGCGACGACCATCTCGACCGGCGCGCTCAAGCCCAAGACGGCGGTGGCCATGTCCGCCGTGCTGAATCTTGTCGGCGCATTCCTGTCCGTCGAGGTCGCCAAGACGATCTCCGGCGGGATCATCAACGAAGAGGGCATCCGCACCGAAGTGATCTTCGCGGCGCTCGTCGGCGCCATTCTGTGGAACCTCTCCACCTGGCTGCTGGGCCTGCCGTCCAGCTCCTCTCACGCGCTCTTCGGCGGTCTCATCGGCGCAGCCGTGATGTCCGCCGGTTTCTCCGCCGTCAACGGCGGGACCATCGTCACGAAGGTCCTGATCCCGGCCGTCGCCGCCCCGATCGTCGCCGGTCTCGCCGCGCTCCTCGCGACCAAGCTGACGTACCGCATCGGCAGCAAGGCGGACGACAAGGCCACGTCCATGGGCTACCGCGCCGGCCAGATCGCTTCGGCCGGGCTCGTCTCCCTCGCCCACGGCACCAACGACGCGCAGAAGACCATGGGCGTCATCACCCTGGCCCTGGTCACCGGCGGCGTCCTCGCCCCCGGCTCGAACCCGCCGATGTGGGTGATCGTCTCCGCCGGTACGGCGATCGCGCTCGGTACGTACCTGGGCGGCTGGCGCATCATCCGCACCATGGGCAAGGGCCTGACCGACCTCCGGCCGCAGCAGGGCTTCGCCGCCCAGACCAGCGCCGCGACGGTCATCCTGGCCTCCTCGCACCTCGGCTTCTCGCTCTCCACCACCCAGTCCTGCTCCGGCGCGGTCATGGGCGCCGGCCTCGGCCGCAAGGGCGGCGTGGTCCGCTGGTCCACCGCCACCCGGATGTTCATCGCCTGGGGCCTGACGCTGCCGGCCGCTGCGCTGGTCGCCGCCGGCGCCGAGTTCCTGACCGGCCTGGGCACCTGGGGCGTCGGGGCCGTGGCGGTGCTGCTGATCGCGGGTGCCGCGGTCATCTGGTCCCTCTCGCGCCGCAAGCCGGTCGACCACACGAACGTCACGGACGACGAGACCGCCGAGCCCGCGGGTGTGATCACCACCGCCATCGCGGCCGTCACCCCGCCCCCGGCCGGTGTCGCCACCGCCGCGGCGACCGAGCCCGAGGACCTGAGGGCCACGATCCCCGCCCCGGCCGCCGAGACCGCCACGGCGCCCTCGACCGCCCCGACGCCCGCCGCCACGGTGTAAGGAAAGAACAGCATGAAGATCGACTGGGCAGCTCTGGGCTCCGTCTTCGGCGTGAGCCTCATCGTCACCGTGGCCCTCGTGGGCCTGTTCACCCTGGGCATCGCGGGCCTCTCCAAGCAGGAGTCCGCGGCCGCGCAGGGAGGCTCCGCCGTACTCGCCCGCACGGGTGCGTACGCCTGCTTCGCGCTCTGCGCGGCAGCGGTGACCTACGGGATCTATCTGATCGTCGTCTGATCACCTTGGGACGACGTCGTCACACGACGCCGTCCCAAGGCCGGCGCGACACCGTCCTCGGTACAGGGGCCGGGCACACCTCCGGGTGGGTCCGGCCCCTGTCGTGTGCGCCCCCGCGTGCGCCCCATGTGGCACTCCGCACACTGTCCCGCCGCAGGTCAAGGGCGAGTTGACGGGTGTTCGCGGCCGTGGTGGACTTCCGGAGCCATTTACGGCGGCAGAAGAGGAAGCCGGTGCGAGTCCGGCGCGGTCCCGCCACTGTCACGGGTGCACTCCACTCCCGGAGCCAGGAACTCTCACCGCCGGTCACGTCGAGCCAGGGCGCGGACCCTGAGTGAGGACGAACATGCGTGCAGAGCGGACCTTTGCATGCGGTGCAGCTGCCGGACTCGCCGGCGACCTGCTCTTCGGCGATCCGCGCCGAGGACATCCGGTCGCCGCGTTCGGCCGGGCCGCCGCTGCCGTCGAGCGGGCGCTGTGGCGCGACCACCGCGGGTGGGGCGCGGTGCACACCGCCGTGTGCGCCGGGGGCGCCATCACAGCGGGCGCGCTGGCCGCTGCCTCCGTACGCCGTTCCCGTACGGCGTCGATCGCGCTGACTGCGGCCGCCACCTGGGCGGTCGTCGGCGGAACGTCGCTGGGACGGGAGGCCCGGGCGATCGGCGGGGCGCTGGCGGCCGGGGACATCGAGGTCGCGAGAGAGCGGCTGCCGCATCTGTGCGGGCGGGACCCGCAGGCGCTGGACGGCCCCGGAATCGCCCGCGCGGTCGTCGAATCCGTCGCCGAGAACACCTCCGACGCGGTCGTCGGCGCGCTCGTGTGGGGCGCGCTCGGCGGAGTCCCGGGTCTGGTGGGCTTCCGTGCCGTGAACACGCTGGACGCGATGGTGGGTCACAAGTCGCCCCGCTACCGGCGGTACGGCTGGGCGTCGGCGCGGCTCGACGATGTCGCGGGCTGGCCGGGCGCCCGCCTCACCGCCGGACTGGCGGTCCTCGCGGGGGGCGACCCGCGTGGTGCCGTACGAGCCTGGCGCGCCGACGCCGCGAAGCACCCGAGCCCCAACGCGGGCCCGGTGGAGGCCTCGTTCGCGGGGGCGCTCGGCGTACGGCTCGGCGGGACGCTCTCGTACGCCGGACGGGTCGAGCACCGGCCCGTGCTCAACGGCGGCGGCCGGGCCGTCGAGGTCACGGACATCGAGCGTGCGGTACGGCTCTCGCGGCGCGTGGGCGTACTGGCGCTCGTGGCGTGCGCGGGCGCGCGGCTGGCCGCCGGGGCCCTGAAGGGGAGGCGTGCATGAGCGGGGGCGGACTGCTGGTCGCCGGGACGACGTCGGACGCGGGCAAGAGCGTCGTCACGGCGGGGATCTGCCGGTGGCTGGTGCGCCAGGGGGTGAAGGTCGCGCCCTTCAAGGGACAGAACATGTCCCTCAACTCCTTTGTGACCCGCGAGGGTGCGGAGATAGGGCGGGCGCAGGCCATGCAGGCGCAGGCGGCGCGCGTGGAGCCCTCGGCGCTCATGAACCCCGTGCTGCTCAAGCCGGGCAGCGACCGCTCCAGCCAGGTCGTCCTGATGGGCAAGCCGGTGGGCGAGCTGAGTGCGCGCGGCTACCACGGTGGAAGGCAGCGAGAGCTGTTCGAACCGGTCGTGGAGTGCCTGGAGGAGCTGCGGAGCACGTACGACGCCGTCATCTGCGAAGGCGCGGGCAGCCCCGCCGAGATCAATCTGCGCCGCACCGACATCGTGAACATGGGCATCGCGCGGGCGGCGCGTTTCCCGGTGCTGGTGGTCGGGGACATCGACCGGGGCGGGGTCTTCGCGCAGTTCTTCGGTACGACGGCGCTGCTCGCCCCGGAGGACCAGGAGCTGATCGCGGGCTACCTCGTCAACAAGTTCCGGGGCGATGTGTCGCTGCTGGAACCGGGGTTGGAGATGCTGCACGGGCTGACCGGGCGGCGGACGTACGGAGTCCTGCCGTACGCGCACGGCCTCGGCATCGACGAGGAGGACGGGCTGAGGGTCTCCCTGCGGGGTGCGGTGCGCGAGTCCGTGGTCGCCCCGCCGGTCGGCGAGGACGTGCTGCGGGTCGCCGTGTGCGCGGTGCCGCTCATGTCCAACTTCACCGATGTGGACGCGCTGGCGGCCGAACCGGGGGTGGTCGTGCGCTTCGTGGACCGCGCCGAGGAACTCGCCGACGCCGACCTGGTGGTCGTGCCCGGCACGCGCGGCACCGTCCGCGCACTGGAGTGGCTGCGTGAGCGGGGACTGGCCGATGCCATCGCCCGGCGTGCGGCGGCCGGCCTGCCGGTGCTGGGCATCTGCGGCGGCTTCCAGGTCCTGGGCGAACGTATCGAGGACGACGTCGAGTCACGGGCGGGCGAGGTGGACGGCCTCGGGCTGCTGCCGGTGCGGGTGCGGTTCGCGCGCGAGAAGACGTTGGCGCGGCCGGTCGGCGAGGCGCTCGGCGAGCGGGTCGAGGGGTACGAGATCCACCACGGTGTCGCCGAAGTCCTCGGCGGTGAGCCCTTCTTGGACGGCTGCAGGGTGGGGTCGGTGTGGGGGACGCACTGGCACGGCTCGCTGGAGAGCGACGGCTTCCGGCGGGCGTTCCTGCGGGTGGTCGCGGCGGCGGCGGGCCGGCGCTTCGTGCCGGCCCCGGACACGAGCTTCGGCGCGTTGCGCGAGGAGCAGTTGGACCGGCTGGGCGATCTGATCGCGGAACACGCGGACACGGACGCGCTGCTGCGGCTGATCGAGGGCGGCGCGCCCTCGGGCCTGCCGTTCATCGCACCTGGTGCGCCGTGAGCGCCTGCGGTGGGCCCTCGCCCCACCCCGCCCCTTCCCGAACCGGGGCTCCGCCCCGGACCACGTCCCTGGGGGCTCCGCCCCCGAACCCCCGCGCCTCGAACGCCCGCGGGGCTGTTCTTCAGCCCGTCCGGCGTTCGAGGACGGACACCCCGCCCCACCCCGCGGTACCGGGCACACACCAAGCCCGTACGGCGCTCGAGGACGGCCACACCGGCCCGGGCCCTCGGCAGGGTACGAACGAGCCGCGCAACCGGCGCGGCTTCAGCGAAGGAGTGATCAGGCGATGAGCACCCCCTATCCGTTCACCGCGGTCGTCGGGATGGACGACCTGCGGCTGGCCCTGCTGCTCAACGCGGTGAGCCCGGCGGTCGGCGGTGTGCTCGTGCGCGGGGAGAAGGGCACGGCCAAGTCGACCGCCGTACGGGCACTCGCGGTGCTCATGCCGGACGTGGACGTGGTCGCCGGATGCCGGTTCTCGTGTGCGCCGGGGGCGCCGGATCCGGGGTGTCCGGACGGGCCGCACGAGGCGGCACCCGGTACGGCGCGGCCGGCCCGGATGGTCGAGCTGCCCGTCGGGGCCTCGGAGGACCGGCTGGTCGGGGCGCTCGACATCGAGCGGGCCCTCGCGGAGGGGGTGAAGGCGTTCGAGCCCGGGCTGCTCGCGGACGCGCACCGCGGCATTCTCTACGTCGACGAGGTCAACCTCCTCCACGACCACCTGGTGGACCTCCTGCTGGACGCGGCCGCCATGGGCGCCTCGTACGTGGAGCGCGAGGGCGTGTCCGTACGGCATGCCGCGCGCTTCCTGCTCGTGGGGACGATGAACCCCGAAGAGGGCGAGCTGCGGCCGCAGTTGCTGGACCGGTTCGGGCTGACGGTCGAGGTGGCGGCGTCGCGGGAGCCGGAGCAGCGGGTCGAGGTCGTTCGGCGCCGGTTGGCATACGACGACGACCCGGCCGGCTTCGCGGCTCGCTGGGCGGACGAGGAGGCGGCGCTGCGCGAGCGGATCGTGGCCGCGCGGGCGCTGCTGCCCAGCGTGGTGCTGGGTGACGGGGCGCTGCGCCGGATCGCGGCGACCTGCGCGGCGTTCGAGGTGGACGGCATGCGCGCCGACATCGTGATGGCGCGCACGGCGACGGCACTGGCCGCGTGGGCGGGGCGTACGGACGTACTCGAGGAGGACGTGCGGCAGGCGGCGCTCCTCGCACTCCCCCACCGGCGTCGGCGCAACCCCTTCGACGCGCCCGGCCTCGACGAGGAGAAACTCGACGAGACCCTGGAGCAATTCGACGGGGACGACGAGCCGCAGCACGACCCCGACCACGATCCGGATCCGGATCCCGACGGCCCGGACGGCCCGGAGGGCGGGCCCGGCGGCGGCCCGGGCGGCGGGGGCGGGATTCCGCCCCAGTCGCAGGGGCCCGATGCCGCAGCGCCCGCCGAGGAGCAGCCCGCCCAGGGCCCGGGCGAACAGTCGGCCGTACGGGCCGCCGAGCCCTTCCGTACGAAGATGCTGAGCGTTCCCGGGCTCGGCGAGGGCGCGGCCGGGCGCCGCTCCCGCGCCCGTACCGAACACGGCAGGACGACCGGCGCCCGACGGCCCCGAGGGGCGCTCACCAAGCTGCACCTGTCGGCCACCGTGCAGGCCGCGGCCCCGTACCAGCGGGCGCGCGGGCGGGCGGGCGCCGGTCTCGTGGTCCGGCGTGACGATCTGCGCCAGGCCACGCGCGAGGGCCGCGAGGGCAATCTCGTGCTGTTCGTCGTGGACGCGTCCGGGTCGATGGCGGCCCGGCAGCGGATGAGCGCGGTCAAGGGCGCGGTGCTGTCGCTGCTGCTGGACGCGTACCAGCGGCGCGACAAGGTCGGTCTCGTCACCTTCCGCGGCACGGGCGCCGACGTGGCGCTGCCGCCGACGTCGTCCGTGGACGCGGCCGCCGCGCGCCTGGAACAGCTGCCGACGGGTGGGCGTACACCGCTGGCCGCCGGCCTGCTCAAGGCGCACGACGTGCTGCGCGTGGAGCGGCTGCGCGATCCGTCGCGCCGCCCCCTGCTCGTGGTCGTGACGGACGGCCGGGCGACCGGCGGCCCCGACCCGGTGGCGCTGGCCGGGCGGGCAGCCCGGCTGCACGCCGCCGACGGCACCGCCTCCGTGGTCGTCGACTGCGAGACCGGCCCGGTGCGGCTCGGTCTCGCCGGACGGCTCGCCGCCGACCTGAGCGGCACCGCCATCACCCTGGACGAGCTGCGTGCGGACAGCATCGCCGGGCTCGTCAGGGACGTACAGGCATCGACAACAAGGAGGGCCGCGTAGTGCCGCAGGGACAACCGACCGTCGTACCGGACGACGGACTCACCACCCGCCAGCGCCGCAATCGCCCGCTGGTGATGGTGCACACGGGCATCGGCAAGGGGAAGTCGACCGCCGCCTTCGGGATGGCGCTTCGCGCCTGGAACCAGGGCTGGCCCGTCGGGGTGTTCCAGTTCGTCAAGTCGGCCAAGTGGAAGGTCGGCGAGGAGAACGCGCTGAAGGTCCTCGGGGCGTCCGGCGAGGGCGGGGCCGTCGACTGGCACAAGATGGGCGAGGGCTGGTCCTGGATCCAGCGGGCCCCGGCCGAGGGGGAGCAGTCCCACGAGGACAAGGCGCGCGAGGGCTGGGAGCAGGTCAAGCGCGACCTCGCCGCCGAGAAGTACAGGTTCTACGTCCTGGACGAGTTCGCGTATCTGCTGCACTGGGGGTGGATCGACACCGACGAGGTGATCCAGGTGCTGCGCGACCGCCCCGGCACCCAGCATGTCGTCATCACCGGCCGCAACGCCCCGCAGGCGCTGCTCGACTTCGCCGATCTCGTCACCGACATGTCCAAGGTCAAGCACCCGATGGACGCGGGTCAGAAGGGCCAGCGGGGCATCGAATGGTAGGCATCGAGTGGTAGCACGTCTCGTCATCGCGGCGCCGGCGTCGGGCAGCGGCAAGACCACCGTCGCGACGGGCCTGATGGCCGCCTTCGCGGCGAGCGGTCTCGCCGTCTCCCCGCACAAGGTGGGTCCCGACTACATCGACCCGGGTTATCACGCGCTCGCCACCGGCCGCCCCGGTCGCAACCTCGACGCGTACATGTGCGGTACGGAGCTGATCGCGCCCCTGTTCGCGCACGGCGCGGGCGGCTGCGACCTGGCGGTGATCGAGGGCGTGATGGGGCTGTACGACGGCGCGGCGGGAGCCGGTGAACTGGCCTCGACGGCCCAGGTCGCGAAGCTGCTGCGGGCGCCGGTGGTGCTGGTCGTGGACGCGTCGTCGCAGTCGCGGTCGGTGGCTGCGCTCGTGCACGGCTTCGCGTCCTGGGACCCGCAGGTGCGGCTCGGCGGGGTGATCCTCAACAAGGTCGCCACGGACCGCCATGAGGCGCTGCTGCGTGAGGCGTTGGAGGAGTCCGGGGTGCCGGTGCTGGGGGTGCTGCGGCGGGCCCCCGCGGTGGCGACGCCGTCCAGGCACCTCGGGCTGGTGCCGGTGGCGGAGCGGCACGCGGACGCGGTGGAGGCGGTGGCCGCGCAGGCGGAGCAGGTGCGCCTGGGGTGCGATCTGGAGGGGTTGCTGGCGTTGGCGCGGAGTGCGCCGCCGGTGAGCGCCGAGGCGTGGGACCCCACCGGGTTGTGGGCAGGCGTTCCGCAGGGCGGAAGGCCTGGGCACAACCCGACCACCGGCTCGCAGCCGGCCGACAGCGGGAGGCCGGTCGTCGCCGTCGCCGGCGGTGCCGCGTTCACGTTCTCCTACGTCGAGCACGCCGAGTTGCTGACGGCCGCCGGCGCGGAGGTCGTCCCCTTCGACCCCCTCCGCGACGAAGACCTCCCCGATCGCACCGCGGGCATCGTCATCGGCGGCGGTTTCCCCGAGGTCTACGCCCCCGAACTCTCCGCCAACTCCCGTCTGCGCAAGGCGGTGGCGGAGCTGGCCCGGTCGGGCGCGCCGATCGCCGCCGAGTGCGCCGGGCTGCTCTATCTCGCCCGTTCACTGGACGGGAAGCCCATGTGCGGGGTGCTGGACGCCGATGCGCGGATGTCCGAGCGGCTCACCCTCGGCTACCGGGACGCGGTCGCCGTGAGCGACAGCGTCCTGGCCGCGGCGGGGACGCGGATGCGCGGGCACGAGTTCCATCGCACGGTCCTGGAGCCGGGCGCCGGGCCGCAGGCGGCCTGGGGACTGCGGCAGCCCGAGCGGCGGGTCGAGGGCTTCGTACAGCAGGGTGTGCACGCGAGTTACGTGCACACGCACTGGGCCGGGGCGCCGGACACGGCGCGCCGCCTCGTCCAGCGGTGTGCGGAATGGTCCGGGCAGGTGTGAGGCACGGGCGGGCGTCATTCGGCCACGCCCGTCACCAGCCAGATGAACGCCACCCCCGCCACGGTGCACAGCAGCGTGGAGCGGGCCGGATGCGCGTGGTGCGCCTCAGGGAGGATCTCTGCTGCGGCGAGATAGAGCAACGCTCCGCCGAAGAAGCCGAGATAGCTGCCGAGCAGTTCCTCCGGCATCGTGAACAGCAGCGTGGAGGCTGCGCCGACCACGGGTGCGAGCGCGGCCGCGAGAAGCATGGCGAGGGCCTTGCGGCGCTCGTTCCCGTACAGACTGGTGATCGTGTACGTGTTGAAGCCGTCGGCGAAGTCGTGGGTGATCACGGCGAGCGCGACGGTGGCGCCCATGCCGCCGCCGGCCTGGAAGGCGGCGCCGATGGCGATGCCGTCCATAAGGCTGTGGCCGACCATGGCCGCGGCGGCGGCCATGCCGATCCGGGGTACGCGGTGTTCGTGGCGTCCTCCGTCGTACGCGCCGTGCGCCGCCTGCCGGCCTGCCAGCAGCCGCTCCGTGAGGTGCGCGAGCAGGAAACCGCCGACGAACAGCAGGAAGGCCTGCGGCACCCCGAAGATCTCGTGGCCCGCCGCCTCCACCGCCTCCGGCAGCAGATCGAGCCCGGCCGCGCCGAGCATGAGCCCGCCCGCGAGACCCAGCACGAGATGGCGCCGGTCGGTCACGCGCTGCGCCGCCCACCCGCCCAACAGCGTCATCAGGAACGCGCCGAGCGCGACGAACACGGCCATGCGTTCTTGCTAGCGGATGTACCCCCGCCGGCGCCGGGTGCCACGCCATGAGTGCTCTCGTCGTCGGCATCGGCGCGCGCCGCGGTGCGCCCTTCGACGAGGTGCTCGGGCTGGTCCGCCATGTGCTGCGCGAGGCCGGAGAGCCGACGGGGGCGGTCGTCGCCCTGGCGACGGTGGACAGCAAGGCGGCCGAGCCGGGGCTCGTCGCCGCCGCTGCCGCGCTCGGCGTCCCGCTGCGCACGTACTCGGCCCAGGAGCTGGCCCTCGTGCCCGTGCCGCACCCGTCCGGGGCGGCGCGGAACGCGGTGGGCACGCCGTCGGTGGCGGAGGCCGCGGCGCTCGCGGGCGGCGGCGAACTGCTCGTACCGAAACGGAAGTCGGGGGCGCAGGGGCGACCGGGCAGTGTGACCTGTGCGATCGTACGGCTTCCGGACCCCCCTTTTCCGGACCCTCCGATTCCGGAGGGAACGCCGACGGCACCCGCCCGGCGTGGATCCGACCGCGTTGGACATGATCGATACCGGCAGCACCCGCAGGAGCCGCATCACCGGCACCACAGCCCCGTTTCCGAGGAGAACGTGTGACTTCCCCGCCCGCACTGCTCATCGCCGCCCCTGGCGCCCGGCACGACGCCGCAGCGGCGGCGTTCCAGGACCTTGTGGCACTGCTGGGCCGACGCCACCCCGGGATTCCCGTCGCGGGCGGGCTCGTCGGGGCCGACCGGTGGCCGGTCGCCGAGGCCGTGGACGAGCTCGTCACGGCGGGTGCGAGCCGGATCGCCGCCGTGTCACTGGCGCTGGTGCCCGACGCGCGTACGGAGGACGGGATCGCCGAGGCGCTCGCGAACGCGGGCGAGGAGCATCCCGAGCTGTCCGTCGCCCGGGGCCGGGCACTCGGCCCTGACCCGGCGCTGCTCGCCCTGCTGGAGCGGCGGCTGGACGAGGCGCTGGGAGCGGGCGCGGCGGGCCGTACGCCGCGGGACCGTGCCGAGGTGACCGTCCTGCTCGTGGCCCCTGGCTCGACCGATCCCGAGGCCAACGCCGAGGTGCACCGGGCGGCCCGGCTGCTGTGGGAGGGGCGGGGGTACGCCGGGGTCGAGACGGCGTTCGTGTCTTCCGCCGCGCCCGATGTGCCGGCCGGGCTCGACCGCTGCGTACGCCTCGGGGCGCGGCGCATCGTCGTCGTGCCGTACGTCCTGTTCGACGGCGGTCCGGTGGAGCGGGCGCGGCTGCACACGGAGGGCTGGGAGGCGGCGCATCCGGAGACGGACATACGGTTCGCGGAAGTGATCGGTCCTGTCGGGGAGTTGGCCGATCTGGTCGTGGAGCGCTTCCGGGAAGCCGTGTCCGTCCCCGTACCGGCACAGCATCGACCACCGTCCGTTCAGCGGCAGGACACTCATGCAAGCGCACACTGACACCCACGATCTGCGCCACCACGGCGACGCGGAGGTACGGGACGGGAGGCTGACCGATCTCGCGGTCAACGTCCGTGCCGGCACTCCCCCGGTGTGGTTGCGTGAGCGCATCACCGATGCGCTCACATCGCTCGCCGCCTATCCGGACGGGCGTGCGGCGCGGGCGGCGGTCGCGGCGCGGCACGGGCTGCCGGCGGAGCGGGTGCTGCTGACGGCCGGGGCGGCGGAGGCGTTCGTGCTGCTCGCGCGGGCCCTGCGGGTACGGAGGCCGGTGGTCGTGCACCCGCAGTTCACCGAGCCGGAGGCGGCGCTGCAGGACGCGGGTCATGCGGTAGGGCGAGTGCTGCTGCGCGAGGAGGACGGCTTCCGGCTGGACCCGGGGGCCGTGCCCGAGTCGGCCGACCTCGTCGTCATCGGCAACCCGACGAACCCGACGTCGGTCCTCCACCCCGCGGGCGCAATCGCCGGGCTGGCCCGGCCGGGTCGGATCGTGGTGGTCGACGAGGCGTTCATGGACGCGGTGCCGGGCGAGCCGGAGGAGCTGGCGTCGCGGACCGACGTCCCGGGGCTCGTCGTGCTGCGCAGCCTCACGAAGACCTGGGGTCTCGCGGGGCTGCGCATCGGTTACGTACTGGCCGCGCCGGAGACGATCGCCGAGCTGGAGCGGGCGCAGCCGCTCTGGCCGGTCTCGACGCCGGCGCTGGCGGCGGCCGAGGCGTGCATGTCGCCCCGGGCACTTGCGGAGGCCGCCGAGGCGGCCGAACTCATCGCCAAGGACCGGGCGCATCTCATGGCCGGGCTGGCGGAGTTCGACGAGGTGCGGGCGGTGGCGGGGGCGGAGGGGCCGTTCGTCCTTCTCCGCATGGAGCGTGCGGACGAGGTGCGGGAGCGCCTGCGCGGTCTGGGGTTCGCGGCGCGACGGGGCGACACGTTTCCGGGTCTGGACCGCCGCTGGCTTCGCGTAGCGGTCCGCGACCGTACGACGACGAACCGCTTCCTCCAAGCGCTGGACCAGGCACTGACGGTGGTCGGCAGCGCCTGACGCTTTCGGGCGCCCTGGGGTACGGGGTGCCCGCTCGCCCGTGCCGGGCCGGGTCGCGTCCCGGCTTGCCCGGTGCCGCGACGGTGACCGGTGTGTCCGTCCTCAAACGCCGGACGGGCTGAGTGTGCACCCGGTGCCGCCGGGTGGGCCGGGGTGTCCGTCCTCAAGCGCCGGACGGGCTGGGTGGTCGGGGGTGCCCGGTACCTGGCGGTTGCCGTCCGGGTCCGCTCCGGGGCTCGTATCCGGGACGGCATGATTTACGGCGCGCGCAAACCCCGGACCCACCAGTCATCGCCCATGTCGCGCGCCACAAATCACGCTTGAGTGTCCCGAACACGACCCCTGCGCGACCCCGGGCGTGGTGAACGGTGGGGGCTCGCCCCGGTGGGCGGGTTTGTGCCCACCCGTTCCGCCCTGCGGAACGACTGCCCACAAACCACGGGGTCACCCCCCGACCTGCAGTCGGGGGACGACCCGGGGCGGGGCCGTGCAGGGTCGCCCCCGCAGGAAATCGGGCGGTGGTACCGGACGACGCCATACCCACCGATTTCCGAGGAGGCGAGCCCGGAGGGGCCCCGCACCACCACCCACCCACAGCAGCCGCACCAAGCCCGTCCGGCGCTTGAGGACGGACACACCGGACGCCCACCCGGCACCGCGCACACCGCACCCCGCCGGAGGCACCCCGCACACCGAGGCACCCCGCCAGGGGCTAGTCCCGGGCCCGACGGCGGGCCAGCACAATCGCGGCGCCGCCCGCGGCGAGGAGCGCGATCGCACCCACCGCGAAGTACGGCGTCGTCGCGCTCCCGCCCGTCTCCGCCAGGTTGTCCCCGGCGTCGGAGGACGCCAACTCCGGCCCGGCGGCAGCCGGTTCCGCGCCCGTCTGGGGCTTCACATCCCCACCGGCAGGCGCAGCCGCAGGCGAAGGCGCCTCGCACGTCGCCGACACCAGCGTCACGACGCCCTCCACCTCCGCGACGTTCAGCTTCAGCGGGTTGACGGACACCTTCAGTTCGAGCGCGGTCGCCGCGGCCGTACGCGACGTCGTCGCCGTACGGGAGAGGTCGAGCGTGACGTCGCCGACGCCCGGCACCTCGATCCGCGTCGTGCCCCCCGACGTCAGCGTGACCTTCTTCCCCAGCGCCCGGACCGTGCCGAGCACGTTCGACTCGGCCACCGGCTTCCTGCCCGCCTCGCAGACCGCGCGGGCCGTGACCTTCTCGACCTCGATCAGGGAGAGCAGCGGCAGTCCGGGAACGTGCACCTTCGCATGGGCGAGGGTCGTGGCCGCCTCGGCCCGCTCCCGGTCCGCGGTCGCCCTCGCGCTCGCGACGTCCGCGCGCAGCACGCTGAACGGCCGTCCCTGGTCGACGCCTTCCACCTGGACGGTGAGCGCGGTCTTCTCCGCCTTCTCCGTGCTCGCGGGGGCCTGCACCTCGTTGAGGGAGGTCTTCAGCGGCACGTCGACCGTCTTGTTGAGCAGGGAGACGTCGAGGCCGGTTCGGAGCACGACCGCACTCGCCCGCCCTTCGCCGCCGCCCGTCGCATGGGCGGCCGGTGCGGTGGCGAGCGCCAGCGGCCCGGCGGCCAGCGCGACGGCGGCCGCCGCGGCTGCGGAGCGGCGTACGGGCATGCGGAAGGTGTTGCTGTTCAAGGTGGTGGAACCCCCACAGGAGACATGACATCGCCAGGCCCGCCCGCCACGGGGACTCGTGCGCGACGGCGGCGACTGAGAACACCGGAATCCTTACGCACTGAGAGTGAACCGACAGACACCTGTGGTGAGTTCACTCCAAAGTGGTGTTTCCGCGCCCGCATTCGATTCCGTAGGTACGGACGTTCTCCTGATTCGCTCCTGCGGCGGACCTACGGGGCGTGCGCCGGGTACCTCAACGAGCAGCGCCGCCCCAGGGACACGCGCCCGTCAAGCAAGGACGCGCCCCCGCAGAATCACCCTCTGCGGCGCCCCCAGCACCCGTACGTCGGCCCGCGGATCCGCCTCGTACACCACGAGGTCGGCCTCCGCGCCCTCCTCGAGCCCCGGCCGTCCCAGCCAGCTCCGCGCCCCCCAAGTCGTGGCCGACAGCGCCTGCACCGCCGGGATGCCGGCCTTCACCAGCTCGGCGACCTCGGCGGCGACGAGCCCGTGCGGCAGGGAGCCGCCCGCGTCGGTCCCGACGTAGACGGGGATGCCCGCGTCGTACGCCGAGCGGACGGTGTCGTAACGGCGCTCGTGCAGTCGCCGCATATGGTCCGACCAGCGCGGGAACTTCTTCTCGCCGCCCACCGCGAGCTGCGGGAACGTAGCGATGTTGACGAGCGTCGGCACGATCGCGACACCCCGCTCGGCGAAGAGCGGGATGGTCTCGTCCGTCAGCCCGGTCGCGTGCTCGATGCAGTCGATGCCCGCCTCGACGAGATCCCGCAGCGAGTCCTCGGCGAAGCAGTGCGCGGTGACGCGTGCGCCCAGCCGGTGCGCCTCGGCGATGGCCGCCTCGACCGCGCCGCGCGGCCAGCAGGCGCCCAGATCGCCCGACTCGCGGTCGAGCCAGTCGCCGACGAGCTTGACCCAGCCGTCGCCGCGCACCGCCTCTTTCCCGACGTACGCGACAAGGTCGTCGGGCTCGATCTCATGGGCGTAGTTGCGGATGTAGCGGCGGGTGCGGGCGATGTGCCGGCCGGCCCGGACGATCTTCGGCAGGTCCTCGCGGTCGTCGATCCAGCGGGTGTCGGAGGGCGAGCCGGCGTCCCGGATGAGGAGTGTGCCCGCGTCCCGTTCGGTCAGCGCCTGCTTCTCGCTGGTCGCCTCGTCCACCGCGCCGTGCTGGTCGAGCCCGACATGGCAGTGGGCGTCGACCAGGCCCGGCAGGGCCCAGCCCTCCACGGTCCGTACCTCACGGGCGCCCGCCGGCCGCTGGTACGTGATCCGGCCGCCGACCACCCACAGCTCGTCCCGGACCTCCTCCGGTCCGACCAGCACCCGCCCCTTGATATGCAGCACCACGCGATCGCTCATGACCAGCACTCTACGAGCCTGCTCTACCCTCGACCGAGGGCAGCCGAGAACGCCTGTTGAACCTCCGTTTCGAAGAGAGCACCGCCGTGACACACCCGTTTCTGAACCTGGCCCCGCTGACCGCCTCGCACTTCGCGGCGATCGAGCGGCGGGTCGCCGCCCTGCTCTCCACCGGACAGGACGTTGTGATCACGCAGGGTGAGGCGCTGCTTCCGCTGGAGGCCTGCATCCGCAGCGGCGCCCGGCCGGGTTCGGCCGCCCTGAACGTGGTGACGGGGCCGTACGGCCAGACCTTCGGGAACTGGCTGCGCGACTGCGGGGCGGCCGTCGTCGACCTGGAAGCCCCCTTCCACACCGCCGTGACCGCCGAGCAGGTCGCCCGGGCGCTGGAGCGGCACCCGGAGATCGACTTCGTGTCGCTCGTCCACGCGGAGGCAGCCACCGGCAACACCAACCCCGTCGCGGAGATCGGCGAGGTCGTACGGGCCCATGGCGCCCTGTTCATGCTGGACGCCGTCGCCTCGGTGGGTGCCGAGCCGCTGCTGCCGGACGCGTGGGGCGTGGACCTGTGCGTGATCGGCGCACAGAAGGCGATGGGCGGCCCGGCCGGGGTGTCGGCCGTCTCGGTGAGCGAGCGCGCCTGGGAGCGGTTCGCCGCGAACCCGGCCGCGCCCCGCCGCTCGTACCTCTCGCTCCTCGACTGGAAGGAGCGCTGGATCGACGGCGGCCGCAAGGCGCTTCTGCACGCGCCCGCCCAGCTGGAGATGCTGGCGCTGGAGGCGTGCCTGGAGCGGATCGAGGCGGAGGGGCCGGCCGCGCTGATGGCCCGGCACGCCTCGGCCGCGGCGGCGACGCGTGCCGGTGCGATCGCGCTGGGCGGCGGGCTGGTCCCGTTCGTCCACGAGGCGCGGTACGCGGCGCCGGTGGCGACCACGCTGCGCGCCCCGGCGGGGATCGACGCCTCCGACCTGGTGGCGAAGGCGCTGGCCGCCGACCCGTCGGTGCCGCCGATCGCGGGCGGTGGGGCCCTGTCCGCGGAGATGATCCGGGTGAACCACTACGGCGCGGACGCGACGCCCGGCGCCGTGGCGTCCTCGCTGGCGGCGCTGGGCGCGGCGCTCGGCGAATACGGTCGCGAGGTGGATCGGGAAGGCGCCCGCCGTGCCGTCGACGACGCCTGGCGCAAGTAATGTCCGGCATCTTGGAAACAAATAAATAGCGCATGAATTCAAGAATGCGGGGAGCTGCTTTATCGAGAGCAGCTCCCCGCATTCTTCTGCCCGGTTTCCGGGGGGCTAAACGCCAAAGTTCCAACAAGATCGACGTCGCATTTCGGGCACGTTGCAGGTGTGTGACCGACCCCACATCGAAGAGTCTCGTTGTCCGATAACTCCCGGTCAAACAGGGAGAGTTCACCACGGCTCGCGGCCGTTTCGCGTTCGCGCGCGCCCGCGCGATAACACACAATCCCATGTCGCCCAACCCCATCCCCCGATGCAATCTCCGAATTTGCTCGCTAAATTCAATCCGCATGACCACCGCACTGAGCATCGACAGCCCACGAGTGGAGGACGGAGCCGCGATCTGGCGAATCGCGCGGGACTCCGAGGTCCTGGATCTCAACTCCTCGTACAGCTATTTGCTGTGGTGCCGCGACTTCGCCTCGACCTCCGTGGTGGCCCGCGGTACGGACGGTGAGCCGATCGCGTTCGTCACCGGCTACATCAGGCCGGAGCGCCCGGAGACGCTGGTCGTCTGGCAGGTCGCCGTCGACGCGGCGCACCGCGGTCGCGGACTGGCCGGGGCGCTCCTCGACGCGCTGACCCACCGCGTCGCCACCAAGCGCGGCGTCCGCTCGATCGAGACGACCGTCACCCCGGACAACACCGCCTCCGACCGGCTCTTCAGCTCGTACGCCGCCCGGCGCGGCGCGTCGCTGGAGCGCGAGGTCCTGTTCGACGGCGGACTGTTCCCCGACGGGGCGCATCAGCCCGAAGTGCTGTACCGCATCGGCCCGATCAGCGGCTGATCCACGTTCGAACTCCGTCCGACCCCCACATCAGGAGTGAAACGCTGTGACCATCACCCCGCCCGCCCTGAGTGTCTTCGAGACCCTGGAGTCGGAGGTGCGCAGCTACTGCCGCGGTTGGCCCGCCGTGTTCGACCGCGCGCAGGGCGCCCGCCTCACCGACGAGGACGGCCACACCTATCTCGACTTCTTCGCCGGCGCGGGATCACTCAACTACGGCCACAACAACCCCGTACTGAAACGCGCGCTGCTGGACTACCTGGAGCGCGACGGCATCACGCACGGCCTGGACATGGCGACGACCGCGAAGCGCGCCTTCCTCGAGTCCTTCCAGAACATCGTGCTGCGGCCGCGCGATCTGCCGTACAAGGTGATGTTCCCCGGCCCGACCGGCACCAACGCGGTCGAGGCCGCGCTGAAGCTGGCCCGCAAGGTCAAGGGCCGTGAGTCGATCGTGTCGTTCACCAACGCCTTCCACGGGATGTCGCTGGGCTCGCTCGCCGTCACCGGCAACGCCTTCAAGCGGGCCGGCGCCGGCATCCCACTGGTGCACGGCACGCCGATGCCGTTCGACAACTATCTCGACGGGCAGGTCCAGGACTTCCTCTGGTTCGAGCGGCTGCTCGAGGACCAGGGCTCGGGTCTCAACAAGCCCGCCGCGGTCATCGTCGAGACCGTGCAGGGCGAGGGCGGCATCAATGTGGCCCGCCCGGAGTGGCTGCGGGCGCTCGCCGACCTGTGCCACCGCCAGGACATGCTGCTCATCGTCGACGACATCCAGATGGGCTGCGGCCGCACCGGCGCCTTCTTCTCCTTCGAGGAGGCGGGCATCACCCCGGACATCGTCACCCTGTCGAAATCCATCAGCGGCTACGGACTGCCCATGTCCCTCTGCCTGTTCAACCCGGAGCTCGACATCTGGGAGCCGGGCGAGCACAACGGCACGTTCCGCGGCAACAACCCGGCCTTCGTCACCGCGGCCGCCGCGCTGGACGCGTACTGGTCCGACGGCCAGATGGAGAAGCAGACCCTCGCCCGCGGCGAGCAGGTCGAGCAGGCGCTGCTCGCGATCGCCGACGAGAACTCCGCGCACGGGGCCCGCTTCCGGGGCCGTGGCCTGGTCTGGGGACTGGAGTTCGCCGAGAAGAGCCGGGCGGCGGCCGTCTGCTCCCGTGCCTTCGAGCTCGGTCTGCTGCTGGAGACCTCGGGCCCGGAGAGCGAGGTGGTGAAGCTGCTGCCGCCGCTCACCGTGACGCCCGACGAGCTGGACGAGGGGCTTCGCACGCTCTCCCGCGCCGTCCGCGAGACCGCCTGACCCTGCACGCCCTGTACGTACGAAAGGAAGCGCACCACCGTGATCGTCCGATCGTTCAAGGACATCGAGAACACCGACCGCCACATCAGGTCGAAGTCCGGCACCTGGGAGAGCAAGCGCATCGTGCTCGCCAAGGAGAAGGCCGGCTTCTCCCTGCACGAGACCGTGCTCTACGCGGGTACGGAGACGTCGATGTGGTACGCGAACCACATCGAGGCCGTGCTCTGCGTGGAGGGCGAGGCCGAGCTGACGAACGACGAGACCGGCGAGGCGCACTGGATCGAGCCCGGCACGATGTATCTGCTGGACGGCCACGAGCGTCACACCCTGCGCCCCAAGACCGACTTCCGCTGCGTGTGCGTCTTCAACCCGCCCGTCACCGGACGGGAGGACCACGACGAGAACGGCGTCTACCCCCTGCTGACCGAGGCCGAGGAGGGCTGATCATGACCACCGCGCTCACCGATCTCTACCCCACCCGCGGCGCCGCCGAGACGGCCGTCCCCCGCCAGGACCCGGTGGTCTGGTCCCCGCCCGGCGCGCCGGGCCCGATCGCCCCGTCCGCTCTCCAGTCGTACGAGCGCGACGGCTTCCTGGCGGTCGATGAGCTGATCACCCCGGACGAGGTCGCGGTCTACCGCACCGAGCTGGACCGGCTCGTGAACGACCCCCTGATCCGGGCCGACGAGCGCTCGATCGTCGAGCCGAAGTCCCAGGACGTGCGCTCGGTGTTCGAGGTGCACCGGATCAGCGAGGTCTTCGCCGCGCTGGTGCGCGACGAGCGGGTCGTGGGCCGGGCGCGGCAGATCCTCGGCTCGGACGTGTACGTCCACCAGTCGCGGATCAACGTCAAGCCGGGCTTCGGGGCTTCGGGCTTCTACTGGCACTCGGACTTCGAGACCTGGCATGCGGAGGACGGGCTGCCGCGGATGCGGACGGTGTCGGTGTCGATCGCGCTGACCGAGAACTTCGACACCAACGGCGGGCTGATGATCATGCCTGGGTCGCACAGGACGTTCCTGGGCTGCGCGGGTGAGACGCCGAAGGACAACTACAAGAAGTCGCTGCAGATGCAGGACGCCGGTACGCCGTCGAACGGCGCGCTGACCGCGTTCGCGGACCGGCACGGCATCCGGCTCTTCACCGGCAGGGCGGGCTCGGCGACCTGGTTCGACTGCAACGCGATGCACGGCTCCGGGGACAACATCACCCCGTATCCGCGCAGCAACGTCTTCATCGTCTTCAACAGCGTGGAGAACGCGGCGCAGGAGCCGTTCGCGGCACCGGTGCGGCGGCCGTCGTTCATCGGAGCGCGGGACTTCACGCCTGTGGGGTGACCCGAAGGCGGCCGGGGGTCTGGGGGGTGTCCCCCAGAAAATGCAGCATCGGAGCGCGGGACTTCACCCCTGTGCGGTGACCCGAAGGCGGCCGGGGGTCTGGGGGGTGTCCCCCAGAAAATGCAGCATCGGAGCGCGGGACTTCACGCCTGTGCGGTGAGGAAAGGCCAGGGGCCGGTCGCGGGGTGCGCGGCCGGCCCCTTTCCGTACCCGGTTTTCCGTACCCGGTTCCGGTACGTCAGCCGGCGAGTGTCGGGTAGTCGGTGTAGCCCTTGTCGTCGCCACCGAAGAAGGTCGCGGTGTCCGGGGTGTTGTACGGGCCCGCGGTCTTCAGCCGGGCCGGCAGGTCCGGGTTGGCCAGGAACAGTGCGCCGAAGGCGAGGATGTCCGCCGTGCCGTCCTCGATCAGCGGCAGCGCGCCGTGGTCGGTGAAGCCCTCGGTCGACGGGTTGAGCACGAACGTGCCGCTGAACCGCTTGCGCAGCGCCAGCGTCAGGTCCCGGAAGTCGGGGACGTTCTCGGTGATGTGCAGATAGCCGATGCCCAGCGGCTCCAGCTCCTCGACCAGCGCGAGGTACGTCGCCTCGGTGTCGGTCTCGGCCATGTCGTTGTAAGGGTTCCCGGGCGAGAGGCGCAGACCGGTGCGCGCCGCGCCGATCTCCGCCGCGACGGCCCTGGTGACCTCGAGGGCGAAGCGGATGCGGTTCTCGACGGGGCCGCCCCACTCGTCGGTGCGCCGGTTGGTGGCGGCGGTGAGGAACTGGTGGATGAGGTAGCCGTTGGCGCCGTGCAGCTCGACGCCGTCGAAGCCGGCCTCGATCGCGTTGCGGGCGGCCGAGGCGAAGTCGCCGATGGTGGCGCGTACCTCGTCGCCGGTCAGCTCGCGCGGCGGGAGGAAGTCCTTGGGGCCTTCGTGGGTGTAGAGCTGACCCGCGGCCGCGACGGCGGACGGCGCGACGCTGAGCCGTTCCTGGTCCGGCCAGAGCACGGGGTGGCCGATCCGGCCGGCGTGCATGAGCTGGGCGAAGATCTTGCCGCCGTTGGCGTGCACGGCGTCGGTGACCTTGCGCCAGGCGGCGACCTGCTCGGCGTTGTGCAGCCCCGGGGTGTCGGGGTAGCCCTGACCGATGACCGAGGGCTGGATGCCCTCGGTGATGATCAGGCCGGCCGCGGCGCGCTGGGCGTAGTACTCGACGGTGGATTCGGTCGGGGTGAGGCCCGGGCCGAAGGCGCGACTGCGGGTCATGGGCGCCATGGCGATGCGATTGGCGAGCCGAGTGCCGGACAGGTCGATCGGGTCGAAGGCGATGGTCATGAGGGCTCCCGTAGCAGACAAAATTGGTCGGCCAAGTAAATGCGCCGTGGCCACTGTAGCGCATTACTTGGCCGACCAAGGTAATCTGTTCGCAGGAGTCTGTGGGAACGTCGGAGTTGCCCGCGAACCCCCCGGAGGAGTCCTGAGGAGGCCCGATGAAGCCCGAGGCCGACCCCGTCTGTACCTACGACCCGCTGCCTGCCGCGGCCCGCGGCGGCCCGGTCAGCCATGCCGTGTCCCGGGTCGCGCGGCTCCACCGCATCGCCGCGGGCAGGCTCCTCAAACAGGTCGGGCTCTACCCGGGTCAGGAAATGGTGATGATGCGTCTCTGGGAGGCCGGTCCGGTACGGCAGTCGGAGCTCATCAAGGCATGCGAGCTCGACCCGTCCACCGTCACCAAGATGCTCCAGCGCCTCGAGCAGTCCGGGCACGTCCGGCGGCGGCCCGACCCGGACGACCGGCGCGCGGTGCTCGTCGAGGCGACCGACGAGAGCTGTGCGCTGCTGTCCGCCGTGGAGCGTGCCTGGACCGAGCTGGAGCGGCAGACGCTGGCCGGGCTCGACCCGGCCGAGCGCGCCGAGTTGGGCCGGCTGCTGGCCAAGGTCGAGGCGAACCTCTGCACGGAGACCGCGGACTGCCCCGAGCAGGCCCCGGGACGGGCGGCTCAGCCCGAAAGCGCGTCGAGCGCCCTGTCGACGTCCGCCTCGTCGTTGTAGAGGTGGAACGAGGCCCGCAGATTGCCCGCGCGGGCCGAGACGACGACCCCGGCCCTGGCGAGCTCCGGCTGCCGGCCGCCCAGTCCGGGAACGGCGACGATGCCGGAGTCACCGGGGACGGGCGCGTGCCCGAGCTCCTTCAGCCCCGCCCGGAAGCGGGCCGCGAGTGCGGTGTTGTGGGCGTGGATCGCCTCGATCCCGATCTCCTCCAGGAGTCCGAGGGACTGCTCGGCGCCGTGGTACGCGAGGAAGGACGGCGGCTCGTCGTAGCGCAGGGCGGACGGGGCGAAACGCTCGACCGGACCGTAGGTGCTCCCCCACTGGTCCTCGGCCGCGAACCAGCCCGCGTGGGCGGGGGCGAGTGACTCCTGCGCCTCGGCGCTGACGGTGAGGAACGACGTACCGCGCGGACAGAGCAGGTACTTGAACGCACCCGTGACGGTGTAGTCGTACGCGCCCGCGTCCAGCGGCAGCCAGCCCGCGGACTGGCTGGCGTCGAGGAGGACCCGTGTGCCGTGGGCGGCCGCGGCGGCTCGTACCGCCGGCAGATCCGCGATCCTGCCGTCCGCGGACTGCACCGCGGAGAGCCCGATGAGCGCGGTGTCGGGGCCGACGGCCTCCGCGACCCCGTCGAGCGGCGCGTATCGCACCTTCAGATCCCCCCGGACCGTGAAGGGAGTGATCACGGAACTGAACTCGCCCTCGGGGAAGAGCACTTCGGCGCCGGGCGGCAGCGAGGCCGCGATCAGCGCGACATGTACGGTAACGGAGCCGCCGACCGCGACGCGCTCCGCCGGCACACCGACGAGGCGGGCGAAGGAGGCGCGCGCGGCCTCGATCGAGTCGAAGCTGCCCGCGCCGTCGGGACGTCCGTCCGCGTTCTCCTCGGCGAGCTTCTTGACCGCCTCGACCGTGCGACGCGGCAGCAGGCCGCAGCCGGAGGTGTTCAGATACGTCGACTTCGGCGCGAACTCGGCGCCTCCCGGAGTGTCCATGTACCCACCTGTACCCACCCTGTCCACACGATCAGGCCTGCGGGACCTCGCAGGAACCGTCGGGGCCGCAGGCCGCGGCATCCGCGTCCGTGCCCACCGGGACGAGGGCCCGGCCCTCCCAGGCCTGCTCCAGCGCCCGGGTGAAGACCTCGGCGGGCTGCCCGCCGGAGACCCCGTAGCGGCGGTCGATGACGAAGAACGGCACGGCGTTGGCGCCGAGCTCGGCGGCCTCCCGCTCGTCCGCCCGCACCTCGTCGGCATACGCGTCCTCGTCGGCGAGCACGGTGCGCGCCTCGTCCTCGTCCAGCCCGGCCTCGACGGCCAGCCCGACCAGCACCTCCGGGTCGAAGACGGACCGCTCATCGGCGAAGTTCGCCCGGTAGGCGAGATCCAGCAGCGCGTCCTGACGGCCGCGGGCCTTGGCCAGGTGCAGCAGGCGGTGGATGTCGAAGGTGTTGCCGTGGTCCCGGCCCTCGGTGCGGTAGCCGAGGCCCTCGGCGCGCGCGTTGGAGGCGACGTGCTCCTCCATGGCGCGGGCCTCGTCGAGGGTGCGTCCGTACTTCTTCGCGAGCATGTCGATCACAGGTGCGGTGTCGCCCTTGGCACGGTTCGGATCGAGCTCGAAGGAGCGGTGCACCACCTCGATCTCGTCGCGGTGGGCGAAGGCCGCGAGGCCCTTCTCGAAGCGGGCCTTGCCGATGTAGCACCAGGGGCACCCATGGACCAACGGAGCCATACCACCTCTGACCTGGGGTGATGCCTATTTCAGGCAGTCCACTCGCTCTCAGGCCACCGAGGCGGCACGACTTCGGCGAACGGATGGACCATGGAACGGGATGACCTGCCCGCGCTGCGCGCACTGGGTTTCGAGGACAGCGAGCTGCAAGAGCTCGGACTCTGGGAACCTGCCACCGGCACCCCCGCAACCCTCGCTGAGATGTACGTCCGGCGAAGCAAGAAGAAAGACACGCTCACCTCGCTGCGGGAACAAGTGCGCCGCATGTGCGCTCGCGCCAACGACGAAGGCAAGCGCATCCGCCACGTGTGGTTTGAGCAGAAGAGTGCCAGCAAGGCGTACGTCCGCCGCGAGGAATTCGAAAAGGCCACAGCGGCAATCGTCGACGCTGGGTTGTCCAAGACCCTGTACGTCTTCAAAACGTCCCGCCTTTCGCGCCGGGGGATGGGCCAGGTCGGCCTACTGCTAGATGCGCTGGAAGAGCAAGAGGCGCGCATCTATGTCGTCGCCGAGAATATCGACTCAACGCGTAGCCGCATGGTCCTTGCGATTCTCAGCGAACAAGCGCGCGATCAAGCAGCCGACATTTCACAGTTCACCAAACTCGGCATTGACGCCAACAAAGCAGACGGGCGATTCACCGGCGGAGTAACCCCGTACGGCCTCCGCGCCAGGGACGGAAAGCTGGAGCACGATCCCACGGAGTACCCGACAGCGCGCAGGATCGGCGAATGGCTGCTCGACCGCAAAACGCCAGGGTGGATAGCCGACCAGCTCAACAGCGAAAGGGTGCTCACGCGGCACGGTAAGACCTGGAAAGGGCCGGGCATCGCGTCGCTGGCCCACAGCGTGACGTGGGCTGGACTGGTCGCCAATCGCGAAATGATGCATGACAACAAGGGAAAGCCCCTCGGTAAGTACCATCGGGGCGGGACTCCGCTACTGGACAGGAACGGACACCCGATCTCGCTGGGTCAGGGTGTGATCACGTTTGCCGAGCACGTCAAGATTGCGGCAATTCTCGCCGACCGCGCACAACCCGGAACGTCCATCGGCGACCGGACGCGCGGGAAGCGGGAGATTGTGGCTCTGCTGTCCGGACTCCTGCGCTGCGGACTCTGTGGCGGTGCTATGGCTAACGGCGGGGTGAACTACCGCTGTTACGCCCGTCAGGTAGAGGGCCCGTCGTCGTGCAAGGGGGTCTCTACTGAGCGCACCCGCGCTGATGAGGCGGTAGCCACGCTGTGGGTCAACCACGTGCTGAATCTGTCGCCGGATTCGCCGGTGGTTCACGAGATAGCGCGGGAATGGCTCGCCTACCGAGACCCGGAGACAGAGGCCCGGCGGGTACAGGTAAGCGCTGCGCTTGAGTCGGCGACTTCTCGGCAGTTCCGCTTGCGCACTGAGCGCTATGTGGCGGGGACCATCAGCGAGGAGGATTACGAGTTCCTTTCGGGCGCGCTGACTGGCCAAATCGCTTCCCTTAAGGCGGAGTTGGCCGATCTGTCGCAGGATGCCGACCTTTCGCCGCTGATGGACCCGGAATCGCTGGCAGACCTGTGGGGTGCCGCAGGAATCAGCGGGCAGCGAGCACTACTCCGGGCGACGCTGCGGAGGATCACGCTGAAGCCAGCGCGGTACCGGGGGGACCGGACACCGATCCTTGAGCGACTGGATCCCGACTGGCGGGAGCGGGACACGAGCCAGACAGACGCTGCATTCGATGCGTGGGAGGAACAGCGCTGACACCCACGCGGTGTCATTGAGACAGGCCCCCATTCTGGCCGAGCGCCGGAATGGGGGCTTTTCGCTGCCTATCCATAACGGGTCCATAACGAAAAGCAATTCCCGTGAACGTTTTCAAACGGATGCCCGAATTGCGGGCAGTCGACTCGCTAGGTAAGACATAGAGGGGGAAATGGCGAGCGCGCCGAAAAGCATTCGACTCGCTCACTTCCCTTCGAAGATGCGAAAACGTATCTCCCGGTTGACACCACATCAATCCCGGGACCATGAACACCCGTACAGGCTCGGGTAAAGCCTGACCCTGGCCCCTAACTGGGCTGGCTTCTTCACAGCGGATGTGGTGTCAGGTTGTGAGGTAAGCCGGTCCGGTTGGGGGCTTTCTTGTACCCAAAAGGACTGACACCACATGGACGACCTACCGCGCGTATCAGCAATCCTGGAGCCTGCCGACAAATTCGGCGGACCCTCGCTGCGCGTACCTCGCTGCCCATTCTGTAAGGGCGCACACACTCACGGCGGTACCGACTACGGATATCGCGTCTCGCACTGCTGGAAGGTCTCACCGCAGCAGTATTTTCTAGTTCCTGCTGAGGTGAACTGACTTGGCCATCGACACCACCATTGATCCCGCTATCCTAGAGCTACTAAAAGTTGGCCTAGCAGCGCAGGGGAAGACGCTGGAACAATTCCAGGCGGAAGACCTACTCGCCGACACCACTGAAGACGGACTCGCAATCAAGTTCCGTGAGTCGCTGGGATCGCACGTCCACTTTGATCCCTCAGCCGGCTGGGTCATCTTCCGCCCTGGCAACCAGGTTTGGCAGCTTTCTCAGCGAGGTGCGGCAGTTCATGAGGCGGTCGCTGATTTCCTGCGTATCCGAAGAGAGCGCGTCAAGGGTGACAGCAAAGAGGACCGGGCGCTACGAAATCGGCTCGGCTCTGTCCACATGCGCAATGCGGTAACCAACGCGCTGGCGGCGCTGCCCGGGGTGACGCTGGAGCCTGGCACGGTAGCCGAGACGTACGACCGAAACCCCAACCTCCTCGCTGTCCGCAACGGCGTAATCGACCTACGGACCGGTGAGCTTCGCGAGGGACGGGCGGCAGACTGCCTCATCAAATACGTGGACGTTGACTATGACGCGGAGTCGACTGCCCCCCGCTGGGAACAGTTCCTCGCTGAGGTCTTCCCCAACGACCATGAAATGCCTGCCTATATCCGCCGCATGGTCGGCTACGGAGTCACGGGGCACACAAAGGAGCAGTTCTTTGCTGTCCTTCACGGCGGGGGTGCCAACGGCAAAAGCGTCTTCCTGAACGTCCTAGAGCGCGTGTTCGCTGCCTACAGCGCGCGGTGTTCGTTCAACGTCTTCCTAGGTGAAGCCAAGCGCGGAGGACCGGAAATCGAACCACTGAAGGGTGCCAGGCTTGCGCTCGCCAGCGAAACGAACCGATCCGCTGTCCTGAGTACGGCTGCCATCAAGGAAGCGACCGGCGGGGACCGGCTGACGGTCAATCCGAAGTACCGGGACGCATACACGTTCCTGCCCCAGTGCCTCATCCTGCTGGCGACCAACTACCGGCCGCAGATTCGGGATGCCGACCACGGAACCTGGCGACGCGTCAAGGTCATTGACTTTGACGCCCGATTCGATGGCGCGCAGCGAGACAGCGGGCTAGAGGACCGGCTAGTTGATGCCGAGGCTGCGGGCATCCTGGCGTGGGCCGTGCGCGGAGCCGTTGAGTGGGCCGCTGAGGGGCTGGCGGACACAGCACGCATGCGGGAGAGCGTTGCCGACTACAAGCGCGACAGTGACCCGCTGGACGGCTTCCTGGAGAGCCTCTACGTGCTGGACGACAGCGCGCCGGGTGTGCTCGCAAAGGACGTCCTAGCGGAGTACCGGACGTGGGCCAGCGAGCAAGGTGAGCCCGTGTTCAAGCAAGCCCAAACGCTCAACTCAGCGCTGCTGGAGCGGTATCCCTCGCTCGGTAAGAAGCACAGCAAGAGGGGCACGGTCCTGACCGGCATTCGCATGATGACCACGGCGGAGCAAGCTGGATCATCGGGTCCGGGCATCTTCGCTGGGTGAATAGCACTTCACCCCTCAGCGGGTGTTGGGGCGGGCGCCTGACTGAGATTCGGACATTCCAGGTGGGGTGAAGAGCACCCCTCTTCACCGCCTGTTTCTCTTCACCTCCTTTCACACTGCCTGACCTGCAGTTTTGGGCCAGAGGTGAAGAGGTGAAGAGATGAAGAGAGATCTAGGACTTTTCAAATATTCCCTTGGGTCTAGCTAGAGGTCCTTAAACCAGGGCTCTTCACTTCACCACTTCACCCGCCCCCTCCCTCGCTGTAACACCACCACACCGCAAGGAAACAACCATAGCCCAATTTCCCCTGCGCGTCCGAACGGCGCAGATCCTGAACGACGTCCTAGACCGCATTACCGCCGACGGCCTGATGCCGGACGGATCCCCTCATCCCTTGCTCGCCGACGTGCCGGAATTGCTGAACGCAGTGACACGCGCTCAGTTGTGTTCCCTCGAATTCCAGCGCGAGAGGAGCGCCGCCCATGACCACTGAGGAATACCTGGCAGCAATCCGCCGGCTGCTCACCGAATGCCGCCGAGAGATCCAAGGAGCCACCCACCGTGCATAACGCTGATGCTGCCGCGCACGCGCTGAATGTGCTTGCCTCGCACACGATCGTCCCAGCGGACGAAAAGGAGCGCACGGCCGTACTCCGGGCATTCGCTGTGATCGAAGAACTTGCCGCAATGTTCCGCCTTACAACGGAGGCAGCCCGCCATGCTCGCTGAACTTAACCACTATGAACGCCGCTTTATCTCCGATTTCTCAGACGCCATGTTGGCCTGCGTGACTGACCGGGATGGGCACTGGGAACCCGCCATGGTCGCCTATCGCGCTGTGTCTGCATGGCTTGCCGCGAATGGCCGCACGGAAATGCCGGTTGGTGTGTTTATGAAGCTGACACTCGTAACCGGCTACTCCATTACCCGCAAGCCATACAAGCGGATCCACGGTATCCGCCTGAACACCACCTGAAAGGAAAACACCATGACGAATAGCGTCCCCTGGTACATGCGCACCACCGACAGCACCAGCGCCGATAAGGGCTCGCCCGAGCGTCAGCGGGCCTATCTCGAAATGCTCGCTGCGCAGCACAACGAGGACGACGACGCGCAGATTGCCCACCTGGAGGCCATTGAGGCCCGTGGCATCACGCTGACCCCGTCCACTCGTATGTCTATGGGCTATTCGAAGAATGCCCGCACGGCCGCTCAGACCCTTAAGGAGAACCGATGAACGCCATTGAGAAGGCACGTGCTTCTGCTGAGACGGCCGCGCAGGAGCTAGCGAAGCTGGAGGCCGTTGAGGCTGAGAAGGCGGCGCAAGTTGCCGCACAGCGCGCTCAGCGCACCAAGGAATACGCCGCGCAGACCGTTGCCACCCTGCGTCAGCGCGATGACGAGAACCGTGCTGCCGAGGATGCCGCGCGAGAGCGGTACTTCGAGCTGATTTCGGCTGAGCCCTGGTTCATTGCCTTCTGTGAGTACCGGGCTCACCGCATGTACCGCTCGCACATTATGAGCGAGGCGCAGAACGCCAAGGTTGCTATTGGTGAAGACCCCATGTCCGTACCGGACAACCGAATGTATGACTCGCCGTTCATGGAGGACCTTGCCGCTTTCGCCGAGCAGCGCGCGAGCAATATTGCTGAGGCCATAGCAGCGAAGCGAGAGGCGGAGCGCGAGGCGTATGTCAGCGGGGGCGAAGCCTGATGGCCCAAGACGCTCTCGATCCCGGGCCGAACGGGGATTACCCGCACTTCCCCCGGCTGCCAGACGGCAGGCCCGCATGGTCGGATCTCTGCCCCGCTGATTACTACGGGAATCGGATGCCACGGGGCATGACCACGATTGTTCGGGACGGTCAGCGAATCATCATTGACCAGACTCCGCACGACGCGGACGGCAACCCAATCAATCCGCCGGTAATCGCGGCTACCTGACACACAGCGCTAAGGGCCGTGCCGCTGGTACCCAACCCAACGGCATGGCCCTTTCGTAAGCAATTCAGCCCTGAGCCGGCACACCCTTCCGGGCCCTAGGCAATTGCCTTATCCAACAGATACATGGGCTTGGCAGGCCAAGGGACGACCTTTCCGCTCAGGCTAGGCATGACCTTTCCACCCTCCCCACGATATTGCGAAAGAACGTCCGCCAGGCTTTCACAAGTAGACGTCCCCCAGGGGTCAGGCAAAAACACTGCGAACTGGTCAATTATGACGCATACGCCGCTCAGGTCACCTGGAGACTCAACGAGCATGATCTCCCTTCTCCCAACATTAGATTTCGGATTGAAGCCAATGAAGGGCGGACGAGAAGGGTTTTCGGGATCTCGGAGCAAGGCTCTAACGGGATCCAATTCCGGGCGAAGGATGTAACGCCAGCCAAGTGCCGTGAATGCCGCGAGGTAAGCCGACCGCACCCAGGAGACATCCGCACGGGTTGAGGAAAAGCGTTCGGAGAGCGTGAAGGAAAGGGATGCTGCTGCGTCGCTTTCCGATGCGCGGCGTAGGGCTTCCTCGTGGGCATCGACCATCACCGGGTTGTTTCGCTTGGGGACCCCCTGCAACAGCCAGCCGTTTCCAGCCCTCAGGACCTCCCCCCGTATGTCCACACCATCAGCTGTGAACGTTGCACGTATTGGACGGCTGGAGCCTTCGCCCATCAGAAGATCATGTATTGCAGCGCGGGTGATGGCATGGGAGTCAAAGTGCGTACCCGAATTGTTGTTGCAGGGTTTGCATGTGAGGAGGATTCCCTTCCCGCCAAGTCCGCTTGGTGGAACATGCTCGATGGTGAGTTCTTGCGCAGCGATCGCAGCGTAGGGTAGTGCGATGAGACAGCACGGGCACGCGTAATAGTCACCCTCGCTCGGCAGCCTATCGGCTAGCCCGATCTGCTCTAGTGCACGCCGAAATAGTGGCGCTCCCTCGCTGAACCATGTTTCTCGCTTGTCCACCGTTTCAGTATGACCGGCTGCGGATCCTGCTGTCCCGCCATTTGTCGATGATCTCGCATCGCCCTGGGCACCCGAGCAGCCGACCCGGGGGAGGACCCCCTCCCCGCCCCGAGGCAGCACGGCAGGGAGGCAAAAAGCTAGCCCCGCAACCTGAGGCGTTTGCGCGGGATGATCTCGACCCTAATTGGTCCCGATCACCTACTGGCCGGGGCTTTCCTATGCCCTGAGAGCACCCATGACCTCTGATTACAAGGCCCGCCTTGCTGCGTTACTGGCACTCAGCGACGAAGAGCTAGGCCGACCACTCTGGAAATGCAATTTCCCTGGCTGGCGCCTTTGCGCCCGCGTGCGCTGCTGCGAACTCGTCCAAGCTGCCGGATGCTCAGCGAGTATGGCCGCCGGTCTGCGCATGGCCGAAGAGGCCACGTACCCAAGTTCGTAGGTGCGAAGCCCCGTTTCCTGAGCCTTAGTTGACTGGGCAAACGGGCCCTGTCGTGTTTCGCTGGTTGTGCCGCTATCCCTGATTTGGATAGGCGCGGCCACTCTCATCTGCCACCACTGCGGATGCAGCCGTTTGCACTTCGACCCGCAGCATGGGCCATGGGGTTGGGCTTTCAGAACCCCCGCCAGTCAAGAGCATGTGCCGAACGTAGGCACCTACCAAATAGTCACGCTCAGCGAGTTGGCTGATGTGCTGCTGAATCATCTTCTCTGCATCACGGTTCTCGCGGACGCTATAGAGTTCCCCGGCTATGTCGAGGAAGTCTCTTAGTAGATCCATGAACTCGATGATCAGGTCTTCATCGTCATCGGACAAGCCGTCCGGCATGGCATACTCGAATGCGACACTTTCCTTAATCATGTTCCAGAGCGGGTTTCCGCGGGTGATTAGCTTCAAAACCCTGGGCTGAGGAAACATCGGATCTGGCACTAGTCTCAAGCGGTTCTCGTCCGTATCCCCCAAGGACCGCACCCATGCCTCATGTTCCGATTTGATTTTCCGTAGCAGCTCCACAGTGAAGTGTCCCGGTTGATCATCTACCCTTTTGTGATCCTTGCTGCACAGAAGGATCAGGTTCGTGTGGCTATCGAGCAGTCCATCCGCCAAGCCCCCCGCCCTAGGACCTCCCTTCGAACGTGCCACAATGTGCGCTTCCTCGCCGAATACCGACGGGTCATCTGACGCAGTGCCCGGCGTGACGACTTGTTCCCTACAAATGGCGCATCGACCGCCAGCCTGCACCCAAAGAATTTTCCTGGCCTTCTCGGAAATGCTCATGTTCCCCCCTTGGGAATGACTGATTCACCCAGGACTTGTGTGGAGTTCCGATTCAGCCGAGATAGGGTTGATCGCGATTCTCTAGGTAATGCGCCAGCCGTAGCCGCTGGGTGTGGTGCATGGGCAGCGCCTCCAGCTCGCTGGTGTCTACGAACCGGAGTTCTGTCGACTCGTCAGAGATGCTGAGATCCCCGCCGATGACGCGTGCCCGGAAACAGACGTTGAACTGTCGGCGCACTTCCCCATCGCTGTACTCGATGATGTGGCGCGGGTCCGTGTAGGTGCCGACAAGGCCCGTGACTTCTACGTCTAGCCCTGTCTCTTCCTTCACTTCCCGTACGGCCGTGCCGGGAAGCGAGTCAGTCATGTCCATTCCGCCACCAGGTAGCGCCCATAGATCGTTGTCCCGGCGGCGCTGTAGCAGGATTCGCCCCCGGCCATCGGTCACAACGGCTGAGGCCGCTACAACCATACTATTGGGCTTCGGGGCGTTCGGATCGTCGTAATACTCGGTTCGCGCCATGGGCTCAGACTTCCACGGGTCGAGCTGTCTCCCACACGGCATTGAAGCTTTCCGCGTAGGTGTCGAACATGCCGCCGCTGCCGTTCCGTCGAAGGTGCCAGACAGGCGCCCCGTAGGCGTTCACGCCCCACACATGAGCGTTGACCAGCACCTGATCATCAGCGCGATACAGGCTGTTGTAGAGAGTCGTTCCGTGCGTCCGCAGCTCTACCCCCGGAACGTCCAGCAACGGCCGGTAGTGCATCAGCGCGAGTCGGCAGCGGGACTCAATGCCGTGCCCAAATCGTTCCTCCTTGCCACGCTGCTGGACGTTGTCGCTGCCCGCGTCTCCCAGCGCGATCCTGACTGCGCATCCTTCTACGGCCTGTTCGCGCAACAGGTCATTCAGGCGGGGGTATGCCTCATGGAGGAACACAGCCGCATACACAAGCACGTCGATTCGCTCGCGGGCTTGGCTCATCAGGTCAATGAACGTGGAAACGGGGAGGTCTGCGCGCTGGTCGTACAGGGTGACCAGTTCGGGGCTGACGGCCCGTGCCGCACGTGCCTGCCTAAGCGCTGGCCAGAGTGCGTGAACGTCTTCCCTCAGGGCTTCGGCTGCCTTGAGCGCTGTCACGCGCCGGGGGGTGCGTCCCAGGTTCACCCATCGTTCGACGCTCTTCGGATCAACGCCCGTGGCGTCAGCGAGAGTTGCGTGCGTCCACCCGCCGGCTGTCATGGCGACCCGTAGGCGTTCGTTTGGCATGTCCCCTGCCCTTCCTGCACTCCGCACTTCCCAGGGACGTTCTACCCCTTCCGGGACGTCCCAAAGTGGGAAACGTACGTGGTTCCTACGTCCCGGGAATCGGCGTGACGATCACCGCTACGCGACCTGAGGGGACGACGCAGGATGACCAGCAAGACACAGGATCAGAGCACGGACGCAAGCAAGTGGGAGTACAAGACTTACGCGCCGAAGGGCGAGACGTGCCCGGCGTGCATGAAGCCCATCAAGAGTCTTGAGCTCTGCCATCGGGGAACCCTGGAAAGGCAGTCCGGTCCGCCAGTCGTCGTCTACCGGCATGCCGGGGGATGCCCGAGATGACGCGCAGTGCGTACCGGTTCGTAGAGCACACGATCCGCCATGCGCCGGAAGGTGGTGTCACGTACGAAGCGTTCTGCACTGCCCCCGGATGCGCCGCTGAATCCGGCTCTCAGGATGATCAAGAGGGGGCACAGGATTGGTGCCTTCGCCATACCGGCCGGACCGGTCACGACGTCTTTCGGCGGGTGTTCACCGATCACGCGAAAGTGACCCGCGCGGAGTAGTGCCCGGCCCGCTGAGTACGCCGACCCTCAGCGCGCCGGTACTGCCCCGTCCGTCTGCCGTCCCCCTGACAGGCGGGCGGGGCTTTGCGCCGTCTCGTCTAGCCATGGCCTCTCGTGCCTACCCGCCTATAGCCTCCGCATATGGACATTCAAGAGGTCAATGGGCAGTTGATCCGGACTCAGGCCGTCATTTACGACGGGGCTCCGCTTCCGCCGTGCTGCATCCCGTCGTGTGAACGCTCCGCTGATCATCGGCTCACCAAACGGCTCGGATGGTTCAAGAGACCACAAGAGCTGTTCGCGTGCTGGGAACACGTCGATGCGTCGCGCACCGCTTTGGCTATGCCCGGTCCCCAGGGACGTTGAAGGGAGGCCGCCAGCCAGTTGGAAGCCCGGTCCATGCGCTGACCCCGTGTGGACGGGGCTTCTCTGCGTTCGTTGCCCCTGGTCAACGGGCCCGCGATAACCTGGGGTTCCGTTGGTTCACGGGCAGGCGATGTCGCTCCAGATCTCGACGCGCATGTCTCCGCTCTCTGTTCTCTGCCTTCGGTCCGGACGGCCTGTCCGGACGGCGTACGGGCGCGGAGGGTCCCTCCGCTCACGCTCTCAACACGCACGGGGGCCGCCGCATTCCGCACGTTGCACGCGGATCCGGGCGCACATCCGGGACGGCACGGGCTCAGCGCGGCGTCGCCGACACCGGCACCGACACCGGCACCGGCACCGGCACCGGCGACCGTGGCGGCGGCCCGCCTTCGTCGCGGCGGTAGTGGCCCGGCGGCAGGCCGTACTCACGCTTGAACGCCTTGGCGAAGGCGAACTCCGACGTGTATCCGGCGCGCACCGCGACCGTGCGGAGCGGCGCGTCGGTCTCGCGCAGCAGCCGGCCCGCCGTGGTCATGCGCCACCAGGTGAGGTACGCCAGCGGCGACTGCCCGACCAGCGCCGTGAACCGGCGGGCGAAGGCCGCACGGGACAGCCCCGCCCGTGCGCCGAGCTCCTCCACCGTCCAGGGATGGGCCGGGTCGGCGTGCATGGCGTCAAGGGCGGCCGTCATGGCCGGGTCGCCGAGGGCCGCCGCCCAGCCCGTGGGCTCGCCGGCACGTTCCTGGAGCCACCAGGCGCGCAGCAGATACAGCAGCATGGTGTCGAGGAGCGCGGGCACGAGCGCGTCGGATCCGGGCTGCGGCGCTGCCAGTTCGGCACCGAGCAGCTCGACGGCCGAACGCAACGCGGGGTACTGGCCGACCCGGGCCGGGAAGCGGATCACCGGCGGCAGGTCGGTGAGCAGGGGGTGTGCCCGTGTCTTGTTCAGCTGGTAGGCCCCGCAGAGCAGGACCGCGGAGGGGCGCTCCGGTCCCGGCAGGGGGGACGGGGCGTCCGGCCAGCTGCCGTCGGATGCGAGGACGACGTCGTCGAGCGGCGAGTCGGGGTGGCCGGCGAGGCCATGGCCGCGACCGCGGGCAAGGAAGACCACGTCGCCGGGGCCGAGCTGGACCGGTTCCGCACCCTCCGGTGGCAGCAGCCAGGCCGAGCCCTCCAGCACCACATGGAATCCGGCGCCGCCTGCGGCGGGGAAGCGCAGGCCCCAGGGGGCGTACAGGACCGTGCGCGCCGAGTGGGGCCGTCCGACGCGCATGGCGGCGATCGCATCGCTCAAGACGTCCATGAACTCACTGTAACGCTGCGAGCGCGAGACGATCGGACATGAAGGGAAGCCTTTGGGACATGGATCGTCTTACTCTGCCCGCTTACGTTCGTACCCATGACCAGTCACACCATGACCAGAGCAGTCCTGTTCCACGACCTCGGAGGCCCCGAAGTCCTCACGGTCGAGGACGTGCCCCTACGCGAGCCGGGGCGGGGCGAGGTGCTGATCCGGGTCGAGGCCATCGGCCTCAACCGCGCGGACGCCCTCTTCCGTTCGGGCACGTACTACTACCGGCCAACCCTCCCGGGCTCCCGGATCGGCTACGAGGCGGCCGGCATCGTCGAGGCGACCGGCGACGGCGTCACCGGCTTCGCGCCCGGTGATCCGGTGCTGGCCGCGGCCAATTTCGACTTCGGTGTGCACGGTGTCCATGCCGAGCGGATCGTCCTGCCCGAAACCTCCGTGGTCGCCCGCCCGGACGGCACCGACGCGGTCACCGCGGCCGCCGTCTGGCTCACGTACTCCACCGCCTACGGCGGCCTGGTGACGACCGGCGGGCTGCGCCCCGGCGACCATGTGCTGATCACCGGCGCGTCCAGCGGGGTCGGGACGGCCGCGATCCAGACTGCGGCCCGCATCGGCGCGCTCCCCATCGCGACCACCCGTACCGACACCAAGAGGCAGCGGCTTCTCGACCTGGGCGCGGCCCATGTCATCGCGACCGACGAGGAGGACCTGGTGAAGGAGGTCGCGCGAATCACGGGCGGGCACGGGGCACAACTGGCCTTCGACGCGATCGGCGGCCCGGGCTTCGCCAGGATCGGCGACGCGCTGACGCCCGGTGGTGCGGCGGTGCTCTACGGCTGGCTCGACCCGCGCCCGAGCGAGCTGTCGAGGAACTGGCCGCACACCGTGCACACCTACAACAACCACGTGTACACGGAATCCGAGGCGGGTCGACGCCGTGCCGCCCACTTCATCGCGTCCGGGCTGCGCGACGGGTCGCTGTCCCCCGTCGTCGGCGCGACCTTCGACGGCCTGGAGCGGATCGTCGACGCCCACCGGCTGATGGAGTCCAACACCCACTTCGGAAAGATCGTGGTGAGCACCGGCTCGTGATCAGGACCCGTCGCGCAGGCCCTCCGGCCACGCGGGCCGGTACTCGATCCGGTCGAAGCTGACGACGCACCCCTCGCCCACCGGGGACTGCGCCATGAAGCCGACGAGCGCGGCCTCCGCCTGCTCCCGGCTGCCGAGCGTGAAGATGCGGACGAAGGTCCAGTGTTCGCCGTCCACCGAGGCGTGGAAGGCGAAGGCCGCTCCGGTGCGGCTGATCCGCAGCCAGGCGCTGTCGCCCTCCACGACGAAGGAGTTGGCGTCGTCGGAGTGGCCCCGCGTGACGACGGTGCAGATGGTCGGCTCGTCCGGGGACAGCTCCAGGCAGAGCTTGGCCCATTCACGCTCGGCAACATGGAGGTAGAGCACGCCCGCGTCGAAGGCTGCGCCGAAGCCCACCTTCACGCGGGCGATCAGCTGGAAGTCGCCCTCCGGCGCGCCGAGGAGCCGGGGCGCGTCGGAGGCCGGGTCCACGGCGTCGCCGGTGGGCGGGACGAAGCGGTCCTGACGTGCGCCCGCCCAGCCGGTGAGCATGCCGTTCTCGTACGACCAGTCGGCGTCCGGTCCGTACGGACGTAGGGAGAAGGGGAGTTCGGGCAGGGTGATCTCGTCGGTCACGCGGTCAGCTTTCCAGACCCTCCGGGCGCCCGTCGACCCGCCGCGGGAGGCCGAGCGGGTTGTCGTCACGCAGCTCGGGCGGGAGGAGCGCGGGCGGTGCCGACTGGTAGGTGACCGGGCGCAGCCAGCGTTCGATCGCCGTCGCACCGACCGAGGTGGAGGTGGAGGTGGTGGCCGGGTAGGGGCCGCCGTGGTGCTGGGCGGGGGCGACGGCGACTCCGGTCGGCCAGCCGTTGACCAGGACGCGGCCCGCGAGGGGCGTGAGGGCCGCGAGGAGCCCGGCGGCCTCGGGGTCGTCGTCGACGGTGTGGAGGGTGGCGGTGAGATTGCCGGGCAGCCGCGACAGGACACCGGTGATCTCGTCCTGCGCCGTGTAGCGGGCGACGACGGTGACCGGCCCGAAGCACTCCTCCAGCAGCAGGTCGTGCGGCCCTTCGGCGGCCAGGCGCTGTGCCGGTACGGTCAGGAAGCCCGCGCTCACGGTGTGCTCTCCGCCCGCGCCGGGCGTGACGGGCGCCTCGACGCCGTCCAGCGCGGCCCGCTCGGTGACACCCGTGACGAAGGCGTCCCGCATCCGGTGGTCGAGCATGACGCCGGGCTCGGTCTCGCTCACCGCGGCCGTCAGGGACTTGAGCAGCCGGTCGCCCGCGTCGCCCGCCGGGGCCAGGACGAAGCCGGGCTTGGTGCAGAACTGGCCCTCGCCCAGGGTCATCGATCCGGCCAGGCCCGTGCCGATGGCCTCCGCGCGCTCGGCGGCCGCGGCCTCGGTGATCACGACCGGGTTGAGGGAGCCGAGCTCGCCGTGGAACGGGATGGGCGTGGGGCGGGCGGCCGCCGCGTCGAAGAGGGCACGCCCGCCGCGTACCGAACCGGTGAAGCCGGCGGCCGCGACCAGCGGGTGGCGGACGAGCTCCACGCCCGCGTCGAAGCCGTGCACCAGGACCACGACGTCCTCCGGGAGCCCCACCTGACGGGCGGCCCTGCGCAGCAGCGCCGCGCACAGCTCGGAGGTGGCCGGATGGTCCGGGTGGGCCTTGACGACGACGGGGCAGCCCGCGGCGAGGGCGCTCACGGTGTCGCCGCCGGGCACGGAGAAGGCGAGCGGGAAGTTGCTCGCGGAGTAGACGGCCACGACCCCGAGGGGGATCTTCCAGCGGCGCAGGTCGGGCCACGGCGGGGTGCGGTCCGGGTCCGCGTGGTCGATCCGGATGTCGAGGAAGGCGCCCTCGTCGACGACGTCGGCGAAGGCCCGCAACTGGGCGGTGGTCCTCGCCAGTTCGCCGGTCAGCCGCGCGGGACCCAGCGCGGTCTCGGCGTCGGCGGCCTCGATGACGTGCTCGCCCGCCTCGTCGAGGAGGCCGGCGGCGGTTCGGAGGAGAGCGGCGCGTACCGTACGGTCGGCGAGCGCGGGGCGCGCGGCGTCGGCCGCCCGTACCGCTTGGTCGACCTCCTCGGCTGTGGCCTCCACCGCAACCTGCTCACGCGGCTTCCCGGTTCGGGGGTCCACACTCCAGACTGGTGCTGCTCCCACCGCGGCTTCCTTCCCGGAGTTGTTCGGTATTCTGAACAGAGTTCCCGATACTGAATGTATGGGGACTCTATTTCCGGGCGTTTGAAGGGGTCAAGGGCCATGGCAGCTGTCGAGCAGGGTGGGGCACAGGTCAAGTCCGCAGTGCGGACGGTGGAATTGCTTGAGTACTTCGCAGGACGTCCCGGTATGCACTCGCTCGCCGCCGTGCAGGAGGCCGTCGGCTACCCCAAGTCCAGCCTCTACATGCTGCTGCGCACCCTCGTCGAGCTGGGCTGGGTGGAGACGGACGCGACGGGCACGCGGTACGGCATCGGCGTACGCGCCCTGCTCGTCGGTACGTCGTACATCGACGGCGACGAGGTCGTCGCGGCCGCCCGGCCCACCCTGGACCGGCTCTCGGACGACACCACCGAGACGATCCACCTGGCGCGCCTCGACGGCACGAACGTCGTCTACCTCGCCACCCGCCAGTCCCAGCACTATCTGCGCCCCTTCACCCGCGTCGGCCGCCGGCTGCCCGCCCACTCGACCTCGCTCGGCAAGGCGCTGCTCGCCACCCACAGCGACGAGCAGGTCCGCAAGATGCTCCCGGAGACGCTGCCCGCGCTCACCGAGCACACGATCACGGACCGGGAGCAGCTCATCGAGGAGCTGCGGCAGATCCGCGAGCAGGGCTACGCCGTGGACCGCGAGGAGAACACGCTGGGCCTGCGCTGCTTCGGCGTCGCGATCCCGTACCGCACCCCGGCGCGCGACGCGATCAGCTGCTCGGTGCCGGTGGCCCGGCTGACCCCGGCGCACGAGCAGATGATCAAGGACGCACTGTTCGACGCGCGGGACCGGCTCACGCTGGCGACGCGGCGGCTCTGATGGAGGTGACCCTGCGCGAGGTCGAGGCACCGGACCTCGATCTGTTCTTCACGCACTTCCAGGACCTCGAAGCGAAGCGCATGGCGGCTTTCGGGCCCGCGGGGCCGGTGGACCGTGCCCGCTTCGACGCGCACTGGGCGCGGATCCTCACCAACGAGGTCGTACGGACCGTGCTCGCCGACGGTGAGGTCGTGGGGAGCGCCTGCGTGTACGGGGAGCCGGGCGACCTTCAGGTGACCTACTGGATCGACCGCGCCCACTGGGGGCGCGGTGTCGCCACCGAGGCACTGCGGGCGCTGCTCGCTCTCGTACCGGAGCGTCCGCTGTACGCCCGCGCCGCCGCCGACAACGGGGGCTCCCTGCGCGTCCTGGCCAAGTGCGGCTTCGCCGTCACCGGCCACGACCGCGGTTTCGCCCATGCCCGCGGCGAGGAGACCGAGGAGCTGATCCTCACGCTCGGCGGCTGAGGCGCGGGCGCCGCCCCGGTCGGCCGGCCGATGCGCGGGTCCGCCGCACGGCGGAGAGGGTTCCTCTCCAGGCAGGAGGTGGCGCGGGCGGCGGGCCGGAAGCCTGGGTGTCATGACACAGACACCGGCACAGACACCGCTCGACGCCGTCCGCGTTCCGCCCGCGCCGCGCCTCGGCCAGGGCCGCAGGCTGCTGCGCGCCCTCGCCATCGTGTCCTGCGCCCCGTACATCTCGCTCAAGATCGCCTGGGTGGCGGGCAGCGAGATCGGCATCCCCGAGGGCAGTGGACTCCTGGACCACCGCGTGCAGATGGCCGTCGTGAACAGCATTACGGTCCTGATGGACGCGGCCGTCGTCGTCCTCGCGCTGCTGCTCACCCAGCCCTGGGGGCTCCGGGTGAGGTCGTGGCTCCTGGCGTTCCCCATGTGGGTGGCGACCGGCCTGCTCACCCCGATCATGGTGGGATTCCCGCTCCAGCTGCTGGTGGCCCTCGGCGGCGGCACGACGGCGCAGGACGCTCCGAAGGAGCCGTTCCTCGACGAATGGGTCTTCGGCGTCGTCTACAGCGGGTTCATCGTGCAGGGACTGACACTGGGCACGCTCTTCGTGCTGTACGCCCGCGGCCGCTGGGGGCACGTGTGGCGCGGAACGGTCTGTGATCTGACCACCGCCGTGACCGGGCCCCGGATGCGGGCGACCGCCCTGGCCGGGTCGGTGCTCGCGCTGTTCCCCGCCGTCATGCATCTGCTGTGGGCGGCCGGTTCGACGGCCGGACTGTCCCCGGCAAGGCTGGACCAGCGCACCACCGACTTCTATGTACTGGAAGGCGTCCGGGTGCTGTTCGTGGTGGTCGCCGTGACGGGCGTGCTGCTCCTCGCCGTCCGGCGCGGGCCGCAGCTGCGGGTGCGGACACCGCTGGCGCTCGGCTGGGTGGGTTCCGGAGTCATGGGCGCATGGGGCGGCTTCATGCTGCTCGTCACGCTGATGCCCGAGGCCGATCCGGACAAGGCGGCCACAGCGCTGATGACCCTGACCTACGCTGGGGAAATGATCACCGGACTGCTGCTCGCCACCGGCATCGCGTCCTTCCTGCGGCGACGCGGCGCGTGACGCGCGTGCTCAGGGCGCTGTTCGGGGCTCTGTTCGGGGCGCGGGCCCGGCTGCGCTGGGCCCATCTGATCCTGGGCGGCGCACTGTTGATGCCGTACTGGCTGCTGGGCACGGTCGTCATAGGCCCGCTCGTGGACACTCCGGGCCTGTTCCGCGGCTCCCTGGCCGTGCAGTTCGGGGCGTACGGGATCGCCCTGCCGCTGGCCGCGATCAGCGCGCTCTTCCCGCTGGCCCGGCCGCTGTCGGTGGCTGCGGCCCGCGCGATGTGCGGGGTGGCGGCGGACCGGTTCGCGGACGGGCCGGCGCGGACCCGGCAGGCCAGAGCCCGTACCGCCGCCTGGTACACGCTCCACTTGGGGCTCGGCGGCCTGGTCAGCGGGGCGACCCTGGCGCTGCCGCCGTTCGCGGTGGCGATCATGGTGCTGCCGTTCTCCGCGTCGCTGCGCGAGTCCGCGCTCGCGGAGCTCTGGTCGCTGAACGAGTCCTGGGTCGTGTACGCGGGCCTGCCCGCGGGGCTGCTGATGCTGCTCGCCCTCGCGGCATGCGCGGCCGGAGCCGGAGCGCTGCTCGCCCGCCAGGCGCCGCTGCTGCTGGGCCCGACGCCCGAGGACCGGCTGGCGGCGGCCGAGCGGCGGGCCGCCGAACTCGCCGTCCGCAACCGGCTCGCGCGTGAGCTGCACGACTCGGTGGGCCATGCGCTGAGTGCGGTGACGCTCCAGGCCGGTGCCGCCCGCAAGGTCCTGGACAGCGATGTGGAGTTCGTACGGGAGGCGCTGGCGGCGATCGAGGAGACCACGCGGCGGACGGTGGGCGAACTCGACTCGGTCCTCGGCCTGCTGCGGAAGGGAGAGGACGACGGCGAGCTGGCCACGCCGGGGCTCGACGCGCTGGACGGGCTGCTGCTCGCACACGCCGGACAGAACGTGGCGTACGAGGCGTCGGGCGACCCGGCCGCCGTACCCGAGGCGGTCTCCCGCGAGGCGTACCGGATCGTCCAGGAGGGACTGAGCAACGCGCTGCGGCACGGCGGCGCCGTGCCCGTGTCACTTCATGTGCACGTACACGACGAGGAGTTGGAGCTGATGATGGAGAACCCGCTGCCCGAGCGGGCACCGGTGGTACGCCCGGGCGGCGGACGTGGCCTGCGCGGCATCGCCGAGCGGGCCACGCTGCTCGGCGGCCACGCCGAGGCAGGGCCGTGCGACGGCCTGTGGCGGCTGACGGCCCGCATCCCGCTGGGCGGTGCACGGTGAGCGCGATCCGGGTCGTCGTCGCCGACGACGAGCGGATGGTCCGCGCCGCACTGCGGGTCATCCTCGACGCCGAGCCGGACCTGGACGTGGCCGGGGAGGCGGCGACGGGTGCCGAGGCGGTCTCGGTGGTGCGCGAGCTGCGGCCCGACGTGGTGCTGATGGACGTCCGCATGCCGGAGATCGACGGCATCGGGGCCACCCGGCAGATCCTCGGCTCGATGGACGAGCCCCCGCGGATCGTGGTCGTGACGACCTTCGAGAACGATGCGTACGTGTACGACGCCCTGCGGGCCGGCGCCGCGGGCTTCCTGCTCAAGCGGGCCGCGGCGGAGGACCTGGTGGCTGCGGTCCGGCTCGTCGCCCGCAGCGACTCGCTCCTCTACCCGGCCGCGCTCCGCGGCCTGGCCGCCGCTTACGGCACCCGCAAGGCCACCCCGCCGCCGTGGGCCGCGCGCCTGACGGAGCGGGAGGCGGACGTGCTGCGCCTCATGGCGACGGGCCTGACGAACGCGGAGATCGCCGAGCGGCTGCGGGTCGGCCCGGCGACGGTGAAGACGCATGTGGCGGCCGTCCTGGCGAAGACGGGCACCCGGGACCGTACACAGGCGGTGATCGCGGCGTACGAGTCGGGATTCATCACCCCGCGCTGAGCCGCCCGCCCGCCCGGGCCGGATGAGGATTCCCTGAGAAACCCGACAGACCGGAACGGATCCGTCCAGGCCGCTCGTCCTCCGTTGGGATGAACAAGACGATCAGGCGCGCCGCGGTCTTCAGCCTGCTCCTGGTGCTCGCCCTGCTGGTGCGGGCCACCTGGGTGCAGGCGTACAAGGCCGAGGCCCTCGCGGACGACAAGCACAACCGGCGGAACACCATCGCGCAGTACGCGCAGCCGCTCGGCGACATCGTCGTGGCCGGCTCGCCGGTCACCGGCTCGAAGAGAACGGAGGGCAGCGATCTCGACTACAAGCGCACGTACACGGACGGCGAGCTGTACGCGCCCGTCACCGGCTACAGCTCGCAGGCGTACGGCGCCACGCAGCTGGAGGGCATCTACAGCGACGTGCTCGACGGCACCGACAACCGGCTGAGGAACCCGCTCGACGTGCTCACCGGCAAGCAGGCCCAGCCCGGTGACGTCCTCACCACGATCGATCCGGCCGTGCAGAAGGCCGGCTTCGAGGCGCTCGGTGACAAGAAGGGCGCCGCGGTCGCGATCGACCCGAAGACCGGGCGGATCCTGGGGCTGGTGAGCACCCCGTCGTACGACCCGTCGAAGGTCAGCGGTACGACGGACGGCGACGCGTGGAAGCGGCTCACCGGGGACGAGGACCAGCCGATGCTCAACCGGGCGCTGCGGCAGCCGCTGCCGCCGGGCTCCACGTTCAAGCTGGTGGTCGCGGCGGCGGCGCTGGAGGACGGGCTGTACTCCTCGGTGGACGAGCGGACGGACAGCCCGTCCCCGTACACCCTCCCGAACACCCGGACCGTGCTGGAGAACGAGAACAAGTCCGCGCCCTGCGAGAACGCGACGATCCGCACGGCGCTGCAGTACTCCTGCAACAACGTCTTCGGGAAGATGGCCGCCGACCTCGGGCAGGACAAGGTCCGGGCGATGGCGGAGAAGTTCGGCTTCAACGACGGCGAGCAGGACGTGCCGGTGCGTGCCACGAAGAGCCTGTACCCGTCCGGTATGGACGCGGCGCAGACGGCGCTGACGGGTATCGGTCAGTTCGATGTGACGGCCACTCCGCTGCAGATGGCGATGGTGACGGCAGCCCTGGCCAATGATGGCCTCATGGCGTCCCCGCACATGGTTTCCCAGGTGGTGGACGCGGACGGCAACACTCTGCAGAGCTACGAGGACGCCGACTCCGAGCGGATCGTGTCCTCCGCCACGGCGGAGCAGTTGCGCAGCGCCATGGTCACGGTCGTCGAGGACGGCACGGGCAGCAACGCACGGATCGACGGCGCCGAGGTGGGCGGCAAGACGGGCACGGCCCAGCACGGCGAGAACAACAGCAAGACGCCGTACGCCTGGTTCACGTCGTACGCGAAGGACACGAAGAGCGGCGAGGAGGTGGCGGTCGCGGTGATCGTCGAGGACTCGGGCGCGGCGCGCTCGGAGGTCAGCGGCAACGGGCTGGCGGCGCCGATCGCGCAGAAGATGATGAAGGCGGCGCTGAAGTAGCCCCCGGCTGCGGGCCGGGGCGGGGTGCACGGTATGCAGGGGTCGTTCAAGCGTCAACACCCCTCAACACCCCTTGTCTGCGGAGGACTTCTGTGCGCGCCCTGCCCCGATCCCTGTCCGGCTGGACCATGGCGGTGTTCGGCGTCCTCGCCGCCGCCCTGGGTGTGGTGGGCCTGATCGCCCCCGACGTTCTGATCCGTCTTATGGGCTTCGAGCCCATAACCGACTCCAGCCGCGCGGAGGGCGACCACACCCTGGTCTTCCTCACCGCGTCCTCGATGGCCGCGGTCAATATGGGCGTCTACTACATCCTCGCGTCCCTGGCCGACTGGAAGCCCTTCTTCCGCTGGACGGTCCCCTTCCGTCTGCTGACCTGCACGGTCTTCACCCTCGCGGTGATCGGCGGACGCGCCCCGTCCGGCTTCCTGGGCGTGGGCCTGTGGGAGGGCGCGGGCGCGCTGGTGACGGGCGCGGCGCTCTGGTACGAGGGCAGGGGTGCCCGGCAGCCCGCGTGACGGCGGCGGGCCAAGAGGTCACGCCGTACCGGCCGGGCGGGCCGTCCGGATGTCCAGGGCGGCGCGGAGCCAGTCGTGGGAGGCTCCGGGAGTCGGCTGCGACGGGCCGGACAGTTCGGCGACGAGTTGCCAGTAGTGGTCGATCCGGGGATCGGTGGCGAGCTCACCGCTGAGCCGACGGCGGAAGGCGGGAGTGTCGCGCAGGCCGCATGAGTGGGCGTAGGCGGAGACGAAGCAGTCGAGTGCCTCGCCCTCGTGCGGGGGCCGCTCCTCCCGCAGGTCCGGCGCTGCCAGCGCGAAGGCCTCGCGGAGACCGTCGTAGAGCACGGCCGGACGGTAGCCCTTGTCGGGCTGGTGGGCGGCGGGACGGCTGGGTTCGGTGCCGCGGCAGTCCCGGGAGACGAAGGCGTGCAGCCGGGCGAAGGCCAGTACCTGCGCCGGGGTCGGATCCGCGGGGGGCTGCGGAACGGCCTCATCGATGATCGCCGAGACCAGCCGGGCCGGCATCCGCGCGGGCAGCCAGCGCCGCCAGAAGCGCGCCGGCGCGGCCGTGCTGGGCGGGACGGACATGGCGCCGATCAGGTGCAGCCGGTCGGCGCGTTCCTCGGGGGTGCAGTCCTGGAGCAGCCGGAGGGCCGCCTCCCGCCAGCGCAGGGCGGACAGCCGCGTGCCGAGCTCCCGGAGCTGTCCGGCGACGACGTCCTCCAGTGCGTCCTCCTCGTCGAGGATCCGGCCCACGTCCGGGACCGGCAGGTCGAGGGTGCGCAGCGAGCGGATCGTCCGGAGCCGGTCGAGCGCCTCGGGGCCGTACCGGCGGTGGCCACCGGCGCTGCGGGCGGCTTCGGGCAGCAGGCCGCGGTCGGAGTAGAAGCGGACGGTCTTGACGGTGACGCCCGCACGTTCGGCGAGCTCGCCGATGCTCAACATACCGTCAGGTGACAAGGCTTGATCCTCCCTCAGGGGGAGTTCCTACCGTACCGGCGAGCGCGGACGGCCTCTACGGCCGGTCCCGCGGACGAGACGTGCGAGGGAGAGGGTCATGACGGCATTCGTTCTGGTGTCGGGCGCCCACACGGGCGGCTGGATATGGCGGGAGGTGGCCGCCCGGCTGCGGGAGTCGGGGAGCGAGGTGCATCCGGTGACGCTCACCGGCATGGGTGACCGCCGACATCTGGCGGGCCCTGACACGGACCTGGAGACGCATGTCCAGGATCTGGTGCATGTGATCGACCATGTGGATGCGCCGGAGGTGGTGATCGTCGGCCACTGCTACGGCATCCACCCGGTGCTCGGCGCCGCCGACCGGCGCCCGGAGCGGATCGCTCGGATCGTCCACCTGGACGCGGGGATGCCCCAGGACGGCGACCCGGCCCTGAACCTGGTGCCCGACCAGGCGCTCCGGGAACGGCTGCACGGGTCCGAGCACGGCGACGAGGACTGGCGCATTCCCCCGCCGCCGCTCGACGAGTGGCAGCGCTGGGGCAGCATCGCCGGCGTCCCCGCGGACGCGTTGGCCCGGCTGGCCCGTCTTGCCGCTCCGCAGCCGCGGGGCACGCTCACCCAGCCGCTCCGGCTGTCGGGGGCGGTCTCCGGGCTCCCGACGACCGGCGTCCTCTGCATCGCCAACGGGTCGAGCATCGCCACGGTCGAGGCCCTGGTGGGACTGGGCGATCCTCGCCTCCAGGCGCTCACCGACCCGCGGGTGAGCTTCTTCGAACTCGACACCGGGCACTGGCCGATGCTCTCCACGCCCGGTGAACTCGCTGAGGTACTGCTGCGAGCCGCCGCGGGAGAGGGACACCGGGTGGCCGCGAAGGTGGGCGAACAGCCCGCGCATCTCCGGCCCTTCCTCATGGACGTGCCGGAGATGCGCCGCGAACGGGTGGGCCAGGTCGATCTCCATCTGCCCGATGCCGACGGCCCTCGTCCGGCAGTGGTGTTCGTCCACGGCGGCCCGGTTCACCCCGAGGCGCGGCCGACGCCGCGGGACTGGCCGTGCTTCGTCGGCTACGGCCAGTACGTGGCGAGCCGGGACGCGGTCGGCGTGACGCTGGATCACGGGCTGCACGGTCTCGGCGACTACGGACATGCTGCCGACGATGTCGCCGCAGCGGTCGACCTCGTGCGCGCTGATCCGCGCGTCGACGGGGAGCGCATCGCGCTGTGGTTCTTCTCCGGCGGGGGGCTGTTGTCGGCGGACTGGCTCGCGGCACCCCCGCCGTGGTTGCGGTGTGTGGCGGCGACCTATCCCGTGCTCGCGCCGCTGCCGAACTGGGGTCTCGGGGATTCCCGGTTCCGCCCTGCGGCCGCGGTGCGTGCCGCAGGGCGGTTGCCGATCGTCCTGACCCGGGTGGAGCTGGAGCGCGCGGAGATCGCGGTGACGGTCGAGGAGTTCCTGACCGCCGCCGAGGACTGCCGGGCCGAGGTGGAGCTGGTCGACGTCCCGCTCGGCCACCACGGGTTCGAGACGATCGACCACACCGATCAGGCCCGCGACGCCGTGGAGCGCGCGGTACGGTCCGTGCTGGGGCACCTGCGGGGCTGAGGCCCCCGGAGCTGCGACCACAGCCCTCGGACGAGGGTCCCTAGCCGATGCCCAGCAGCTCCTCGAGCGGGTCGATGGCGAAGTAGACCGCGAACAGCGCCGACACGGCCCACAGCAGCCAGTGCACGTCCCGCGCCCTGCCCAGCACCGTCTTGATGACGACATAGGCGAGGAAGCCGGCGCCGATGCCATTGGTGATCGAGTACGTGAAGGGCATCACGGCGATCGTGAGGAAGGCCGGGATGCCGATCTCGTACCGCTCCCACTCGATGTGCCGGACCTGCGTCATCAGCAGGAAGCCGACCGCGACCAGGGCGGGGGCGGCCGCCTGGGCCGGGACGACCGTGGCGAGCGGGGTGAGGAAGAGGGCGAGGCCGAAGAGCGCGCCGGTGACGACGGAGGCGAGGCCGGTGCGGGCGCCTTCGCCGACGCCGGCCGCGGACTCGATGTAGGAGGTGTTGGACGACGCGGAGGCCATGCCGCCCACGGAGGCCGCGGCACCGTCGATGAGCAGGACGCGGCCCAGGTTGGGGACGTCGCCCTTTTCGTCGAGGAGCCCGGCCTCGTTGGAGACGCCGACGATCGTGCCCATGGTGTCGAAGAAGTCGCTCAGGACGAGGGTGAAGATGAGCAGGACGAGGGTCACGATCCCCACCTGCTCGAACGCGCCGAAGAGGCTGAACGCGCCGACGAGCTGGAAGTCGGGTGCGGCGATGACGTCGGTGGGCACGCTGGGCACGGTCAGGCCCCAGGCGAGCGGGGCGATGTCGGCGATCTCGTTGATGACGATCGCGAGGACGGTCATCGTGACGATGGAGATGAGGATCGCGCCGCGCACCCTGCGGGCCATCAGCGACATGGTGAGCAGGACGCCGAGGCAGAAGACGAGCACGGGCCAGCCGGAGAGCTGCCCGTTCGCGCCCAGTTGGACCGGCACCGCCCCGGTCTCGCCGGGGATACGGGTCACGAAGCCCGCGTCGATGAAGCCGATGAACGCGATGAAGAGCCCGATGCCGACGCTGATCGCCTGCTTGAGCTGCTGCGGGATGGCGTGCATGACGGCTTCGCGCAGCCCGGTGACGACCAGGACGCAGATGACGATGCCTTCGAGGACCACCACGCCCATCGCGTCCGGCCAGCTCATCAGCGGCGCGAGCTGGAAGGCGACGACGGCGTTCAGGCCGAGCCCGGCAGCGATGGCGAGCGGGAGGTTGCCGCCGAGGCCCATGATCGCGGTCATCACGGCGGCGACGAGCGCGGTGGAGGTGACGAGCGCCGGGCCCGAGAGCTGCTGGCCGAACTTGTCCTCGGTCCCGCCCAGGATGATCGGGTTGAGCACGAGGATGTAGGCCATCGTGAAGAACGTGGCGAAGCCGCCTCGTACCTCACGGACGAGGGTCGATCCCCGTTCGCTGATTCTGAAGTAGCGGTCGACGGCGCTGTGCTGCGGCATGGGCTCTCCTCGCGGGTGACGGTCCTGCGGGTGCTGGTGGCTGGATTGTTCCCACCGATGAGGCCCTTCAGGTTTTCTCCGTGTTACGTCAGCCGTGTTACGTCAGCTGTGTTACGTCAGATCGGCTGCGCGTAAGGACCCGGCGCGCCGGAAAGTAGGTCAACTGCCCCATCCGGCCGGACCGCAGCCGCTGCCACCATCCTCGGATGGGCAAGGTCATGGTCATCCGGGACCGCACCGCGGGGCTGTGTCTCGCCGGGGTCGTCGCCTCCGGCTTCGGGACGACGGCCATGTGGCTGGTCTCCGGCATCTGGGTCAAGTCGCTGACCGGCTCGGACAGTCTTGCTGCGCTGACGGTCTTCGCCATGTGGGCGCCGTCGCTGGCCGGGCCGCTGCTCGGGACGGTCGCCGACCGGATCAGCAGACGGCCCCTGCTCGTCGCGGTGAACGTCACCCTGGCGCTGCTGCTGCCGTCGCTGCTGCTGCTCGACTCCGCGGACCGGGTGTGGTTGCTGTTCTGCGTCCTCGCGGTCTACGGGACCTGCGGCGTCGTCCAGGACGCGGCGGAGGCCGCGCTGCTCGCGGGCGCGGTCGACCGGCGGCTGCTCGGGGACTTCAACGGGCTGCGGATGACGGCGAACGAGGGCATGAAGCTCATCGCGCCGCCCCTCGCGGCCGGGCTGTTCGCCCGGTTCGGCGGGGCGTCGGTGGCGCTGCTCGATGCGGCGACGTTCGCCCTGGCCGCCGGGATCTTCGCGCTGCTGCGGGTACGGGAGGAGAAGCCGGTCCGGTCCGGGCAGGCGTGGGCCGGCACGGCGGAGGGGGTGCGCTTCCTGTGGCGCTCGCCCGTGCTGCGGCCCCTGGTGCTGGCGGGCGGCGCCACCATGCTGCTCGCCGGGCTGAACGGCGCGCTGCTGTTCGCGGTCGTGGACAAGGTGCTGGGCCACGCGCCCACGTTCGTAGGTGTGTTGTACGGGGCGCAGGGCGCCGGTTCCGTCCTGGGCGGGCTGCTCGCGGGGCCGCTGCTGCGGCGGCTGCCGGAAAGGGTGTACGCGGCGTGCGGCATCGCGCTGTTCTCGGTGGCCGCCGGGCTGCGGTCGGTGTCGCCCGACGCCGTGGCACTGGTGTGCAGCGGGGCGGTCGGGCTCGGGCTGCCGTGTGTGCTGGTCGCCGCGATGACGGCGGTGCAGCGCGAGACGCCGGACGCGGTACTCGGACGCACCGCCGCGACCGCCCAGACGCTCGTGTTCGTACCGAACGCGGTCGCGCTGGCACTGGGCGCGGGGCTGGTCGCGGTGGTGGACGTCCGGGTCGTGCTGACGGTCGTCGGGGCGCTGGGATTGCTGACGGCCGCGATGCTGGTGACGGTCAGGCGAGCTGTGCCAGCGCGGCCCTGACCGCCGCCAGGTCCTGGTCGCAGGCCAGCCCCGCGTGGTACAGCCGCAGTTCGTTCGCCCCGAGCGACCGCGCACGGGCGGCGTCGGCGGCGAGCGTGCCCGGGCTGCCGCCCATGCCGCCGACAACGGTGAAGTTGGCGGCGATGACGGATGCCGCGGAGCCGTGCCGGGCGAAGGGGGGCACCAGCTGCGCACCGCCCGTGCACGGCACGACGACGCCGTCGGCGAGAGCGAGAATGTGCGCGGGGTCGACTCCGGTGTTGGCCCCGCAGTGGTGCGCCACCGGGTCCGCGTGCAGCAGGACCTGGAAGCCCTCGGGCGCGGCGGCCCGTACCGCGGCGACGACGGCCTCCTGGAGGGTTCGCGCGGTCCTGGTACGGAACTCCAGGGTGACCGCGGTCGGTTCGGCGCCCAGCAGCTTCTCGACGGGGATGTCGGCGGGCGCACTCCCCCGCCACACCGGTTCCAGCGCCTCGCGCACGCCCGCGCTCAGCTCGTCCGGGTCGACGCCCTGTGCGGCGTACCCGTCCCGGCATGCGGGGCAGAAGCAGAGCGACATGGCGTACTGGGCGGCGTCGCCGAGTGCGACTCCGGCGGTCTTGTCGTGGGCGTGCAGATGGGTGAGCCCGTACCAGCCGCAGGATTCGAGCTCGGTGCCGCGTGCCCCCGGCCGTACCGCCGCCTCGGCCGCGAGGTCGAGCAGATGGGCGCGGACGGCGGGCTGGGCGATGCAGGGCGCCCAGGGGTAGCGGTCGCCGTAGGCGTTGACCACGGAGGTGCCGGGGTGCTCGGCGCCTAGGCGGGAGTTGTGGGCGAGGACGACCCAGGTGTGCACGTCGAGCCCGGCCGCTGCGAGGGCCTCGGCGGCCTGTCCGTACGCATCGCCGGGCGCCCAGGCTCCTGCCGCGTACGGCCGCAGGGTGCGCCCCGCCCAGCGCGTCTCGTCCGGCGGGTAGAGCACCGAGGCGTGCTCGGCGGTGACGATGCGGTGGCGGGGGTGGCGCGGGGTCAGGGCACGCGTGGAGTGGTAGGCCGAGGCGAGGGTGACCTGCCGGACGCCGAGGCCGGCGATCCGGGCCGGGGCGTCGGGATCGCCGATGATGTCCCAGGGGTAGACGAACGCGCCCGCCTTCACTCGGCCGTTCCGTCCCCGAGGAGGGCGTAGCCGCGTTCGACGATGTCGGCGAGCTCCTTGATGTGGTCGGCGGTCGGCTCGCTGAGCGGGGGCCGCACCTCGCCGACGTCCAGTCCACGCAGCCGTACCGCGGCCTTGACGAGCGAGACGGCGTATCCGTTGCGCCGGGCGCGGAGTTCGACGAGCGGGCGGTAGAAGCCGTCGAGGAGGCGCTCGACGGTGGCGTCGTCGCCGGTGGTCAGGGCGCGGTGGAAGGCGAGGGCGATCTCGGGGGCGAAGCAGAAGACGGCGGAGGAGTAGAGGGTGATGCCGATGCCGCGGTAGGCGAGGCCGGTGAGTTCGGCGGTGGGCAGGCCGTTGAAGTAGAGGAAGTCGCGCCCGGGCGCTGCGGGGCCCGCTGCCGCGGTGCGTACGGCGCTGACGATGCGCTGCATCAGATCGAGGTCGCCGTAACCGTCCTTGAGGCCGATGATGCCGTCGACGGCAGCGAGTTCGACGACGGTCTCGGGCGTGAAGACGGCGTTGTCGCGCTGGTAGACGATGATGTCGAGCTCGGTGGCGGCGGCGAGCGCGGCGTAGTGGCGCAGCAGTCCGGCCTGGTCGGCGACGACGAGGTAGGGCGGCATGGCGAGGATCCCGTCGGCGCCCGCGTCCTCGGCGAGCTTCGCGTACCGGATCGCGAGGGCCGTGCCGTATCCGGCGCCCGCGACGACGGGGACCCGGCCGGCGGTCTCCTCGACGGCGGCGGCGACGCAGTCGCGGAACTCCTCCGGGGTGAGCGCGTGGAACTCGCCGGTGCCGCAGCAGGCGAAGACCGCGGCGGCGCCGGCCTCGATGCCGGATCGCACATGGGCGCGGAAGACGTCGAGGTCGAGGGCGCCGTCGGGTCCGTACGCGGTGACGGGGAAGAACAGCGGCCCGTCGGCACGGGTGAGTCGGGCGGCGAGCGGGGCTGAGGACACGGGCGCTCCCTGGGCCGTGCACCGAGCGATCGAGGCTCGTGCATCAATCTGATTGATGTCTATATTTCTGAACGCCGCCACGCTAGGCCAGCCCTGACACGCGGGTCAAGACGGAAAACCGCAACTCAGATGACAGAAGACAGCAACTGAGACGCGGAGCCCGCCCCCCGGCGGGACACTTGACGGTGCGTGGAGCATCTCCCTAGCTTGTCCACGCATGTGAATACCGTCTACAGGTCAGACCCGCATCGCGTCGAGGGGAACCCACCCATGCCCGCACCCCGCACCGTCCTGCTCACCGGCGCAGCCGGCGGCCTCGGCACCCTGATGCGGGGACTGCTGCCCGCATACGGATACGAGCTCCGCCTCTTCGACATCACCCCCATCGAGGGGGAACCCGGCGCGATCACCGCCGACCTCGCCGACAAGGACGCGCTGCGCGAGGCCGTACGGGGAGTCGACGCGATCATCCACCTGGCGGGTATCTCCCTCGAAGCACCCTTCGAGAAGATCCTCCGCGCCAACATCGAGGGCACGTACAACCTCTACGAGGCGGCCCGCGAGGAGTGGGGTGCCGGCGGTCCCGCCGCCGCAGGCAGGGGGCGCATCGTCTTCGCCTCCAGCAACCACGCCGTCGGCTTCACTCCGCGCCCGCACGAGGTCACACCTCTTGATCCGAGCGCGCTCATCCCCATCGACACCCCGCGCCGTCCCGACACCTACTACGGCCTGTCCAAGTGCTTCGGCGAGGACCTCGCCCAGCTCTACTGGGACCGGTACGGCATCGAGACCGTTTCGGTCCGGATCGGCTCCTGCTTCCTCGAGCCCAACAGCGTACGGATGCTCTCCCTCTGGATGAGCCCGGGAGACGGCGCCCGCCTCTTCCACGCCGCGCTCACGGCGGAGGGCGTCGGCCACACCGTCGTCTACGGCTCCTCCGCCAATACGAGGCTGTGGTGGGACCTCTCGACGGCGCGTGCGCTCGGGTACGAGCCGCAGGACGACTCCGAGCAGTTCGCGGAGAAGCTCATCGCCGAACAGGGCGAACTGGACCCGAACAACCCGGACCACGCCTGCCTCGGCGGTCACTTCGTGACGAACCCGCCCCGCTGGCCCCACTGAGCCGATATTCGGGTGACCCGCACGGGCACGCGGGGCAGGATGCAGGCCATGCCCAGACCTTCTGGTTTCCGTTACGAGCAGCGCGGCGACGACAGCATCGTCATCACCCACCACGGCCGCGGCGCCGGCACGCTCCGCGGCGCCCGCGCATCGAAGTTCCTGGCCGAAGTGGAGTCCGGGGACGCGCAGCTGGTCATGGCCCGCTGGACCGGTGCGTACCGGTTCGGGAACGAGCGTACGGCCCGCGAGCACCCGAGGAACCGATCCGGCCGAAGGTAAGGGAACGGCAAAGCGTTGTCGCTCGTTACCCCAGGCATGACAGCTATGACCCCCGGCTCGAACATCCCCCTGACCGCGGTGCGCGTGGCGGTGGACGTCGCCGCTCCGGTGCGGCTCGACGTATCGGGCCTGCTGCTCACGGCCGACGGCAAGGTGCGCTCCGACGACGACTTCATCTTCTACAACCAGCCGACCGGCCCCGGTGTCACCTACCGGTCCGGCGGGGGCACGGCGCCCGACGCGATCGTGGTGGACACCTCGGCCGTCCCGCCCGGGATCGAGAAGATCGTGGTCACTGCGAGCCCGGACGCCGCGGGCCAGACCTTCCAGGGCATCGAGCCCACGGCCACGATCCGCAATGCCGACGACGGCGCCGCCCTGGCGGCCTTCACCCCGCCCCGGCTGGGCGCGGAGACGGCGCTGGTGATCGTGGAGATCTACCTGAGGAACGGGGCGTGGAAGGCCCGCGCGGTCGGCCAGGGGTATGCGAACGGGCTGGCGGGCATCGCCACCGACTTCGGCGTCTCGGTCGAGGAGGAGCCGGCCGCCGCCCCCGCTCCCACCCCCGTCCCTGCCCCTGCCCCCGTGGCGGACCCGCGCGTCGCCGCACCGCCTGCTCCCCCGGCCCAGGCACCTGCAGCCCCACCGGCACAGGCTGCCGCACCCGTACCAGCACCCGGCACGGGGAAGATCAACCTGGACAAGGGCCGGGTCAGCCTCCAGAAGAACCAGACGGTGTCCCTGGTCAAGGGCGGCCGCCCGCTGCTCTCCCAGGTCAAGATGGGCCTCGGCTGGGAGCCCGCCTTCCGCGGCAGGGACATCGACCTGGACGCGTCCGTGATCGCGTACGGCCCGCAGCGCAACCACCTGGACAGCTGCTATTTCGGCAAGCTGTCCATCCTGAACGGCGCGATCAAGCACTCCGGCGACAACCTGACCGGTGAGGGCGCGGGCGACGACGAGGTGATCGTCGTGGATCTCGGCCGTCTCCCCGCCGAGGCGACGGGCCTGGTCTTCACGGTCAATTCCTTCTCCGGCCAGAAGTTCACCGAGGTCGCGAAGGCCTACTGCCGGCTGATCGACGCGGCGACGGACGAGGAGCTGGTGCGCTTCGACCTGACCGGCGCGGAGCCGCAGACCGGCGTCATGATGGCGAAGCTGATCCGCCAGTTCTCCGGTGAGTGGGAGATGACCGCGATGGGCGAGTTCGTGAAGTCCCGCACGGTCCGCGGCATGGTCAAGCCCGCGGCACAGGCACTCTGAGGCGCCACCACCGGCGCTCTGACCGCCCTGGCCGTCCGGACCGGGCCCTGGGGTCGTCGCGCATGTGCGGCGGCCCCAGGACCGGCCCTGTCAGAGTTTGGCCAGTTTGGTGTACGGGCTCAGGATCCTTCCCTGTCGCCCCGCGAAATCGATGAGGACAGCGGTGCCGCCCTCGACTGCGATGACTCTTCCGAGTCCGAATTGATCATGCGAGACCCGGTCTCCGACCTCGAACTGCTCGATCGGGGGGCTGACCGGGGTGTTGCGGTTGAAGGGACTGGAGGGCAGGTGGCGCCGGGATCCGGCTGACTTTGTCATTACCCGAAGTATGCGCCCTCGGGCCGCCACCGGTTCAAGCCCCCGCCCACGGCCAGTTCGCGTCCCGGCCGGCCTCCAGCAGCGGGACCATTCGGAAGGCCGCGTCGGTCAGGCCCCCGAAGGTATGCCTGTTGCCCGTCCCGGAGGGGCCGTGACCTGCACGGTAACCCGCCAGATTCCAGGTGTGGACGGGGATGTCGTCCGGCACCTGCTCGGTCGGGTCGCCGTGGTGGCTGTACGTCGCCTGCTCGTCGGTGACGATCAGCACCCGGTCGTGCTTCCTGTAGTGCCTGCGGACCGCCTCGGTGGTGTTGGTGCCGCCGAGGTCCCCGAAGCGCTCCAGCACCTTGAGCACCGACTCGCCCCGCCGGTACTTCACGGGCCGGCTGCTCGTCCCGAACTCGACCAGGTCCGCGTCGGCCGCCCGCATCGCCAGGGCCGTACCGAAGATCGCGGCCGCGTCCGCCCGGTTGAGCTCCGAGCGGTCGGAGAGCCGCGTCCACATCGAGCCGGAGCGGTCGACCAGGATCAGCGTCCGGCCGGACAGCACGGGCACCTGCGCGAGCGAGTGCCCGAGCGCCTGCTCCAGCGGATACGACCAGCGCAGCGACGGCGCGTGCTGGTAGGCGGCCAGGTAGCGGAACGGGAACTGCCGCGACGCCGCGACCGCTTCCGGGTCCGAGATCCTCGCGGCGACGCCCGCCGCGACCTCGTCCGAGACCCCGGCCTCGTCGAAGTTGCGCAGATTCCGTACGAGCGCCATTGCGCCCATGGACGGAATCACGGCCTCCCAGGCCGCCGCGTCCATCGGCCCCTGCAGCCATCCGGCCAGCGCCTCCCAGGTCATCCCGGCCTCGGCCAGCCGCGTGGCGCCGTCCGGCCCCGTGACCAGCGCGCGCCGCTCCGTCACCGGCAACGCCATCAGCGCCCGGTGGGCGGTCAGCGTACGGTTCGAGGCGGGCGGGACGGCCGTGTCCGGGTGGTACCGGCGGTCCAGGGCGTACTGGAACAGCTCGCCCTGCCACGGCTTGTCGGGGTCGGGCGAGGCGTGCACGAGATTGAGGACGTCGCCGAAGCGGTAGCCCTTGGCCGCGGTGTCGTACTTCAGCAGCGACCTGCCGTTGTAGAGGCGGCGTACGGCGTCGGCGATCCCGCGCTTGACGGGCTTGGGCACGGCACGCCCGTACCGCGAGGTCCAGTAGCCGAGCAGCTCTCCGGGCTCGTCGGCGCGCCGCAGCACGGACGCGACGACCTGCCGGTTCGCGGGGCCCTCGGTGGCGCCCGCCTCCAGCCGGGCCCTCACGTACTCGGCGGCGCCGACGAGTGAGGCCGTGCGCATGTTGGCGTCGCCGCGCAGCCAGCCGAGCAGGCCCGCGGTCCACTCAGGGTCCTCGACGGCGAGCGTTCGGACGAGCGCGGTGAAGCGGTTGTCGCGGGCGTCGCCGGCCTCGTAGAAGGTCTGCTGCGAGACGAAGTTGGCGACCGCGAGAAGGAAAAGTTCGGACCTGGCATCCCGCAGGTGTCCCTGGCCGCCCTGGTGGGTGGCCGTGGTGCGCCCGGTTGTCTTCACGGGCGAGGCCGCGCGGGCCTTGGTCGTACGGATGTTGAAGCGTGCCATGTGAATTCCCCCGAATTCAGAAGTTCCAGGGGAAGCGCAGCACGGAGGAGGGTGCCCGAGATCAGGAGTCGGCGACGGTGCTCATGCCTGGTGCTCTTCCGATTGAGCTACACGCCCCCTGAGGACGTGACGGGACTCGAACCCGCAACCGCCAGATCCGGAAGTACCCGTTGCCTGCGCACCGGGCACCCTCTTCTCGCATGCTGAGCCTCCCGAGATCAGGACGGCTGCGGTACGGATTCGATCGCAACGAAGTAACCGCGGCCTGCGCACCGGGAGGTGCATGAAGTTGTGGTGTCCAGAGGACAGTTCGGCGGAACCGACGTGTTGGTGCTCCGACCCCTGAGCTACACCGGCACGAGTACCGGCGGCGGGACTCGAACCCGCGACCTCCCCGTTATGAGCGGAAGTAGGTCCTGCCTGCGCACCTGGACGTGGATCACTCTAGGGACGCAAGCAGGACGTGTGCCAAGGGTTTTTCAGGAGGCGCGCTTCCAGGGGCCCGTGATGGCGAGCAGGATGCCGGGGGTCTGGATGCTGGCGAACAGGGTCCGCCCGTCGGGCGAGAAGACCACGCCGGCGAACTCGCTGTAGTCCGGCTCCTCCGCAGTGCCGAGGTTCAGCTCGTTGCGGGCGATCGGGTACGTGCGCCCGCGCTCGGTCGCGCCGAAGAGGTGCTGGATGCCCTCGCCGTCCTCGGCGATGATCAGGCCGCCGTACGGCGAGACGGTGATGTTGTCGGGGCCGTCGTACGCGCCGTCCTGCGACGGGTCCGCGTTGACACCGAGCAGCACCTTGAGCGTCAGGGTCCGGCGCCGCGGGTCGTAGAACCAGACCTGGCCGTCGTGCGGCTGCCCCGGGCTCTCGTCGCGGGCGTACGAGGAGACGATGTACGCGCCCCCGTCCGCCCACCACATGCCTTCGAGCTTGCGGGCCCGGGTGACCTCGCCCTCGCCGAACTGCTTGCGCACCGGCACGGCCTTGGCGTCGCGGTCGGGGACGTCGACCCAGTCCACGCCGTACACCGTGCCGGTCTTCGTGGCGCGGGAAAGATCGTCGACGAACCGGCCGCCCGCGTCGTAGCACTTGGTCGCCTGGAGCAGGCCGGCGTCCTCGGGGATGTGGCGGAGCCGGCCGCGGCCGTGCTGGAAGCCGTGCGGCGGGACCCAGCGGTAGATGAGGCCGTTGGGGCCGGAGGCGTCCTCGGTGAGGTAGGCGTGGCCGCGCTTGGTGTCGATGACGACGGCCTCGTGCTCGTAGCGGCCGAAGGCCTTGATCGGCAGGGGGTGGCGGTTGGCACGGCGGTCGTAGGGATCGACCTCGAAGACGTAACCGTGGTCCTTGGTCATGCCGTTCTGGCCGGCCCTGTCGGCGTTCTCCTCACAGGTGAGCCAGGTGCCCCAGGGGGTGCGTCCGCCCGCGCAGTTCTGGGAGGTGCCGGCGATGCCGACCCACTCGGCGGTGCGGCCGTCGCGGTGGGTCTCGACCACGGTGCAGCCGCCGGCCGCAGCCGGGTCGTAGACGAGGCCGTCGGTGAGCGGGACGGGGTACTTCCACTTGGAGCGGGGGCCCTTGAGCTCGTGGTTGTTGACGAGCAGGGTGACGCCGCGCGGGCCCTCGAAGGTGGCGGTGCCGTCGTGGTTGGAGGGAGTGAACTCGCCCGACTCCAGCTTGGTGACGCCGCTGTGGGTGACGATGCGGTACGAGAATCCGGCGGGGAGAGCGAGAATGCCGTTCGGGTCGGCAATCAGGGGGCCGTAGCCCGGGCCGTGGTGCTGGTCGTGGCCGTGGCCGTGGGTGGCCTCCGCAGCCGCCTCCTCGGCATGGTCCTCGGCGGCGAGCGCGCCGGGTGCGGTGGCGAGTGCGCCGACGGCGCCGGTGAGGGCGACTCCCGCCCCGGTGAGGGCGGACTGTCGGGTGAATTCCCTGCGGCTGAGCGGCATCGCGGGCTCCTGAGGGACGAGGGTGGCGTGGTGCCTGAAGGTCTGGAGGTGCGGCGGTGCGGGTCTGCGGGGCAACGCTCCCGCTCACGCATAAACGGCAGTTGAACACCGTGCGACAGCACACAGCACCGCGAGGCCCGCTTCCATGAACCTCCCTACCCCTTCCCCCGACGTCGGCAGGGCTGATTTTCAGCCCGTCCGGCGTTCGAGGACGGACACGCGGGCCGACCGGACGGTACCGATCACGTCCCGGGGGTCTGGGGGCTTGCCCCCACGTCGCGGCACCGCACGCGCCGGGTCACGCCCCCGGTCGGGAGCGGGCCTTGAACGCCGCCTTGCGCGCGTCCTTCGCCGTCTTCCGGTCCCGGTGCAGCCGCCCCATCGCCTCCAGCACATCGGCCGTCGCCGGATGGTCCACCCGCCACGCCGTATCGAAGAACCCCCCGTGCCGGCCGACGAGCCCCTCCACGAGGTCCTGCAGCTCCTCCAGATCGCCCTCGGTGTCGAGCTGCGCCGCGATCGTGTCGATCGCGAGCCAGAAGATCATGGACTCCGGCGGCGCCGGCACGTCCTTGGCGCCCCGCTCCACGAGCCACACACGCGCCAGACCGCCCAGCTCCCGGTCGTCGAGAACGCCGCGCACGGCGGGCTCGGCCTCCGTGCCGAGGAGCGACAGCGCCTGCTGGCAGTGCAGCCGCCGCAGCGGCGCTCCCCGGTCCGCGCCGCGGGCGGCGTTGAGCAGCTCCCCGGCCGCGTCCGCCGGTTCGCGTCTGTCGAGCCATGCGAGGGTTTCCGCGCGCGTCGAGGTCTCCGGGTAGTGGGCGACCCCGTCGAGCAGCGCATCGGCGCCTCCCTCCGCGAGGTCCCCCACCGCCGGTGCGAGCGCCCCCGCCTCCAGCAGCCGGGCCCGTACGCCGAACAGCCCGAGCGGCGTGAGTTTCACGAGCCCGTACCGCGAGACGTCCTCGTCGTCCACCGAAGGCGTGGGCTCCGCGCCCTCCTCCACCATCAGCGCCTCGTCGACCGGCCGGTACTCCACCAGACCGATCGGTTCCAGCAGCCGGAACTGGTCGTCCAGCCGCATCATCGCGTCGGACACCTGCTCGAGTACGTCGTCGGTGGGCTCACTGATGTCGTCGGGCACGATGACCGATGCGGCGAGGGCAGGCAGCGGCACCGGGCCTTCCCCCGCCCCGCCCTCCGAGGCGGTGAGCAGGTAGAGGTTGCCGAGGACGCCGTCGAGGAACTCGGCCTCCGCATCGGGGTCCCAGCCGAGCGCCTCGAAGTCGATCTCGCCCCCCTCGTCGATGACCTCGGACAGATCGTCCAGGAAGGGTGCGATCGCGTCGGCGAAGACCAGGTCGAAGGCGTCCTGCCAGAGCGCGAGCACGTCCTGCGGGCTGCCGCCGGTGATCAGCGACAGATTGCCGCCCGTGGTGGCGGTGCCGTACCCGGCGTCCTTGTCCTTGTCCTCGCCCTTGCGCTCGTCCTCTCCCTCCTCGTCGGGCCCGACGACCTCGACGAGGCCCGTGTCCACGGCGACCCGCCACGCCTCGCTCGCGTCCGCCGCCCCGTCGTCGTCGGCGGAGAGTCCCAAGGCCTCGGCCGCCGCGGGCAGTTGTTCGTCCACGAGCTCCCCGCCCGGCCCGACCCTCGTCTCCGGACCGGCCCAGCGCGCGAGGCGGACGGCCCGGGACAGCAGAGGCGTGCCGAGCGCATCGCGCGCCAACTCCGCCTCCGAATGCAGTCGCACCGGAGGCAGGACGGGGCGTTCGGCGGGGCGGTCTCCGGGCATGTGGCGGTTCTCCTCGGCTCTGCACGTACCGGCTCGGGGCGGCCCCCAGCGTAGACGCATTTCGCCCGAAGCCTTCTGGTTCATGAACGCGTCAACCCCCGTACACCCGACAGCTCTTGACAAGTGGTGTGCTCTGGCAAGAGATTGACGCGCGTAGATATTCGCACCACCCCCCATCCCTCACTCCGGAGTTCTCCGATGCCTTCGATACCGAGATCCGCCGCCGTCGCGACCGTCGTGGCCACCGCACTGGCCGCCGGTCTGCTCGCCGGTTCCTCCTCGGCCGCCGCCGACATCGCCACCGGCACGGCCGGCGCACGCATTCACGACATCCAGGGCACCACCCGCATGAGCCCGCTCGTCGGGCAGCAGGTCACGGACGTCGAGGGCATCGTCATCGGCGTCCGCACGTACGGCTCCTCGCGCGGCTTCTGGATCCAGGACCCGCAGGCGGACGCGAATCCGGCCACCAGCGAGGGCATCTTCGTCTTCACCGGCGCCACCCCGACCGTCGCCGTCGGCGACGCCGTGAAGGTCTCGGGCACTGTCGGCGAGTACGTCCCGGGCGGACTGAGCTCCGGCAACCAGTCGCTGACCCAGATCTCCAAGCCTGCCGTCACCGTGGTCTCCTCCGGCAACGCGCTGCCCGAGGCCGTGACCGTCTCCGGCTGGACCGTCCCGTCGGCGTACGCGCCCGAGGGCGACCCGGCCGCTGCGAACAGCATCAACGCGCTGCCGCTCCAGCCCCGTTCGTACGCCCTGGACTACTACGAGTCGCTCGAGGGCAGCAACGTACGCATCGGCACCTCGCGCGTCGTCGGCGCCACGGACCCGTACGCCGAGCTGTGGGTGACGGTGAAGCCCTGGGAGAACCCGACCTGGCGCGGGGGCGCGCGCTACGGCTCGTACGAGTCCCAGAACACCGGCCGCCTGCAGATCCAGTCGCTGGTCCCGCTCGCCCAGCAGCCGTTCCCCAAGGCGAACGTCGGCGACGTACTGTCCGGGACGACCGAAGGACCGCTGGACTTCAACCAGTTCGGCGGCTACACGATCACCGCCCGCACCCTCGGCACGGTCACCGACCGCGAGCTGGAGCGCGAGTCGACGCGCCCGCAGCGCCGCGGTGAGCTCGCCATCGCCACGTACAACGTGGAGAACCTGGACCCGTCCGACCCCCAGGAGAAGTTCGACGCGCTGGCGCAGGCCGTCGTCGGCAACCTCGCCTCGCCCGACATCCTCGCCCTGGAGGAGATCCAGGACAACAACGGCGCCAAGAACGACGGTACGGTCGCCGCCGACCAGACGATCGGGAAGTTCACGGCCGCGATCGCGGCGGCCGGCGGTCCCGCCTACGAGTGGCGCACGGTCGACCCGGAGAACAACAAGGACGGCGGCGAGCCCGGCGGCAACATCCGCCAGGTGTTCCTCTTCAACCCGGAGCGGGTGTCCTTCACCGACCGCGCGGGCGGGAACGCGACGGCCGCGACCGGTGTCGTACGGGAGGAGGGCCACGCGGCCCTCACCCTCTCCCCCGGCCGGATCGACCCGGCGAACACCGCCTGGGGGAACAGCCGCAAGCCGCTCGCGGGCGAGTTCGTCTTCCGCGGCCGCACGGTCTTCGTCATCGCCAACCACTTCGGCTCGAAGGGCGGCGACGAGGGCCTGGCCTCGCACCACCAGCCGCCGGTCCGCTCCTCCGAGGCCAAGCGCCTCCAGCAGGCGCAGGCCGTCAACGCATTCGTCAAGGACGTCCTGAAGGCGCAGCGGAATGCCGATGTCGTGGTCCTCGGCGACATCAACGACTTCGAGTTCTCGGCGACGACGCAGGCGCTGACGGACGGCGGAGTGCTGTACCCGGCGATCAAGTCCCTGCCGCGCGGCGAGCGTTACTCGTACGTCTACCAGGGCAACAGCCAGGTGCTCGACCAGATCCTGACGAGCCCGTCGATCGACGACTTCAGCTACGACAGCGTGCACATCAACGCGGAGTTCGCCGACCAGAACAGCGACCACGACCCGCAGGTGCTGCGCTTCCGCCCGTAACCGGGGTCCGGCCCGTCACCGGGTTCCGGCCCGTCACCGGGTTCCGATGTCCACGGGGTCTGGTGTCTACACGCCCGCGCTCATGCTGAGCGCGGGCGTGTAGCGCGTCACGCGGCTGCCCGTGAGCCCGGGGTAGTGCTGTACGCGCTCCCACTGCTCCGTGCGCGAGCCGATGCCGTCGCCGGGGGCATCGAGAGCCTCCTGGTGTGCCTGCGCGCTCTCCCACTCGGCGTAGTTGACGACGCGGGTGCCGTCCGTGCGGGTGTGGAAGTGGGCCGCTATGCCGCCGGGATGCATGGACGGATCGCTCTCGAGGGCGGCGAACACGGCGTCGATCCAGTCGCGCTGCCTCGCCGCGTCGGGGCCCTCGAAGTCGACCTCGACGATGACGACGCACCCCGGGACCCGGTGGTCGTCCGGGGTGCGCCGGCCGCTGCGGTAGAGCTCGTACGCGTGCAGTCCGAGCCGCTCGATGCCCGGCACGGCGGCGTCGACCTCGGCGTTCCACTCCTCCCTGAAGGCGCTCCGGGTACGGAGGAACTCCTCGAAGGCGTCGTCGCTCGCCCACTGCGTGTAGTGCAGCAGGGTGTCTCCGTCGTCGCTCGCGTACACGCTGTAGGACAGCAGGCCCGGATCCGGCCAGTCGCCGCGCCGCCAGGCGGCGGCCATCGCCTCGACGGCGGCCTTCTGCCGCACGGGCGACCCGACGCGCCAGCTGCTGATCCTGATCGCGCCGACGCCGGGACGGGTGAGGTCGGGAACGGGGGAAAGCTGCACGCTCATGATGGTCCTCCTCGGCCGTCGCACCCGTGTGGTGCGTCGCTTCGACGACCATCCTGGAACCTCAACCAAGGTTCAGGTCAACCCGTGTCAGCCTCCCACCCCCACGTCGTTGTTCGGAGCGCCGTCACCTACGGGCGGGAGGTCGCCCCGCTCCACCGGCGATGCGGGGGCCGTCGGCGCCGCGGGCAGGACCGCGTCCAGCTCGGCGTCGTCGGCGCGGTGGACGGACTCGACGGCGCGGCGCAGGGTCGCGCGGTCCACGGAGCGGTCGGCGGCGACCTGGACGACATGGCCGCCCTCGTCGCGGGCGTACTCATGACGGTCCGGCGAGCTCCGGTACCAGGCTGAGCCGTCCCGCTCGCAGGCCACCGGGGCACCCGGCGCCGAATCCACCGGCCGGGAGGCGCAGTTGGCACCGGTGAGGGAGCCCCGGTCGACGACGAGATGGATCTGTGCGGACCCGGATCGCGAGACGTACGTGCTCTGGAAGCCGTCGTGGCCGGCGGGGCCGACGGACTGCGTCGCCAGCTCGAAACCGTCCACGTCGGTCACGTAGATCAGCTCCATCGCGGACTCGATGCCGCGAGCGCGGGCCTCCAGTGCGGAACGGTCGGCTGGAGGCGTCGCGCCGACGGCGGAGGGCGCCGCACTGTCCGCGGCAGAAGGTGCCGTACTGTCCGCGGCCGACGGGCCGCCGGCCCGTTCCGTACCGCAGGCGGCGAGGGCGAGGAGCAGCGGGAGCACGGCGATACGCGCAGCACGGATCATGTACCCATCCTGCCCCGGCAACGAACACCAGTGCGCCCTCATGGCACACTCCCGCCGTGATCCTTCGCACCGCCACCCGCCGCGAACTCCCCGCAATCCTCGCCCTTCTCGCCGACGAGGACACGGTCGTCGACCCGGCGTCGGTCGTCGTCGACGAGGCGTACGAGCGGGCCTTCGCCGCCATCGAGCGGGACGACCGCAACGAAATGCTGGTGCTGGTGGACGGGGACACGGTCGTGGGCTGTCTGCAGGCGACCTACATCCCGGGCCTCGGCAGAAACGGTGCCGAGCGGGCCCTGATCGAGGCCGTGCGGATCCGGGCCGACCGCCGCGGCGCCGGTCTCGGGCGGGAGCTGATGTCCCGCGCGGTGGAGCGGGCCCGCGAACGTGGCTGCGCGCTGGTCCAGTTGACGAGCAACAAGCGGCGCACGGAGGCGCACCGCTTCTACGCGTCCCTGGGCTTCGCGCGCAGCCACGACGGGTTCAAGCTGTCGCTCTGAGCCGACGGCGTCAGAGCAGGTGACCGCCGCCGTCGACGAGCAGCACCTCGCCGGTGATGTACGACGCGTCGGCAAGGTCGAACACGGCCTCGGCGATGTCCTCGGGCAGCGCGGTCAATCGCCGCTTCCAGATCGTCGTGCGGGATGAACCGCGTGGTGCCCGCGCTGTTGACGAGGATGTCCAGGCGTCCGTACGGCGACGGCGGCCTCGACGAGGGCGGCGGCCGCGCCTTCCTCGGCCACGTCCGCCTGGACGTGGCCGGCATCCGGCAGCTCGGCGGCGAGCGCCTTGCCGGCCTCCACCGAGCGGGCGGAGTTGACGACGACCCGGACTCCGGATGCGGCGAGGCGGCGTGCGACGGCCGCCCCGATGCCCGATGACGAGCCCGTGACGGACTCCGACACTTCAGCACTCCTTTCCCTTAACCCCGAGAAGAACTAAGTGGAACTTCACGACCGTGCGGCCGAGACTGCGACCATGACGACATCACGCTCACACCCCGGCACACACCCGGACCACGACCCGCGCCCCTTCGGCCGCGCCCTCTGCGCGATGATCACGCCCTTCACCATCGCGGGCGAGGTCGACCTGGCCGGAGCGCAGAAGCTCGCCGCGCATCTCGTCGCCGAAGGCTGCGACGGGCTCGTACTGAACGGCACGACGGGTGAGTCCCCGACGACCACGGACGCGGAGAAGACAGCGCTCGTCGGGGCGGTGCGGGAGGCGGTGGGCGACCGGGCGAGCGTCGTCGCCGGTGTCGGCAGCGCGAGCACCCGGCACACCGTCGAGCTGGCCCGGGCCGCCGAGGCCGCGGGCGCCGACGGGCTCCTCGTCGTCACGCCCTACTACAGCCGCCCGCCGCAGGCCGCCGTCGAGGCGCACTTCCGGACGGTCGCGGACGCGGTGGGCGTTCCGCTGATGCTGTACGACATCCCGGGGCGCACCGGCACCCGCATCGAACCGGCCACGATGCTGCGGCTCGCCGGGCACCCGCGGATCGTGGCCGTGAAGGACTGCGCGTACGACCTGCTCGGCAGCACGAAGGTGATCGCCGGGACCTCGCTCGCGTACTACTCGGGCTGCGAGGAGCTGAACCTGCCCCTGTACGCGGTCGGCGGCGCCGGATTCGTCAGCACGGTCGCGAACGTCGCACCGCGCCCGCTGCGTGCGGTGCTCGACGCGTACGACGGGGGCAGGACGGCCGAGGCCGCCCGGCTCAACCGGCTGACGCTCCCGCTCGCCGAGCTGATGATGGCGTCCGGGCTGCCGGGGACGGTGACGGCGAAGGCGCTCCTCGACGCGCTCGGGCTGCCCGCCGGGCCGGTCCGGGAACCGCTGCAGCCCGCCGGCCGGGAGTCGGTCGACGGGCTGCTGGCGGCGTACGAGGCGCTGCGGGCGGGGCAGTAGCACCGCCCATGAGAGGTTACGCAGAGCGACACGAATGCGTCGGCTCGGTCAGTTGTGGCTGTGAAGAACCTCGTTGAGCCCGCCCCACACCGCGTTGTTCGGGCGGGCCTCGACGGCACCGGTCACCGAGTTGCGGCGGAAGAGGATGTTGGAAGCGCCGGAGAGCTCACGGGCCTTGACGATCTGACCGTCGGGCAGCGTGACGCGGGTGCCGGCCGTGACGTACAGACCGGCCTCGACGACGCACTCGTCGCCGAGCGCGATACCGACGCCCGCCTCGGCGCCGACCAGGCAGCGCTCGCCGATGGAGATGATGACGTTGCCGCCGCCGGAGAGGGTGCCCATGGTGGAGGCGCCGCCGCCGATGTCGGAGCCGTTGCCGACGACGACGCCCGCGGAGATGCGGCCCTCGACCATGGAGGTGCCCAGCGTGCCGGCGTTGAAGTTGACGAAGCCCTCGTGCATCACGGTGGTGCCCTCGGCGAGGTGCGCGCCGAGGCGGACGCGGTCGGCGTCGGCGATCCGGACGCCCTTCGGGGCCACGTAGTCCGTCATCCGCGGGAACTTGTCGATCGAGGTCACCTGCAGGTGCAGGCCCTCGGCGCGGGCGTTCAGGCGCACCGTCTCGACGTCGTCGACCGCGATCGGACCGAGCGAGGTCCAGGCGACGTTGGAGAGCAGCCCGAAGAGACCGTCCAGGTTCTGGCCGTGGGGCTTCACCAGGCGGTGCGAGAGCAGGTGCAGGCGCAGGTAGGCGTCGTGCGCGTCCAGCGGCTTGTCGTCGAGCGAGGCGATGACCGTACGGACGGCGACGACCTCGACCCTGCGGCGGGCGTCCACACCGACGGCCTTGGCGGCAGCCTCACCGAGCAGGTTCACGGCCTGGTCGGGGGTGAGGCGCTCGGTACCGGCGGGGCCGGGCTCGGCGGAGAGCTCCGGGGCGGGGAACCAGGTGTCGAGAACGGTGCCATCGCCGGCGATGGTGGCAAGGCCGGCGGCGACGGCGCCGGTGGTGCGAGGAGCAGTGGTGTCGGTCATGAGGAGAACCTAACCGGCCGGGGCGCGCACGGGCGAACCGGTCTCATGTGCCGGTCGTGGGACCGCCGGGGGCACACGGACGGCCGCGCTCCGACCGCCCGACGGGTAACGGACGGCAGCGCTCCGACCGCCGACGGATAACGGACAGCGCTCCGACCGCCTCAACGATCCCGGGGCCCGGCCGTGTGCGTCAGCGCAGCACCCGCCGCAGCATCTCGCGCGCGTACCCCTCGTCGTACTCCGTGTCCGTCAGCAGCACCTGCAGGCAGATGCCGTCCATCAGGGCCGCCAGCGCCCGTGCCGTGACCGGATCCGTCCTGTGCGAGAGGAGCTCGACGACGCCGTCGGTCCACTCCGCGGCGACCGGGCGCAGGGCGGGGCGGCGCAGGGCGGCCAGGTAGAGCTCGCACTCGAGCTCCACACCGGTGCGTTCGCCGCCGAGCCACTCCCCCATCAGCCGGGCGAGCTCCTCGGGGAGATCGGCGTCCGGATCGGCGAGGGCGCCGCTCTCCCTCAGGGCCCCGCCGAAGCCCTCGTTCGCCTGCCGCAACGCTGCGACGAGCAGCTCGTCCAGGGAGGCGAAGTGGTACGTCGTCGAGCCGAGGGGCACATCGGCCTCGGCGGCGACGGACCGATGGCTGAGCCCGGCGATACCGCTGCGCCCGACCACGCGGATCGCGGCGTCGATGATGCGCTGGCGCCGCTCCGGGTCGTAACGCCGTCCGCGTCCCATCAGTGCGCCCCGCCGAGGTTGAGGACGACGACTCCCACGATGACGAGTCCGATGCCCGCGATCTTGACCAGGTTGGTGGACTCGTTCATGAAGAGCATGCCGATCGCGGCCACGGCGGCGGTGCCTACGCCGGCCCAGATCGCGTAGGCCGTGCCGACCGAGAGTGTCTTCAGGGTCTGCGCGAGCAGGGTGAAGGCGAGCACATAGCCCGTCACGGTGATCAGTGACGGCCACAGCCTGGTGAAGCCCTCGCTGTACTTCATGGCCGTGGTGCCGGCCACCTCCGCCGCGATGGCCGCGGCCAGCAGTCCGTATCCCATGTGTACGAGTGTACGCAACGATGTGTACGACCGTACACAGTAACCGGCCGTGTCGTGAGCATGCCTCTGCCCGCTACCGTGTTCCGGTCAGACGGGGAACGAGAACAGGACAGGTGGGAGCGGGGAATGTCGGACAACGTGGGGTGGGGCCCGTACGGCGATCCGTACGGTGGCGTGCCCGGGGGGGGGACCCGGAGCACCGGGCTGGGGCGGCTGGGGGCCGCCACCGCCGCCTAAGCCGGGCGTGATCCCGCTGCGGCCGCTGACCGTCGGCGACATTCTGGGCGGCGCCATGTCGGCCATCGGGCGGTACAAGAAGCCGGTCATCGGCATTCCGGCGGCGGCGTTCGGGGCATGCAGCGTCCTCGTGGTCTGCGCCGTGGTCATCGCCTTCTCCGCCGTCAAGGACACCTTCTACGAGCTGAAGGACCTGCCTTCCGGCCAGGATCCGGAGTGGGAGCAGGTGCAGCCGCTCGTGGTCGCCTTCGGGTGTGTCGCGCTCATCGCCGTCGTGGGCTACCTCTTCTCCGCGGCGCTGGCGCAGGGAAGCATGTTCGCCACGCTCCAGAACGCGGTCGTGGGCCGCCCGGCCGGCTTCGGCTCCGTATGGCGGCAGGCCCTGCCGAGGGTGCCCGCGCTGATCGGCACCGCCCTGCTCACCGGATTGATCGCGGCGGTACCGATGGTCCTGCTGATGGTCGCCTTCGCGGTCACCCTGATCGGCCTGTCGCTGAACGGCGCCGGCGACGAGGGCCCAGGGGTCGCGGTCCTGGTGCCCCTGTGGCTCGGCTTCCTGGTGTCCGTCGTTCCGGGGGTGTGGCTCTGGGGGAAGTTCAGCCTCGCCCCCGCTGCCGTGGTGTTCGAGAAGCAGGGGCCCATCCAGGCGATGCGGCGCTCCTGGGAGCTGGTGCGCGGCCGCTGGTGGCCGGTCTTCGGCATCTCACTGCTGGGCTATGTGCTGGCCGCGTTCATCGCCGGGATGATCCAGCAGACGCTCAGCATGGTGGGCATGTTCTCCGCCATGGCGGGTGCGTCGAACCTCGGCCCCGAGCCGGAGGTGGGGGAGGTGCTGTCGGCCTTCGCCGTCTACATCGTGGTCGCCCTCGTGGCCCAGCTGATCGGCTACATCATCCAGACGACCTTCCCGCCCCTGGTGACCGGCCTGCTCTACGTCGACCAGCGCATCCGCAAGGAGGACCTGGCCCCGGCCCTGGCCGAGGCGGCCGGCATGCCCGCACCGCAGCCGCCGGCCCCGCCCGTCAGTCCGTGAGCGACCTCTTCGGCCGCAGCACACAGAACTCGTTCCCCTCGGGGTCCGCCAGCACCACCCAGCTCACGTCGTCCCCCTGCCCGACATCGGCCCGCCGGGCCCCGAGCGCGAGGATTCTTTCCACCTCGGCGGCCTGGTCGTCGGGCGTGAGATCGATGTGCAGCCGGTTCTTGACGGTCTTCTTCTCCGGCACGGGCACGAAACACATGCCCGGCATCGCGAACTCATCGGCACCGATGACGACTTCGTCCTCGGCCTCGAAGAGCACCTGCCAGTCGAGCACCTGACACCAGAACCCGGCCAGGGCGGGCAGATCGTGGGCGTCGACGACGAGGTGGTACATACGAACGGCCATGCCCGCCAGTGTGCCTGGCGGGCATGGCCGTCGGTGTTCACGCGCCGCGTGTCAGACGTTGAAGCCGAGCGCCCTCAGCTGCTCCCGCCCGTCGTCCGTGATCTTGTCCGGTCCCCACGGCGGCATCCAGACCCAGTTGATCTTCAGCTCGCTGACGATGCCGTCGGTCGCCGCCTTCGCCTGGTCCTCGATCACATCGGTCAGCGGGCAGGCCGCGGACGTCAGCGTCATGTCCAGGGTCGCGACGTTCGAGTCGTCGATGTGGATGCCGTAGATCAGGCCGAGGTTGACGACGTCGATGCCCAGCTCGGGGTCGACGACGTCGTACAGCGCCTCGCGGATCTCCGCCTCGCTTGCGGGCTTGATGGATACAGTCTCGGAGGCCGGCTTCATCGTGGCCTCGGCGTTCTCGGTCATGCGGTCTTCCCTTCGGACAGCGCCTGGGCCGTCGCGTCCTTCCATGCCATCCAGCTCAGGAGGGCGCACTTCACGCGCGCCGGGTACTTCGAGACACCGGCGAACGCGACCGCGTCCTCCAGCACCTCCTCCATCGCGTCGTCCGGCTCGATCTGCCCCTTGGACTGCATCAGCTCGAGGAATGTCGCCTGGATCTTCTGCGCCTCGGCCAGCTCCTTGCCGACGAGCAGCTCGTTCAGCACGGAGGCGGAGGCCTGGCTGATGGAGCAGCCCTGGCCCTCGTACGAGACGTCCTGGATGAGCGTGCCGTCGTACTTCACCCGAAGGGTGATCTCGTCGCCACAGGTGGGGTTGACGTGGTGCACCTCGGCGTCACCCTCACGCAAGCCCCGCCCGTGCGGGTGCTTGTAGTGGTCCAGGATGACGTCCTGGTACATCGAATCAAGCTTCACGTCAGGCCCCTCACCCGAAGAAGTTGCGGACGTGCTCCAGGCCGTCGATCAACGCGTCGACCTCGGCCGGCGTGGAGTACAGATAGAACGACGCCCGCGTGGTCGCAGGAATTCCGTACCGCAGGCAGACGGGCCGCGCGCAGTGGTGGCCGACGCGGACCGCGATGCCCTGCTCGTCGAGGACCTGGCCCACGTCGTGCGGGTGGATGTCGCCGAGCACGAAGGAGATCGCCGCGCCGCGGTCCTCGGCCGTGACCGGGCCGATGATCCGCAGGTCGGGGACTTCCTGAAGGCGCTTGACCGCGTACTCGGTGATCGCGTGCTCATGCCGCGCGATCTTGTCCATGCCGATCGAGGTGAGGTAGTCCACGGCCGCGCCGAGGCCGACGGCCTGGGCGATCGGGGGCGTACCCGCCTCGAACTTGTGCGGGGCAGGCGCGTACGTCGACGAGTGCATCGAGACGGTCTCGATCATCTCGCCGCCGCCCAGGAACGGCGGGAGGTCCTCCAGCAGCTCCTGGCGGCCCCAGAGCACGCCGATGCCGGTCGGGCCGCACATCTTGTGGCCGGTGAAGGCCACGAAGTCGGCGCCCAGGGCCTGGACGTCCAGGGGCATGTGCGGGGCGGCCTGCGAGGCGTCGACGAGGACGAGCGCGCCCACGTCCTGCGCCCGGCGGACGATCTTGTCGACCGGGTTGACCGTGCCCAGGATGTTGGAGACCAGCGTGAAGGAGACGATCTTCGTCTTCTCGGTGATGATCTCGTCGATGTTGGAGAGGTCGAGACGGCCGTCGTCGGTGAGGCCGAACCACTTCAGCTTCGCGCCGGTGCGCTGCGACAGCAGCTGCCACGGAACGATGTTGGAGTGGTGCTCCATCTCCGTGATGACTATCTCGGTCTCGTGGTCCACGCGGTAGGGCTCGTCGGCCCAGCCCAGCATGTTGGCCACGAGGTTCAGCGACTCCGACGCGTTCTTGGTGAAGATCACCTCGTCGCGGCTCGGCGCGTTGATGAAGGCGGCGACCTTGTCGCGGGCGCCTTCGTACTCCGCCGTGGCCTCCTCGGCGAGAACGTGCACGCCACGGTGGACGTTTGCGTTGTACCGCTCGTAGTAGGCGTTGAGCGCGTCGAGCACCTGGCGCGGCTTCTGTGAAGTCGCCGCGTTGTCCAGGTACACGAGCTTCTTACCGTCGTGAACCAGGCGGTCCAGGATCGGGAAGTCCTTGCGGATCGCCTCGGTGTCGAGGAGGCCCGGCAGCTGTGTCACGCGGATACGCCACCCTTCGTGTATGCCTCGTAGCCCTCGGCCTCGAGCTTGTCGGCGAGCTCGGCGCCACCGGACTCGGCGATGCGGCCGTTCGCGAACACGTGAACGAAGTCGGGCTTGATGTAGCGCAGGATGCGCGTGTAGTGCGTGATCAGCAGCGTGCCGACCTCGCCGGTCTCGCGGACGCGGTTGACGCCCTCGGAGACGGTGCGCAGCGCGTCGACGTCCAGGCCGGAGTCGGTCTCGTCGAGGATCGCGATCTTCGGCTTGAGGAGCTCGAGCTGAAGGATCTCGTGGCGCTTCTTCTCACCGCCGGAGAAGCCCTCGTTGACGTTGCGCTCGGCGAAGGCGGGGTCCATCTGGAGACGCTCCATGGTCTCCTTGACCTCCTTCACCCAGGTGCGCAGCTTCGGGGCCTCGCCGCGGATGGCGGTGGCGGAGGTGCGCAGGAAGTTGGAGACCGAGACACCCGGGACCTCGACCGGGTACTGCATGGCGAGGAAGACACCGGCGCGGGCGCGCTCGTCGACGGACATCTCCAGGACGTCCTCGCCGTCCAGGGTCACGGTGCCAGTGGTGATCGTGTACTTGGGGTGGCCCGCGAGGGAGTAGGCGAGGGTCGACTTGCCGGAGCCGTTGGGACCCATGATGGCGTGGGTCTCACCCTGCTTCACGGTCAGGTCGACGCCCTTGAGGATCTCCCGGGGGCCGTTCTCGGCGTCGACGGAGACGTGCAGGTCGCGGATTTCAAGCGTTGCCATGGGTGACTCAGGACTCCTGGGTGACGGAGACGAGCACATCGTCCCCTTCGATCTTTACGGGGTACACGGGGACGGGGCGCGTCGCGGGAAGGCCGGACGGCTTGCCGGTGCGGAGGTCGAAGCTGGAGCCGTGCAGCCAGCACTCGATCTGACAGTCCTCGACCTCGCCCTCGGAGAGGGAGACGTTCGCGTGCGAGCAGATGTCGTGGATCGCGAACACCTCGCCCTCCGTACGGACGACGGAGACCGGCGTGCCGTCGAGTTCCACCCGCTTCGGGGTGTCCTCCTCCAGCTCGCTCAGCCCACAGACTCGGACGAAGGCCATCAGAGCGCAGCCTCCAGCTCGGCCTCGATCTTGGCGATGAGGCGCTCCTCGACGTCCGGCAGACCGATCTGCTGGACCAGCTCGGCGAAGAAGCCGCGCACGACGAGGCGGCGGGCCTCCTGCTCCGGGATGCCGCGGGCCATGAGGTAGAAGAGCTGCTCGTCGTCGAAGCGGCCGGTCGCGGAGGCGTGGCCGGCGCCGACGATCTCGCCTGTCTCGATCTCCAGATTCGGCACGGAGTCGACGCGGGCGCCGTCGGTCAGAACCAGGTTCCGGTTCATCTCGTACGTGTCCGTGCCCTCGGCCGTGGCCTCGATGAGCACGTCGCCGATCCAGACGGCGTGCGCGTCGGCGCCCTGCAGCGCGCCCTTGTAGGCGACGTTGGACTTGCAGTGCGGGCTGTTGTGGGTGACCAGGAGACGGTGCTCCTGGTGCTGGCCGGCGTCCGTGAAGTACAGGCCGAGGAGCTCGGCCTCGCCGCCGGTGCCCGCGTACGAGACGCGCGGGTGGAGGCGCACGAGGTCGCCGCCGAAGGTGACCACGATGGACCTGAAGGAGGCGTCGCGGCCGACCAGCGCGTTGTGCTGGGCGACGTGGACAGCCTTGTCGTCCCAGTCCTGCACGGAGACGACGGTCAGCTTGGCGCCGTCACCCAGGACGTAGTCGACATTCGCGGCGAGGGCCGCGTCACCGGTGTGGTCGATGACGACGACGGCCTCGGCGAAGGCGCCGAGCTCGATGTGCTGGTGGCCGAAGGCGGTGCCGCCCTCGCCGTGCACGGCGATCCGGATGGGCTCCGTGAGCACGGCCTCCTTGGGGACCGTGACGACCGAGGCCTTCTCGAAGGAGGAGTACGCCTGGGCGGCGATCCGGTCCACCGGCGTGCCCGCCTTGCCGAGCCGCGCGTCGTCGCGGCCGACGGTCTCCACCGTCACCCCCTCGGGGGCGCTGACCTCGACGGTCACGCCGCCCGCGGTGGCGACCGCGGTGCCGTCGTGCAGCCCCGCGAGACGGTCCAGCGGGGTGAACCGCCACTCCTCCTCGCGCCCGTGCGGCACGGGGAAGTCCGCCACGTCGTACGACGGGGGCGCACTCATGCGGGTGGCGACGGTGGACTCGGCGGCCACCGCGATCGAGCCGGCGGTGGTGGAGCCCGCCGGGATGTTCTGAGCCTCAGCCATGGCTGTCGTAGTGCTCGCTTTCTCGGATAAGTCGGTGCTGATGGGAGGGGACGGTGGCGTCAGCCGACCGCGCCTTCCATCTGGAGCTCGATCAGCCGGTTGAGCTCGAGGGCGTACTCCATGGGCAGCTCCTTGGCGATCGGCTCGACGAAGCCGCGCACGATCGTCGCCATCGCCTCGAACTCGGTGAGGCCGCGGCTCATCAGGTAGAAGAGCTGGTCCTCGGAGACCTTGGAGACGGTGGCCTCGTGGCCCATGGAGACGTCGTCCTCGCGGACGTCCACGTACGGGTAGGTGTCGGAGCGCGAGATCGTGTCGACGAGCAGAGCGTCACAGAGCACGTTGGACTTCGCACCCGGAGCGCCCTCGCCGATCTCGATCAGACCGCGGTAGGAGGTACGGCCGCCGCCTCGCGCCACCGACTTGGAGACGATGTTCGACGAGGTGTTCGGCGCCATGTGGACCATCTTGGCGCCCGCGTCCTGGTGCTGGCCCTCGCCCGCGAAGGCGATGGAGAGGGTCTCGCCCTTGGCGTGCTCGCCCATCAGGTAGACGGCCGGGTACTTCATCGTGACCTTGGAGCCGATGTTGCCGTCGACCCACTCCATGGTCGCGCCCTCGTACGCCACGGCGCGCTTGGTGACCAGGTTGTAGACGTTGTTCGACCAGTTCTGGATGGTCGTGTAACGGCAGCGGGCGCCCTTCTTGACGATGATCTCGACCACGGCGCTGTGCAGCGAGTCCGAGGAGTAGATCGGCGCCGTGCAGCCCTCGACGTAGTGGACGTAGGCGTCCTCGTCGACGATGATCAGCGTCCGCTCGAACTGGCCCATGTTCTCGGTGTTGATCCGGAAGTAGGCCTGGAGCGGGATCTCGACGTGCACGCCCTTCGGCACGTAGATGAAGGATCCGCCGGACCACACCGCGGTGTTCAGCGAGGCGAACTTGTTGTCGCCCACCGGGATGACGGTGCCGAAGTACTCCTTGAAGAGCTCCGGGTGCTCCTTCAGCGCGGTGTCGGTGTCCAGGAAGATGACGCCCTGCTCCTCCAGGTCCTCACGGATCTGGTGGTAGACGACCTCGGACTCGTACTGCGCGGCGACACCGGCGACCAGGCGCTGCTTCTCCGCCTCCGGGATGCCGAGCTTGTCGTACGTGTTCTTGATGTCCTCCGGCAGGTCCTCCCAGGACTCGGCCTGCTTCTCGGTGGACCGCACGAAGTACTTGATGTTGTCGAAGTCGATGCCGGAGAGGTCGGAGCCCCAGGTCGGCATGGGCTTCTTGTCGAAGAGCCGCAGTCCCTTCAGACGCAGCTTCAGCATCCACTCGGGCTCGGACTTCTTCGCGGAGATGTCGCGGACGACCTCCTCCGAAAGACCGCGCTTGGCAGCGGCGCCTGCGGCGTCGGAGTCGGCCCAGCCGTATTCGTACTTGCCCAGGCCCTCGAGTTCAGGGTGAGCAGTCTCCGTGGGGAGAGTCATGCGGGGTTCCTCCCGGCCGTACTTGCAGATGCTGATGGGTTGGTCTTCGTGGTGCTGCTGGTGCTGGTGCTCGTGCCGCCGCCGGCCTTCGGGATGAAGGTCGTGCACACCCCGTCGCCGTGGGCAATGGTGGCCAGGCGCTGCACATGGGTCCCGAGCAGGCGGGAGAAGAACTCCGTCTCCGCCTCGCACAGCTGCGGGTACCGCTCGGCGGCATGGGCGACCGGGCAGTGGTGCTGGCACAGCTGCTCGCCCTGTCGGGGACTGGGCGCGTTCCGGGCCGTAGCAGCGTACCCGTCGGCGGTCAATGCCTTGGCGAGGGCCTCCGTGCGCTCCTCGGGCTCCGCGGCCTCGACGGCCCGGCGGTACGCCTCGGCCTGGGCCTCGATCCGGTCCCGGGCGAACGCGGCGACGGCCGCCTCTCCGGCGGCACCTTCGCCCGCGGTCCGCTCGATCCAGCGGAGAGCGTCGACGGCGAGCTTGTCGTAGGACTGCTCGAAGGCGTCGCGGCCGCAGTCGGTCAGCGCGAACACCTTGGCGGGCCGGCCGCGCGTGCGGGCGCCGTACACCTTCTGCTCGCGGGCGACGACGACGTCGTCGCTCACGAGCGCGTCGAGATGGCGGCGTACGGCGGCCTGGGTGAGGCCGAGCCGCTTCGCAAGGTCGGCGACGGTGGACGGTCCGTGGTCCAGGATGGACCGCGCGACCCGGTTGCGGGTGGACCGCTCCCCGGTCGCGAGTTCCTCCTGCGGAGCCTCGCCGACGTTTTTCACAACGCCATTGTTGCGTAATTCCCGAGAGAGTGACAAGCCGCGTCCCGATCAGTGGACGGTGCCGTACGTCACTTAGGGAAACCTAACCTGACCTGCGGGAATGATCATTCGTGGGATGAATGCGGGCGGCCTGCGGGGAAGCCGGCCGACGAGGTGCAGGGCATGACTGCAACCCCCGTGACCAGCCCTTTATGCCCAATATGTCCCTGGCGGCTCGATCCGAGCGCCACAGATGCCGCCGGATGCCCGCCGGCCGTCCGGACGAGTGATGCCGTACCCGTCCACGCGCCGCCTCCACGCTCACAGCAGGCCCTGCGGCACCTCGCCCTGAGGGGTGAGCTTGTCGACGGCACGCGGAAGCGCATCGGCAAGTTGGTCGGCGGCCTGCTCGGGGGTGATACCCGCACGCTGCGCGACACTGTCCAGGACCTGGTACGGGAGGGCCTGGGCGATCTCCGCACCGCTGACGGGCCGGTTCTCGCCCGTCCCGATCCAGGACTCCACCTGCGGGGCCAGACCGCCCTCGTTGAGCTCCCTCACCAGCCCTTGGAGCGGGTTGCCTCCGGCCTGCCCGCTGTCACCGACCTCGCTGAGCAGCGAAGCGAGCAGCTTGCCCGCCTCGGCGTCGGCGCCGCCGAACAGACGTTCAAGGTCGTTGTCCGCCATGGCTGTCGCCTTTCCGGTGTCCGGAGAGTGCTTCCTTCACAGCTTCCTTCACAACTTCTTCCCAGCGTTCCATTCCACGGGTCCACTCGCAGGTTCATCCGCAGGTTCACCCTCGGCCCACTCGCACGCGGCCCGGCTCCCGTCCTCAGGTCTCCCCGCCCGGCGTACGGGTCGCCGCGCGCCCACGCGCCGCCACCGCACGTGCGAAACCGGCGGCGTCGCGCACCGCAGCCCCGCCGGTGTCGTTGTTGAAGTACGCGTAGACGTCGGCCCGGTCCGGCCAGGCGTCGGCGATGCGCCCCGCCCAGCTGGTGAGCGCCTGGCGTCCGTAGCGCGGCGACGGCTCGGCCAGCCCCCCGTGGAACCGTACGTACCCCCAGTCGGCCGTCCGCCACAGCGGCGACACCGGCCGGGAACCCCTGTCCGCCCAGCACAGCGCGGCGCCGCGGCCCTTCAGGACGTCCCGGACCTCGTCGGTCCACCACGAGTCGTGCCGGGGTTCGACGGCCACCCGGACCCGGCTGGGGAAGCAGGCGAGGGCCGCGTCCAGGGCCTTGGGATCGCATTTCAGGGTGGGCGGCAGCTGGAGCAGCACGGGCCCCAGCCGGTCTCCCAGCCCTTCGGCGTGCTCCATGAGCCGCTGCACGGGCTCCTCCGGATCGTGCAGCCGTTTGATGTGCGTGAGATAGCGGCTGGCCTTCACCGCCATGACGAACCCTTCGGGGGTGCGGTCGCGCCAGTCGCCGAAGGTCTTCCGCTCGGGGAGCCGGTAGAAGGCGTTGTTGTTCTCGACGGTCACGAAGTGCTCCGCGTACTCCTCCAGCCAGAGACGCTGGGGCCGCTCGTCGGGGTAGAGCACGCCGCGCCAGTCCTTGTACTGCCACCCGGAGGTGCCGATGAGCACGGGCATACCGTGATCCTTCCCCACGGATCCCGCTCGCTCACCCATGCGGGTGAGGCGGGGTACGGGCCGGTTCGCACCCCTTGCACCCGAGACCCGCGGCAGGGGCACCTCCACCGGCTCCTTAGACTTCCCCGCATGAAGAACGAGTCCGTCGTCCAGGTGCGCGGCCTGGTGAAGCGGTACGGGACCAAGACCGCCGTCGACGGGCTCGACCTCGACGTCCGTGCCGGTACGGTGACGGCCGTCCTGGGCCCGAACGGGGCCGGCAAGACCACCACGGTCGAGACCTGCGAGGGCTACCGCCGCGCCGACTCCGGCACGGTCCGCGTCCTCGGCCTGGACCCGGTGGCCGACGCCGCACGGCTGCGGCCCCGGATCGGCGTGATGCTCCAGTCCGGCGGGGTCTACTCGGGCGCCCGCGCCGATGAGATGCTCCGCCACATGGCCAAGCTGCACGCGCACCCGCTCGACGTGGACGCTCTGATCGAGCGCCTGGGTCTCGGCTCCTGCGGCCGTACGACGTACCGGCGGCTCTCCGGCGGACAGCAGCAGCGGCTCGCGCTGGCCATGGCCGTCGTCGGCCGCCCCGAGCTGGTCTTCCTCGACGAGCCGACCGCGGGGCTCGACCCGCAGGCCCGCCGCTCCACCTGGGACCTGGTGCGCGAACTGCGCACGGACGGCGTCACCGTCGTCCTCACCACCCACTTCATCGACGAGGCGGAAGAACTCTCCGACGACGTCGCGATCATCGACGCGGGCCGGGTCGTCGCCCAGGGCAGCCCGGAGCAGCTCTGCCGCGGCGGTGCCGAGAACACCCTGCGCTTCACGGGCCGCCCCGGCCTCGACGTCGGCTCGCTGCTGAAGGCGCTGCCGGACGGCACGTCCGCGGCGGAGCTGACGCCGGGCGCGTACCGGATCAGCGGCACGGTCGACCCGCAGCTGCTCGCCACCGTCACCTCCTGGTGCGCGCAGCACGGCGTGATGCCGGACGGCATCTCGGTGGAGCGGCACACCCTGGAGGACGTCTTCTTGGAGCTCACCGGGAAGGAGCTGAGGTCGTGACCGCTGAGGTGACCACTGACATGACGTCCGGCGCGGCCGGGACGCCGGGGGCACCGGCCTCGGCCACGCCGGGTACGTACGTGCCGAAGCCTGGGGCCGCCCCCGTCGGGCGGATGATCGCGGCGCAGGCGGCGATCGAGACGAAGATGCTCCTGCGCAACGGTGAGCAACTGCTGCTGACCGTGATCATCCCCTCGCTGCTGCTCGTCCTCTTCTCGACGGTCGACATCGTCGAGACAGGTGCGGGCAGGTCCGTCGACTTCCTGGCCCCCGGTGTCCTCGCGCTGGCCGTGATGTCCACCGCCTTCACCGGCCAGGCCATCGCCACCGGCTTCGAGCGCCGCTACGGCGTGCTCAAGCGGCTCGCCGCCTCACCGCTGCCGCGCTGGGCGCTGATGACGGCCAAGACGCTGTCGGTCCTGGTCACCGAGGTGCTGCAGATCGTCCTGCTCACGGGCATCGCCTTCGCGCTCGGCTGGTCCCCGCAGGGCGACCCGGTCTCCGTGCTCCTGCTGCTCGTCCTCGGCACCGCGGCCTTCTCCGGTCTCGGTCTGCTGATGGCCGGGACGCTGAAGGCCGAGGCGACGCTCGCCGCCGCGAACCTGGTGTTCCTGCTGCTGCTGGTGGGCGGCGGGGTGGTCGTCCCGCTGGAGAAGTTCCCGGAGGCGGCCCAGTCGGTGCTCGGTCTGCTGCCGATCTCCGCGCTCTCGGACGGGCTTCGGGACGTGCTGCAGCACGGTGCCGCGATGCCGTGGGGCGACCTGGGGATCCTGGCGGGGTGGGCGGTGCTGGGCCTGGGCGCGGCCGCTAAGTTCTTCCGCTGGGAGTGAGCCGCCGGTTCCGGTGAACCGGCGGCCCCGGTGGACGGTCAGCCCCGGCGGGCCGGTACGGCGAGCAGCGCCACCGCGCACACCAGCGCTGCGGCCGCGAACACGTAGAAGACCGTGACCGGTCCCAGCGCGGCCTGCAGGATCCAGCCGCCGAGCAGCGGCGCCACGATCGCGCCGCCGCGCCCGAAGCCGGACACACAGCCCAGTGCCGTGGCGCGGGCCGATGCCGGATAGCTGGACGCCACCCAGTCGTTGAGCATGGTCAGCGCCGACTGGGCGCCGACTCCCGCGAGCGCGGTGATGCCGAGGATGACGGCCGTGCCGCCGCCCTGCGACAGGCCGAACACGGCGATCGCGGCGAGGACCGCGCTGCCCGCGGTGACCGGGCGCGGTCCGATGCGGTCGGCGACCGCCGCGAGGACGAACGAGCCGACGACCGCGCCCAGATTGAGGACGAGCGTGAACCGCAGCGCCGAGCCGAGCGGGTAGTCCATCTCGCGCATCAGCTGGGTCAGCCAGGTGTTCAGGCCGTACCAGGCGAGCAGCACCGCGAAGTTGGCGACGGTGAACAGCACGGTGCCGCGGGCGTAGGTGCCGGAGAGCACCGTGCGCACACCCGTCCGCTCACCCGTCCGGTCCTCGCCGTCGCGAGCCCCTGCCTGCGGCCGGGAGTCGGGCAGCAGGAGGTACGCGGCGACGACGACGGCCGCCGACAGCGCGGCGCCGACGCCGAACAGGCCGCGCCAGCCCAGCTGTGCACCCCATGCGGTGGCCGTCAGCGCGGCGAGCACTCCGCCGACCGGGATGCCGGCCAGCACCGCCGTCGCCACGAGCGCGGAGCGGCCGCGCGGCGCGTACTCCTTGGCGAGGGCCACGCAGGACGGCATGACACCGCCCATGCCGATGCCCGCGAGCAGCCGGAACAGACCGAACTGCCAGGGCTCGGCGGCGACCGCGCAGGCCACCGTGAACAGGGTGAACAGCGCGCCGGACACGAGGACGAGCCGGCGCCGCCCGAGGCGGTCGGCGAGCGGACCGCAGACGAGGGCGCCGATGAGCATGCCCGCGTAGGCAAGGCTGCCGAGGGTTCCGGCGAGGGATTTGCCGAGCTCCAGGGAAGCGTCGGCGAGCATCGCGGGCAGCGCGACGCCGTAGACGATGAGGTCGAACCCCTCCACCGTGATCGCCGCCGTGCACAGGGCGACGACGGCCAGGGTCAGGGCGCGGGTGCGGGCGTCGGCGGGATCGGAAGAACCGGAAGGGTCGGAAGGCTCGGAAGGGGGTGAGACGGGGACTCGAGCGTCGATGGTCATGCGGCCACGTCCTGTCACGGGGAGGCGGGAAGCCGGGCCAGGCCGCGGGCATCGGATGCCGGTGTCCCTCCGGCGCCGTACGGGCGACCTGCCGGTGACCGGGATGGAAGCAGCGTTGTTACGCAGAGAGCAATGGAACGACCGAGAAATTCCGCTCTGCGGCACAGCAGTCCTGAGCGCTTGCGCCGACGGCGCCCGTCCGTACGATGCGCGGCCCGGGCCTGCGTACGCTTCGCGGCTCGCAGGCGTACGGTCCGCGGCTCAGAACGCGGCCTCCATACGGTGCACGGCCTCCCGCAGCACCGCCGCCGCCTCGTCGAGGTGGGCTCGGGTGAAGCGCAGCGAGGGCGCCGAGACCGTGATCGCGGCCACGGCCCGGCCGCCCGGCTCGTGCACGGCGGCACCCACGGCGGAGACGCCTCGCTCGGTGTCGCCGATGTTGACGGCGTATCCACGGCGACGTACGGCGGCGAGCCGGCGGTGCAGCGTCTCGGGGTCGGTGTCGTCAGGGTGCCCGGCGCCCCGCGCACCGTAGATCTCGGCGAGCTCGGCCACGCTCAGCTCGGCGAGGAGCGCCTTGCCGCCGGAGGCGAGATGCGCGGGCAGTACGGCGCCGGCGCGACTGCCGACGCGCAGTGCATGCGTGCCCTCGATGCTGTGCAGGAAGCGCGCCTCGGCGCCTGCCCGGACCACCAGGTGCACGGTCTCGCCGAGTCTCTCGTTGAGCCACAGCATGTGCGGCCTGGCGGTCTCCACGAGTTCGTAGTCGGAGCGCTGCGACATGCCGAGGCGGTAGAGGGCGGGCCCCGGGCGGTACGCCTTGTCGGCGCCCTGCACCGCGAAGCCGCGGCCGCGCAGCGTGGCCAGCAGCCGGTGGGCGGTGGAGCGGGCGACGCCGAGGTGGTCGGCGGCCTCGCTCAGCCGCACCCGCCCCTGCTTGCGGAGCAGGAGCAGCAGGGAAAGTGCGTTCTCCACGGACTCCAGCCCGTGGGCAGGGGTCGCGGGGGTCCGGTGCGCGCTGTCGGAATTCTTCACAGCGGAATTCTACAACCGTCTTCGTTCCGCTCTGGAAAACGAGCCGTAATGTCCCGGACATTGGAGGCGCCGCCCATCCGGGGCAGCGCCCGGCAGCCGAAAGGACGTGCCCCGTGTCCGGACAGGAAGAGACGGCGGAGCCGCGGGACCCCCGGCTCACCGAGCTGTACAAGGAGTTCGACTCGCTCGGGCTGATCCCGCTGTGGACCGAGCGCGAGGATCTGATGCCGCTGCACCCGCACCCCGCGGCGGTCCCCCATCGCTGGCGCTGGTCCGAGCTGTACGCAGCCGCGGTCAGGGCCGGCGAGCTGGTGCCGGTCGGCCGGGGCGGCGAGCGCCGTGCGATCTCGCTCTCCAACCCGGGGCTGCACGGTCTGCCGCACGCGACTCCCACCCTGTGGGCCGCGATCCAGTACCTCGGTCCCCACGAGGTGGCGCCGGTCCACCGCCACGCCCAGAACGCCTTCCGGTTCGTCCTGGAGGGCGAGGGCGTGTGGACGATCGTCGACGGCGACCCGGTCGCCATGCGCCGCGGCGACCTGCTGCTGACCCCGGGCTGGGCCTGGCACGGTCACCACAACACCACCGACCGCCCGATGGCCTGGCTGGACGGGCTCGACATCCCGCTGTCGTCCGCTCTGAACACCGAGTTCTTCGAGTTCGGCCCGGACACGCTGGAGGACCGCTCCATGCCGGAGCGCTCGCGCGCCGAGCGTCTGTGGGGCCACCCGGGTCTGCGCCCGCTCTCCCGGCTCACCGACACCCCCAGGTCGCCGCTCGCCGCCTACCGCTGGGCGCACACCGACGCCGCGCTCGCCGGCCAGCTGGAGCTGGAGGCCGAGGGCCACGAGGGCGTCACCGCGCACCCCGGCCATGCGGCCGTCCGCTTCTCGAACCCGACCAACGGCGCCGACGCGCTGCCCACTCTCCGTACGGAGATGCACCGGCTCAGCGCCGGAGCCGTCGTGCCCGCCTCGCGCGAGGTCGCCTCGTCGGTGTGGCAGGTCTTCGAGGGCTCGGGCGCGTTCGTCGTGAACGGTGAGCGGTTCGAGGTCACCCACGGCGACCTCGTCACCGTGCCCTCCTGGGCCGAGGTGTCCATCGAGGCGGGAGCGGGGGCGGGGGCGGGCGCGCAGCAGCTCGACCTGTTCCGCTTCAGCGACGCCCCGGTCATGGAGAAGCTCCACTTCCACACCCTGCCCACCGCCGTCGCCGAAGGGACCACACACCGATGAAGCTCGCCACCATCCGCACCGCAGGCGCCACCGCCGCCGTACGCATCGACGGGGACACCGCCGTCGAGACAGGACACCGCGATCTGGGCGCCCTGCTCGCCGACCCGGACTGGAAGCGGCTCGCGGCGGCAGCGGCCGGCACCGCGCACGCCGTCGGCTCGCTCGACTACGCACCCGTCGTCCCCCGCCCCGGGAAGATCATCTGCGTCGGCCTCAACTACCGGAACCACATCCTCGAGATGGGCCGCGAACTCCCGCAGTACCCCACGCTGTTCGCCAAGTACCCCGAAGCCCTGATCGGTCCGTACGACGAGATCGTGCTGCCCGCCGCGTCCGACGCCGTCGACTGGGAGGCCGAGCTCGCCGTCGTCATCGGTACGTCCGTCCGGCACGCGGGCAAGGAGGCAGCGGCCGCGGCCATCGCGGGCTACTCGGTCCTCAACGACGTGACCGCACGGGACTGGCAGTACCGCTCACCGATGTGGCTGCAGGGCAAGACGTTCGAGGCCACCACGCCGTTCGGCCCGGTCCTGGTCACGCCGGACGAGGCGGATCCCGCCGCCGGGCTCGCGCTCAGCGGCGCGGTCGACGGCGAAACCGTGCAGCAGGCCGACACCGCGGACCTGGTCTTCGACGCGGCAACCCTCGTCTCGTACATCTCGACGATCCTCACCCTCCAGCCGGGCGATGTGATCGCCACGGGGACCCCGGGCGGCGTCGGCCATGCCCGCAGGCCGCAGCGGTACCTCGCCGAGGGCCAGACACTCACCACCTCGGTGTCCGGCATCGGCGAACTGCGCAACGTGTGCCGCGCGGAGAAGGTGGAGCGGACCGATGGCTGAGCACGGACTCGCCCGCGCACTCGGCTGGGTGCACGAGGGCTCGGCGCTGCTCCACAAGCGGCTCGACGAGCTGGGCGACGCGGCGGCCGAGGGCGCGTCCCTGCTGCCGGGCTGGTCCCGCGCACACGTCCTGACGCATCTCGCGCGCAATGCGGACGCCCTGGTCAACCTGCTGACCTGGGCCCGTACCGGTGTCGAGACGCCGATGTACCCCGACCCGGCCTCGCGCCTCGACGACATCGAGCAGGGCGCCCGCCGCCCGGCACCCGTCGTCCTCGCCGACGTCCTGGACGCCGACGCCCGGCTGCTGGCCGCCGTCGACGCGCTGCCCGCCAAGGCCTGGCAGGCCACCGTCCGCAGCGCCCTGGGCCGCACCGTCCCCGCGAGCGAGGTGCCGTGGATGCGGACCCGCGAGGTCTGGGTGCACCTGGTCGACCTGGGCGCCGGCGACGACACCGACGCCTTCCCGGACGATCTCGTCGACGCGCTGCTCGCAGAGGTGTCGGCGACGGTCGGCGCCAAGGAGGACTGCCCCGCGGTGCTGCTCCGCCCGACGGACCGGGACGGCGCCGCGTACCGGCTCGGCCCGGACGGATCCGTGCCCGAGGTCGTCGCCGCTCCCGCCGCCGGTCTCTGCGCCTGGCTGCTGGGCCGCGACACGCAGGCCGCGCGTGCGGCGCGCGGCACCACACGGGCGGTACTGCCGCGCTGGCTCTGAAGAGGCCCCGGCCGACAGGACCCGGCGAACGGATCCCGGCCGGCCCCCACCCTGCAACACCCTGCAAAGGAACACGTCATGAGCAACGACAGGCTCATCGTCATCGGCGGCGGCATCGGCGGCACGGCGACGGCCCTCGCCGCGCGTCGCGCCGGCCGCGAGGTGACGCTGCTGGAACAGGCCCCCGCCTTCACCGAGGTCGGCGCGGGCCTTCAGATGGCACCCAACGCGACCCGCGTCCTGCGGCGGCTCGGCGTACTCGACCGGGTCGTCGAGGCCGGTGTCCGTCCTGGTCACCTCGTCTTCCACAACGCGGTCGACGGCCGGGAGCTGACCCGCGTCCGCCTGGACAGGGCGTACGAGGAGCACTTCGGCGGCCCGTACGTCGTCGTCCACCGCAGCGACCTGCTGGACATCCTGGTCGACGCCGCCGTCGAGGCGGGCGCCGAACTGCTGACCGGCCGCCGCGTCGAGGAGATCGACCACCACCCGGACTCGGTCACGGTCCGCACGGGTGACGGCGCCGCGTACAGGGGCGGCGCGGTCGTCGCCGCCGACGGTCTGCACTCGCGCACGCGCAGGTTGTTCTCGGACGACGAGCCGGTCCAGTCGGGCTACGTCGCCTACCGCGGGACGGTCCCGATCGAGGACGTCGCGGGCGGCCCGAACCTTCGCGACGTCCTCGTCTGGATGGGCCCAGGGCTGCACCTGGTGCAGTACCCGCTGCGCTCCGGCTCCCTCTACAACCAGGTGGCCGTCTTCCGCAGCCCGCGCTTCGACGACGGCGCGGAGCCGTGGGGCGGGCCCGACGAGCTGGAGCAGGTCTTCGCCGCGGCCTGCGAGCCCGTCCGCCGCGCCCTGCCCGGCCTCGGCCGCGAGCGCTGGTGGCCGATGGCCGACCGCGAACCGATCGCCTCCTGGGCCAAGGACCGGGTGGCGCTGCTCGGCGACGCGGCACACCCGATGCTGCAGTACCTGGCGCAGGGTGCCTGCCAGGCCATCGAGGACGCTGCCGCACTCGCCGCGTCGGCCACGCGCCACTCGGGCCCCGACGGCACGGTCGTCTGGCCTTCCGCACTGGAGGAGTACGCGGCCGAGCGGGCACCGCGCACGGGCCGCGTCCAGTCCACCGCCCGCGTCTGGGGTGAGATGTGGCACGTCGAAGGGGTCGCCGCACTGCTGCGCGACGAGGTGTTCAGCCGCAGGGCCACCGACGACCTCGGGCCGGCGGAGTGGCTGTGGGGCCACCGAGCAGGGTGAACGCCGCGCGGCCCGGATCCCGGCACGGGCGGGATCCGGGCGGCCCCGCCGTCCCTGCCGGAGGTGGTGGTCTGTCCGGACATGCCCACCCACGTGAATCCGTGCACAAGCGGGCGCCTACGATGGTCGCCGTGCAGACCCCCCTCGCCTACATCGCCCAGCGCTGGACGCCGTCCCCCCGGACCGTCCGGCGCGCCGCGCTCGCCGCCGTCGTGATGAGCGTGGCCATCATCGTCACCGGCGGCGCGGTCCGGCTGACCGGCTCCGGCCTCGGCTGCGACACCTGGCCCAAGTGCACGGACGACAGCCTGTTCGCGACCCCGGAGCAGGGCATCCACGGCGCGATCGAGTTCGGCAACCGCATGCTGACGTACGTCCTGTGCGCGGCGGTCGGCTGGGCCATCATCGCGGCGCGCGCCACGAAGCCGCTGCGTCGCGGGCTGGTCAGGCTCGGCTGGGCGCAGTTCTGGATCGTCATGGGCAATGCGGTCATCGGCGGGATCACGGTGTGGGCCGGGCTCAACCCCTGGACCGTCGCCGGGCACTTCCTGCTCGCGAACGCGCTGCTGACGGTGGCCACGATCACCTGGCTCCGGTCACGCGAGGGCGACAGCGCGCCGCGGCCGCGGGTCCCGCGCCCGGTGCGGAAGCTGTCCTGGGTGCTGGCCGGCGCCTCCGCGCTGCTGATCGCGGCGGGTACGACGGTGACGGGCTCCGGCAAGCACGCGGGCGACAGCAGCGATGTGCCCCGGATGCCGTTCGACTGGGTGGACGCGGCTCATGTGCACGCCGCGCTGGCCTGGCTGGTGTGCGCGCTCGCCGTCGCGATGTGGCTCGTGCTGCGGGTGGTGGACGCTCCCGACGACACCCGGGCCCGTGCGCGTGAGCTGCTGATCGTGCTGCTCGCGCAGGGCGCCGTCGGCTATGTGCAGTTCTTCACCGATGTGCCCGAGGTGCTGGTCGGCGTCCATATGCTCGGCTCCTCGCTGATGTGGATCGCGGTGCTCCGGCTGGCGCTGTGCCTGCGGGAGCGGCCGCTGGACACCGCCGCGATCCCGGCGCAGCAGGACCAGGCGCTCTCGGTGGCCTGAGCGGGCGGTCCGCCCGGACTGACGGCTCAACCGGCGAGTCCGTAGAGGCGGCGGGCATTGCCTGCCGCGATCATCTCGGCGACCCGCTGGGCGTCCGTACGGCACCACGCGCCGTCCGTCACCCAGCCGTTCAGCACCCGCCCGAGCGCCTCCCGGAAGATCCGCGCCCCGACCACGTGCAGTTCGGGCAGCCCGCGTGCGCCGCTGGAGAACAGCAGCTTCCCGAACGGCGCCAACTCCAGGATCTCCGCGAGTACGGACGCGGCCCCGGCCCCCGTGTGGGCGAGCGCGGGCCCGACGTCCGCGTACACATGCGGGAAGACGCTCGCCAGATGGGCGGCGTGCCGGTGGTACGGATAGCCGTGCAGCAGGACGAGATCGGTGCCGAGGCCGGTCGTGGCCGCCGCGAAGTCGGTGAGCAGCAGCGGATCGTCGACGCCGACGTGGAGCTGCAGGGGGCGCCCGGAGGCGACGGCGATCCAGAGGAGGTGCCGCAGCAGCACGGGATCGGTGAGCCGGCCGCGGACCTGCCGCCCGGCCAGCCAGCGTCCCGTCGCACCGCGCACCTCGCCGGGTCCCGGCGGCTCGGGGGCGAGGGCGAGTCCGTGCCGTACGCCGGCGACGGAGGTGAAGGCGACGGCCGAGTCGGCGGCTCCGTGCACGGCCTCGGCGAGGTTGGCGAGAAAGGCATCGACGGTGCCCGAGGTGTCGGCGACCTGCTCGGCGAGCTGCTCGAGCCGGACGATCTCATGGGCTTCGGCGGCGCCCGCGGCGGCGATCTCGGGGAGTCCGGTGAGGTCTCCGGGCAGCCCGGTGTCCACCAGATACGTGGCGATTCCGGTGGCCCGCAGCAGCCGCCTGCCGGATTCCAGAACGCCGAGCTCCCTGCGCCGGGCGAGGTAGCGGGCAGGCGGGCAGTGCGGCTCGAGACCGAGCAGCGGCGGACACCAGCGGCGTACGGCAAAGCCGGTCTGCGTGTCGAAGAAGGTGGTGCCGGGCGCGGGTGGCCCGGTGGTCCTGCCGAGATGGGCCTCGAAGGTGCCGAGGCCGAGCTCGGTGCGGAGGACGCCGTGACAGTACTGATCCACCATGGACGGCGTATCGATCATCCGGGGGCTCCCAGCGGTGGACGTGCTTCCACACGTCCTAACGGGTGAGCCCCGCGCTAGGTGTTGCCCGCCCCCTTCGGAGCCCGTCTCGGCGCCGTGCCGGGAGGCGTCCAGGGGAACTGGGGATCGCCCCCCGGACAGGTGTCGTCCGCGCGTCAGTCGTTGGAGGGGCCGCCCAGCTGGATGCCGGCCATGCGGGTCCACTCGTACCGGCCCGTGCGGACCTTCGCCGCGAAGTCGCCGTCGAAGGACTCGTGCATCGTGATGCCGGACTTCTCCACGGCGCTGACCGCGATCGCGTGGCTCGGCGCGACCAGGTCGCCCCATCCGCCGTCCTCGCCGACGAGCACGATGCGGGTGCCCATCTGCCCGATGTACGCGACCTGACCCTCGGCGCCGCCGTGCGCCTTGGCGAAGGCGCCGATCTGCTTGGCGAGCTTCGCCGCCTTGCGCTCCGCCCTCGCGGCCTGCTTCGCCTGCTTCTCGTCAACCTGGATGTCTGCCATGACCAGGATGCTACTCGCGGGTAGATCGACTGGCGACAGTCAGGTCACGTGGCCTGGGCCACGCCCTTCAACGACGAGCCCGGCTCAGCGCAGGAAGGGGTCCACCGCCACCGCCACGAACAGCAGCGAGACATAGGTGATCGACCAGTGGAAGAGCCGCATCTCCTTGAGCTTGCCGCCGGTGACCCCGGCCTTCGCGCGGCTCTGCAGCGCGTGCGCCTCCCGCAGCCACCAGCCGCCTGTCACCAGCGCCACCGCCGTGTAGAACCAGCCGGTGTAGCCGAGTGGCGTCAGCAGCAGGGAGACGGCGACCATCACCCAGCTGTAGAGGACGATCTGGCGTGCGACGACCCTGTTCGAGGCGATGACCGGGAGCATCGGCACGCCGACGCGTGCGTAGTCCTCCTTGACCTTCATCGACAGCGGCCAGTAGTGCGGCGGCGTCCAGAAGAAGATGACCAGGAAGAGGATGACCGCTGCCCACGACATCGAGTTCGTGACGGCGGACCAGCCGATCAGCACCGGCATACAGCCGGCGATACCGCCCCACACGATGTTCTGCGCGGTGCGCCGCTTCAGCAGCATCGTGTAGACGACGACATAGAAGAGGAGCGCACCCAGCGAGAGCGCCGCGGACAGCCAGTTGACCAGCAGTCCGAACCAGAGGGTGGAGACCACGGCGAGGGTGATGCCGAAGACCAGGCCCTCGCGGGGCGTGAGCACCCCGGTGACCAGCGGACGCTGTGACGTACGGTCCATCAGGGCGTCGATGTCGCGGTCGATGTACATGTTGAGCGCGTTCGCGCCGCCCGCGGAGAGGTATCCGCCGATGCAGGTCGCGACGACGAGCCAGAGGTCCGGCACACCCTGTGCGGCCAGGAACATCACGGGGACCGTGGTGATCAGCAGCAGCTCGATGATCCGCGGCTTCGTGAGCGCCACGAATGCCTTGACGCGGGCCCCGAATGGCCGATGGCCCCCTGGGCTGGGAGTCAAGACGACCCCTGCGGGTCGGGACTCGACGGCCGTCACGCACACCCCTGACAGAGAATTCCCAGCAAGCTTCTGGGGTACCTCCCATGCCCGGAGGGCTATGGGGGAGTGAATACCCGTGAAGACTTGCGCGTACCACGCCACTCTAGACGTTGGCCGCATGCCGATCTTCGCGGGGGTGGGGTCGTGTTGAGCGGTGCGGGGCCCCGCTGCGTACTGACCCATGGGTTCGCCGACGAGAGGCGAAGTCGAGCCGCTGAGCGCACCCTGGCAGTGCCGGCTGTGTCCGAGGGGAGAGACGTCCTCCGACAAGGATGCCCGTTGCTGCGAGGGTAGGCTCGACAGCGCCCGGTACACCCATAGTCACCGGGACCGAACATGTGGAGAGGAGCCCTGACCCAGGGTGAGCACCAAGCCGACCACCACAGAACTCGAGTGGACCGCATTGGACCAGCGGGCCGTGGACACCGTCCGTGTCCTTGCCGCTGATGCCGTACAGAAGGTCGGCAACGGCCATCCGGGTACGGCCATGAGCCTGGCCCCTGCGGCGTACGTCCTCTTCCAGAAGCTGATGCGGCACGACCCCGCTGACGCGGACTGGACCGGCCGTGACCGGTTCGTGCTCTCCGCGGGTCACTCCAGCCTGACTCTCTACATCCAGCTCTACCTGGCCGGGTACGGCCTGGAACTGGACGACCTCGAGTCCTTCCGCACCTGGGGCTCCAAGACCCCGGGCCACCCGGAGTACGGCCACACGGTGGGCGTCGAGACGACGACCGGCCCGCTGGGCCAGGGTGTCGCCAACGCGGTGGGCATGGCGATGGCCGCCCGCTACGAGCGCGGACTGTTCGACCCGGACGCCGCGCCCGGCACCTCCCCGTTCGACCACACCATCTGGTGCATCGCGGGTGACGGCTGCCTCCAGGAGGGCATCTCGCACGAGGCGTCGTCGCTGGCCGGTCACCAGAAGCTCGGCAACCTGGTGCTGCTGTGGGACGACAACCACATCTCGATCGAGGGCGACACCGCGACCGCCGTCTCCGAGGACACCCTGCAGCGGTACGAGGCGTACGGCTGGCACGTCCAGCGCGTGCAGCAGCTGCCGAACGGTGACCTGGACCCGGCCGGTCTCTACCGGGCGTTGAAGGCGGCCCAGGAGGAGACCGAGCGTCCCTCCTTCATCGCGATGCGCTCGATCATCGCCTGGCCCGCTCCGCACGCGCAGAACACCGAGGCCGCGCACGGCTCGGCGCTGGGCGACGAGGAGGTCGCGGCCACCAAGCGCGTCCTCGGCTTCGACCCGGAGAAGAGCTTCGAGGTCTCCGCCGAGGTCATCGCGCACACCCGCAAGGCCCTCGACCGCGGCCGTGCGGCCCGGGAGGAGTGGGAGAAGACCTTCGCCGAGTGGCGTACCGCCAACTCGGAGCGCGCCGCCGAGTTCGACCGGATCCGCTCGACCGAGCTGCCGGCCGGCTGGGAGGAGAAGCTCCCGGTGTTCGAGGCGGGCAAGGGTGTCGCGACCCGCGCCGCCTCCGGCAAGGTGCTGCAGGCGCTGGGTGCGGTGATCCCGGAGCTGTGGGGCGGCTCCGCCGACCTCGCGGGGTCGAACAACACGACGATCGACAAGACGTCGTCGTTCCTCCCCAAGGGCAACCCGCTGCCGGAGGCCGATCCGTACGGTCGCACGATCCACTTCGGCATCCGCGAGCACGCGATGGGTGCCGTGCTCAACGGCATCACGCTGCACGGCAACACCCGGGTCTTCGGCGGCACCTTCCTGGTGTTCTCCGACTACATGCGCAACGCGGTGCGGCTGTCCGCGCTGATGCACCTGCCGGTGACGTTCGTCTGGACGCATGACTCGATCGGTCTGGGCGAGGACGGTCCGACCCACCAGCCGGTGGAGCACCTGGCCTCGCTGCGCGCCATCCCGGGTCTGAACATCGTGCGCCCGGCCGACGCCAACGAGACCGCGATCGCCTGGGCCGAGATCCTCCGCCGCTACACGAAGAAGTTCGGCGTGGGCGCCCCGCACGGTCTGGCGCTGACCCGTCAGGGCGTGCCGGCGTACGAGCCCAACGAGGACGCGGCGAAGGGCGGTTACGTCCTGTTCGACGCCGAAGGGACCGACGGGCAGAGCGCGGACGCCCAGGTCGTGCTGATCGGCACGGGCTCCGAGGTGCACGTGGCCGTCGAGGCGCGTGAGCAGCTGCAGGCCGCGGGCATCCCGACGCGGGTCGTCTCGATGCCGTCGGTCGAGTGGTTCGAGGAGCAGGACCAGGCGTACAAGGACAGCGTCCTGCCGCCGTCGCTGAAGGCGCGGGTGGCGGTCGAGGCCGGTGTCGGTCTGACCTGGTACCGGTACGTCGGCGACGCCGGCCGGATCGTCTCGCTGGAGCACTTCGGTGCGTCGGCCGACGGCAAGGTGCTCTTCCGCGAGTTCGGGTTCACCCCCGAAGCGGTGGCCGCCGCCGCCCGGGAATCCATCGCCGCCGCCGCGCGCTGACGCCGGTATACGACTAGTAGGAGATGCATTTCTCATGACAGACGCACTCAAGCGCCTCTCCGACGAGGGCGTGGCGATCTGGCTCGACGACCTGTCGCGCAAGCGGATCACGTCCGGCAATCTCGCCGAACTGATCGACCAGCAGCACGTTGTGGGCGTCACCACCAACCCGTCGATCTTCCAGAAGGCCATCTCGTCCGGTGACGGCTACGAGCAGCAGCTCGCCGACCTCGCAGCGCGCAAGGTGACCGTCGAGGAAGCCCTCCGCATGATCACGACGGCGGACGTGCGGGACGCGGCGGACGTCCTGCGCCCGGTCTTCGACGCGACGGGCGGCCAGGACGGCCGCGTGTCGATCGAGGTCGACCCGCGCCTCGCGCACAACACCAGGGCGACGATCGCCGAGGCCAAGCAGCTGGCCTGGCTGGTGGACCGGCCGAACACCTTCATCAAGATCCCGGCGACCAAGGCGGGCCTGCCCGCGATCACCGAGGTCATCGGCCTCGGTATCAGCGTCAATGTCACGCTGATCTTCTCGCTGGAGCGCTACCGCGAGGTCATGGACGCCTACCTGGCCGGTCTCGAGAAGGCGAAGGCCGCAGGCCTGGACCTGTCGAAGATCCGTTCGGTGGCGTCGTTCTTCGTGTCCCGGGTGGACACCGAGATCGACAAGCGGCTGGACGCGCTGGGCACGGACGAGGCGAAGGAGCTGCGCGGCAAGGCGGCCGTGGCCAACGCCCGTCTCGCGTACCAGGCGTACGAGGAGGTCTTCTCCTCGGACCGCTGGGCCGCGCTGGACAAGGCGCAGGCCAACAAGCAGCGTCCGCTGTGGGCCTCGACCGGTGTCAAGGACCCGGCCTACAAGGACACGCTGTACGTGGACGACCTGGTCGCCCCGGGCACGGTGAACACCATGCCGGAGGCCACTCTGAACGCGACCGCTGACCACGGGCAGATCACGGGTGACACGGTGCGCGGTACCTACGAGCAGGCGCGCGCCGAGCTCGACGCCATCGAGAAGCTCGGGATCTCGTACGACGACGTGGTGCAGCTGCTGGAAGACGAGGGCGTCGAGAAGTTCGAGGCGTCCTGGAACGACCTGCTCAAGTCGACGGAGGCGGAGCTCGAGCGCCTCGCACCTTCGGAAGGCTGAACCACCTTGACTCCCGCACACGGAGCCAATCTGCTTCGTGACGCCGCGGACCGACGGCTCCCGCGTATCGCGGGGCCGTCGGGCCTGGTGATCTTTGGCGTCACCGGCGATTTGTCCCGTAAAAAGCTGATGCCTGCCGTTTACGACCTCGCCAACCGCGGGCTGCTGCCGCCGGGCTTCTCGCTCGTCGGCTTCGCCCGCCGCGAGTGGGACGACCAGGACTTCGCCCACGAAGTCCACGAGGCCGTCAAAGAGCACGCCCGTACCCCCTTCCGTGAGGAGGTATGGCAGCAGCTCATCCAGGGGATGCGTTTCGTCCAGGGCGACTTCGACGACGACAACGCGTTCGAGACGCTGAAGAAGACGATCGAGGAGCTCGACCAGGCCCAGGGCACCGGCGGCAACTTCGCCTTCTACCTCTCCGTACCTCCGAAGTTCTTCCCCAAGGTCGTCCAGCAGCTCAAGAAGCACGGGCTGGCCGACCAGAAGGAGGGCTCCTGGCGCCGCGCCGTCATCGAGAAGCCCTTCGGGCACGACCTGGCATCCGCCATGGTGCTCAACCAGGTGGTCCACGAGGTCTTCCCGGCCGACGCGGTCTTCCGGATCGACCACTACCTGGGCAAGGAGACCGTCCAGAACATCCTGGCGCTCCGCTTCGCCAACACCCTCTTCGAGCCGATCTGGAACCGGTCGTACGTCGACCACGTCCAGATCACCATGGCCGAGGACATCGGCATCGGCGGCCGCGCCGGCTACTACGACGGCATCGGCGCCGCCCGTGACGTCATCCAGAACCACCTCCTCCAGCTGCTCGCGCTGACCGCGATGGAGGAGCCCGCCTCCTTCGACGCGGATGCGCTGGCGGCGGAGAAGACCAAGGTGCTGGGCGCCGTCAAGCTGCCCAAGGACCTGGCCACCAGCACCGTGCGCGCGCAGTACGCGGCGGGCTGGCAGGGCGGCGCGAAAGCCGTCGGCTATCTCCAGGAAGAGGGCATCGACCCGAAGTCGAAGACCGATACGTACGCGGCCGTGAAGCTGGAGATCGACAACCGCCGCTGGGCGGGCGTGCCGTTCTATCTCCGCACCGGCAAGCGGCTCGGCCGCCGTGTCACCGAGATCGCGGTCGTCTTCCAGCGTGCCCCGCACTCCCCCTTCGACCACACGGCCACCGAGGAGCTGGGGCAGAACGCCCTGGTGATCCGGGTCCAGCCGGACGAGGGCGTGACGATGCGGTTCGGCTCGAAGGTGCCGGGCACATCGATGGAGGTCCGGGACGTCTCGATGGACTTCGCGTACGGCGAGTCCTTCACGGAGTCCAGCCCCGAGGCCTACGAGCGGCTGATCCTGGATGTCCTGCTCGGGGATTCCAATCTCTTCCCGAGGCTGGCGGAGGTCGAGCTGTCCTGGAAGATCCTCGACCCGATCGAGCAGTTCTGGGACAAGCACGGCAAGCCCGCGCAGTACCCGGCCGGGACCTGGGGTCCGGCCGAGGCGGACGAAATGCTCGCACGAGACGGACGGAGCTGGCGTCGGCCATGAAGATCGACCTTACGGACACCACCTCCAGCAAGATCAACAAGGCTCTGGTCAGGGGGCGGCGGGCCATCGGCACGCCGGCCGTCGGCATGGTCCTCACGCTCGTCATCGTCACGGACGAGGAGAACGCGTACGACGCGCTGAAGGCGGCCAACGACGCGTCCCGCGAGCACCCTTCGCGCACCCTCGTCGTCATCAAGCGGGTCTCGCGCTCGCCGCGCGACCGCGCGAAGGCGCGCCTCGATGCCGAAGTGCGCGTCGGCGTCGATGCCGGCACCGGCGAGACGGTCGTGCTGCGGCTGTACGGCGAGGTCATCGACCACGCCCAGTCGGTGGTCCTGCCGCTGCTGCTGCCGGACGCTCCGGTCGTGGTGTGGTGGCCGGTGGCTGCGCCGCACGACCCGGCGTCCGACCCGCTGGGCGCACTGGCGCAGCGCCGGGTGACCGACACCTACGCCTCCGAGCAGCCGATCCAGGAGCTGACGGCCCGCGCCGAGGCCTACACCCCGGGGGACACGGATCTGGCGTGGACCCGGATCACCCCGTGGCGCTCGATGCTGGCGGCGGCGCTGGACCAGGTGGCGTGCGAGGTCACGGCGGCCGAGGTGGAGGGGGAGGAGTTCAACCCGAGCTGCGAACTGCTCGGGATGTGGCTCGCCGACCGGCTGGGGGTGCCGGTCAAGCGCTCGGTGTCCGCGGGTCCCGGGCTCACGGCCGTACGGCTGGCGACGAGCTGCGGCCCGATCGTGCTGGACCGGGCGGACGGGTCGCTGGCGACGCTGTCCATCCAGGGGCAGCCGGACCGCGGGGTGGCGCTGAAGCGGCGTGACACGGCGGAGCTGATCGCCGAGGAGCTGCGGCGGCTGGACCCGGACGACACGTACGCGTCCGCGCTGCGGTACGGGGTCGACCGGCTCGGCGAGGAGTCGCTCGAGGCAGCGGGCAGCGGTGAGGCCGAGGCCGCGGGGGCTTCGGCGGGCTCGGCGGGCTCGGCGGCGAAGAAGACGTCGGCGAAGACCCCGGCCAAGAAGGCGGCGGCGAAGTGAGTGCCCCTCAGCTCGTCGTCCACCGCGACAAGGAGCTGATGGCGCAGGCCGCGGCGGCCCGGCTGATCACGAAGATCGTGGACGCCCAGGCCGCGCGCGGCTACGCGTCGGTCGTCCTCACCGGCGGGCGCAACGGCAACGGCCTGCTGGCCGCGCTCGCCGCGGCGCCCGCGCGGGACGCGATCGACTGGTCGCGGCTCGACCTGTGGTGGGGGGACGAGCGCTTCCTGCCCGAGGGCGACCCGGAGCGCAATGTCACCCAGGCCCGCGAGGCCCTGCTGGACTCGGTCCCGCTGACCCCGTCCCGGGTCCACGCGATGCCCGCTTCCGACGGCCCCCACGGCAAGGACGCGGACGCGGCGGCCGCCGCCTACGCCGCGGAACTCGCCGCGGCTGCCGGCCCCGAGGACCACGGTGACGTGCCCACCTTCGACGTCCTGATGCTCGGCGTCGGCCCGGACACGCACGTCGCGTCCCTGTTCCCCGAGCTTCCGGGGGTCCGGGAGACGGAGCGGACCGTGGTGGGTGTCCATGGTGCGCCCAAGCCGCCGCCGACCCGGATCTCGTTGACGCTCCCCGCCATCCGTGCGGCCCGCGAGGTATGGCTGCTCGCGGCGGGCGAGGACAAGGCGAACGCGGCGGCGATCGCGCTGTCGGGCGCCGGGGAGATCCAGGCGCCGGCTGCGGGCGCGTACGGCCGGTCGAGGACGCTGTGGCTCCTCGACTCGGCGGCGGCGTCCCAGCTCCCGCGGAGCCTCTATCCGCCTGCGTCGCCCTGACGAGTCGTCGGCTCCGTCGCACGAAGGCCCGGTCCGCCTCCTTGGCGAACCGGGCCTTCGGTGTCAGGGGATCGTCAGCGGATCAGAGGATGACCTGGTCGGGCCGGGCCTCCAGGCGCGCAATGGCCTTGCGCGCGGCACCGACGAAGGCGTCGAAGACGCCATTGGTGTGGGTCGGCCGTTCCAGTCGGGTGAAGTGACCGGCGTCGAACATGCTCTGGCGCAGCTCTTTGGTGATCTCGAGCTGGGCGCCCTTGCCGAGCAGGGTCTTGTTGCAGATGTTGTCCGGGTCGACGCCGGCGAGGGCGGGTACGGTCGAGCCGTCGATGGTCTGGAAGCCCGCAGCGCGGAACTCCTCGTGCAGGTAGGTCTTGAATTCGCTGTTGAGACCGCCCACGACGACCGCCTCGGGCACCCCCGCGGACGCACCGGCCGTGCTCGCGTCGCAGCCGTGCAGGCTCAGGACGTTGAGGCTGCTCGCGGCCATCGAGAGGGCTGTGCGGTCGTCGTTGTGCGTCGAGGTGACGTGCAGGAGATCGTTGTCGGTCGAGCGCACGCCCTCGAACATCCAGTAGTCGTGGACCGGGCCTCCCGCGGGGGTCACGGCGAGCGTGGCCGGGTGGTAGCCGGCTACCCCCAGGCACAGTTCGGACGTGCCGCCCTCGATGCCACCGCCGTGGATGGCCATGACCGTGGTGCGGTTGAAGGGGTATCTCAGGTCGTTGCTGTTGTCGAACAGCTCATGGCGCTTGTAGCGCCGGGCGAAGTCCGTTCCCTCCTTGCCGACGAGCTTCGTGTAGAGGTCGGTGTTCGACGCGTAGAGGTCGGCGGCGTAAGCGGGGGCGGCGGCAACGGTGTTGAGTACGGAGGCGCCGAGTGCGGCGCCTGCGAGGCCGGCCAGAACGGTGCGTCGGTTGGCATACGTCATGCATGTCATGATCGCTGCGGAGCGAGGCGCTCCCTCCCGCTCCGGAGGTGGGCTGCCTCACATCGAGCGTTCCGGCCGCTCCAGGAACGGCTCCAACAGGCCCGGGACCGCGTGGGACGCGAAGTCGAGGGCCTCGTGCTCGTCGGCGTCGTACACCGAGTACGCCCCGTCGCCCGCCGCCGTCGTCGCGGTCAGCGTGAGGATGCCCGCGCGGCGCTGGAACCAGGACTGTTTGAGCGTCCAGCCGATGACGCCGCCGCGCTGGAGCGCGACCGTCCCGCGCCGGATCGTGCCGGAGCGGGCCAGCAGATAGTCGCCGTCGAGCCCATGGCCGAGGCTCCGGTACGCGTCGAGGGCGAGCAGCGCCGCGAGCGGCAGGAACACCAACGCGCAGGCCGCCGCGACGTAGAACAGGACCTCGGTGAGCAGCAGCCCCAGCACGGCCAGGGTCACCAGCGGCAGCAGCGCCGCGGTGAGCGCCCAGCGCAGCCTGCGCGTACGGGCCGCGCGCGGATGCGGGGTCAGCGTCGCGCCGGTCGGCGCACCGGTCTCGCGCAGCACCAGCGCCGCCACCTCGTCCGCGACAGCCCGCGGCGCGGGCGGCAGCAGTGTCTTGAGGTCGGTGTGCTGGTCCTCCTCGTCGTTCACCAGGCCGGTCGCGACCGCATCGACGCGCGCCGCGCCGAACAGCCGCACCCCGAGCGGTTCGACGAGCTCGACCCCGCGCAGCCGTCGCTCCTCGATGGAGATCGACCGGGTGGTGAAGAGCCCGCGGCGGACGCGCAGGGTGCCGCCGGGCTCGCGCTCCAGCCGGTAGTTGAACCACATCTCGACCCAGAGTCCGAGCGCCCCCACGACCCCGGCGACCAGGGCCCCGAGGGCCAGCACGACGACCACCCAGAAGACCGGGGTGTCCTGGAACCGCTCGGCTATCCAGTGGATCACCTCGCCCTGCGCGCCGAACCACTCGCTGACCTGCATGACCGCACCTGCCGCCGCGCCGCCGAGCAGCGGGGCGACGAACGACACCGGTGCGTACCGGATCCAGGCGGGGTCGAAGGCGGCCAGCTCGCCCTCCCGATGGGTCCCCGGGGCGTCCACCACGGCCCGGGCCAGCAGCTCACGCCGCAGCCGCTCGCCCTCCGCCCTGGTGACCGGGTCGAGCTCCAGCGTGGACTCACCGCCGCCGGTGTGCTCGCCGGTGCCGATCCGCACCTTGACCAGGCCGAGTATGCGCAGCAGCGGATTGGCCGTCAGATCGACGCTGCGGATGCGCTCCCGGGCCAGCGAGCGGCGCTTTATCAGCAGTAGCCCGGTGTGGAGTTCGGCGCGGTCCGGGCCGATCCGGTACCGCGTACGCCGCCACCGTACGTAGTCCGCCCCCGCGCCGCCCGCGATGAGGACGACGGCTCCCGCCACGACCCATCCGAGCGCCTGCCACCACGGCTTACTGCCGGCCAGGCCGAACAGGACCGGCAGACCGGCGCCGCCCGCGACCCCGGCCATGACGGCGGCGGTGACGAGGACGGTGCGCCGGTCGAGCCTCAGCCAGCCGTCGCTCATGTGGCGTCCCCGGGCGTGGTCTGCGTGATCCGGGTCAGCTGCGCGGCCAGCTCGGCCGCGAGCTCGTGGTCCAGGCCGCCGATCCTGATCGCGCCCCTGGAGGAGGCGGTGGTGACGGTGACCGTGGCGAGCCGGAACGCCTGCTCCAGTGGCCCTCGCTCGGTGTCCACGGTCTGGATCCGGGACATGGGCGCGATCCGCCACTCCTGCCAGAGCGCGCCGGTGCGGACGTACACCGCCTCGTCCGTGACCTCCCAGCGGTGCACCCGGTACCACCAGGCGGGGAAGAAGACCGTGCCGGCCAGGCCGAGAACCGCCACCGCCGCGGCGGCGGTCAGCAGCGGGCCCCGGGCGGTCCCGATGAACGCGCCCAGCACCGCGAGCACGGCCACCGGCACCAGCGTCGTCAGCAGGCACTGGGCCCGCCACCAGCCGACGGCCCGCTCGTTCAGCCTGTTGCTCGGCGGCCGCAGCCGCACGGTCCCCTCCCCCGCCATCGGATCACCGGCCGCGCAGCGTGCGGTACGTGGCCGCGAGCGAGGCGGTCGAGCTGTCGAGTTCCTCGCCCCCGCGGCCCTCGGTCAGCACCGGCTCGATCCGCTTGGCCAGGACCTTGCCGAGCTCGACGCCCCACTGGTCGAAGGAGTCGATGTTCCAGACGGCTCCCTGGACGAACACCTTGTGTTCGTAGAGCGCGATGAGCTGCCCGAGGACGGACGGGGTCAGCTCCTTCGAGAGGATCGTGGTCGTCGGGTGGTTGCCGACGAACGTCTTGTGCGGCACCAGCTCCTCCGCGACACCCTCCGCCCGTACCTCGTCGGGCGTCTTGCCGAAGGCCAGCGCCTGCGTCTGGGCGAAGAAGTTCGCCATCAGCAGGTCGTGCTGGGCGACGAGCCCGGGCAGCAGATCCGGGACGGGCTGCGCGAAGCCGATGAAGTCGGCCGGGATGAGCTTCGTCCCCTGGTGGATCAACTGGTAGTACGCGTGCTGGCCGTTGGTGCCGGGCGTGCCCCAGACGACGGGTCCGGTCTGCCAGTCGACGCGGTTGCCGTCACGGTCGACGGACTTTCCGTTGGACTCCATGTCCAGCTGCTGCAGATACGCCGTGAACTTGCTCAGGTAGTGCGAGTACGGCAGCACCGCGTGCGACTGGGCGTCGAAGAACCCGCCGTACCACACGCCCAGCAGGCCGAGCAGCATCGGCGCGTTCTCGGCGGCCGGGGCGGTGCGGAAGTGCTCGTCGACGAGGTGGAAGCCGTCGAGCATCTCGCGGAAACGGTCCGGGCCGATGGCGATCATCAGCGAGAGCCCGATGGCCGAGTCGTACGAGTACCGCCCGCCGACCCAGTCCCAGAACTCGAACATGTTCGCCGTGTCGATGCCGAACTCGTCGACCTTCTCGGCGTTCGTCGACAGGGCCACGAAGTGCTTGGCGACAGCCTCCTGACCGGCCTTCAGCTCGGTGAGCAGCCAGTCGCGGGCCGACGTCGCGTTGGTGATGGTCTCGATCGTGGTGAACGTCTTGGACGCGATGATGAACAGCGTCTCGGCCGCGTCGAGGTCGCGCACCGCCTCGTGCAGATCGGCCCCGTCCACGTTCGAGACGAAACGGAACGTCAGATCCCGTGCGGTGTAGGAGCGCAGCACCTCGTACGCCATCGCCGGGCCGAGGTCGGAGCCGCCGATGCCGATGTTGACCACGTTCTTGATGGGCTTTCCGGTGTGGCCGGTCCAGCTGCCCGAGCGGATCCGCTCGGAGAACGCGCTCATCTTGTCGAGCACGGCGTGCACCGCCGGCACCACGTTCTCGCCGTCGACCTCGATGACGGCGTCGCGAGGGGCGCGCAGCGCCGTGTGCAGCACGGCCCGCTGCTCGGTGATGTTGATCTTCTCGCCACGGAACATGGCGTCCCGCAGCCCCGTGACATCGGTGGCCTCGGCCAGCTCGCGCAGCAGCGCCAGCGTCTCGTCGGTCACCAGGTGCTTGGAGTAGTCGAGGTGGAGGTCGCCGACCTGGAGGGTGTACCGGTTGCCGCGCTCGGCATCGGCGGCGAACAGTTCCCGCAGATGCGTGTCGGCCAGCTGCTCACGATGCTTGCTCAGAGCGGCCCATTCGGGCATCCGGTTGAGCCGGGTACGGCTTTCTGCGTTCATTCTGGACATCAGCCCACTTCTTCTCGTACCTGCCTGCGTGCCCCGCTGCTCCACCAACCTAATTGATCTGGGGGGCCAGAGACGCGAGGGCGAGGGTGAACAGTCCGGCCGCCAGCAGCGCGGGGGTGTTCAGTCCCCATGCGGCCGCCGATGCCCCGCCGAGCAGCGCCCCGAGCGGCGCCCCGGCGATCGCGAGCGTGCGGAAGGCCGAGCTGATCCGGCCCAGCATGCCGTCGGGGCTGCGCTCCTGCATCAGCGTCACCTGGTTGGTGTTCCACACCAGTCCCATGAAGCCGAACAGCGCCATCGCCACGATCGCCGCCAACAGCTCATGGACCGTTCCCATGGCGACGAGGCAGCCGGTCTGCACGGTCCCGGCCAGGAACACACCGCGTATCCTGCCGATCCGCTCGGATATCCGGCGCGCGAGCAGCCCGCCGGCGACACCGCCCACCCCGTACGCCGTGACGACCGCGGCATAGCCGCCGTTGCCCGCGTCGAGCCAGCCGGTGACGTGCAGGACGAGGGTGGCGATGAGCGCGCCCATCCCGATGTTGCACAGGGTCGTGGCGGTGCACAGTGACCGCAGGGCCCGGTCCCGCCACAGCGCCCGGATGCCCTCCGCGATCTCGGCCCGCAGGGTCGAGCCGGCCTTGCGGGGCTGCCGCTCGGGGCCGGTGACCCGCAGCGAGGCGACCAGCAGCGCCGCCAGGACATAGGTCGCCGCGTCCGCCGCATAGGGCGCGGCCGCGCCCACGACGAGCAGCACCGGCACGAGCGGCCCCGCCAGGAAGGTGCCCGCCATCTGCTGCCCGGTCTGCAGCCGGGCATTGGCGCTGCCGAGCGCCTCGCCGGGCACGAGGGACGGCAGCAGTGCCGTCGCCGCATTGTCGAACAGGGTCTGGAGCGTGGTGAGCGCGAACGCCACCGCGATCAGCACGGCGATCGAGGCATGGCCCAGGGCCACGGCCACCGCGAACGCCGCCATCAACCCGCCCCGCACCAGGTCCACGGCCCACATGGCCCGCCGCTGGTCGACGCGGTCGGCGACCGCCCCGCCGAGCAGCCCGAAGAGCAGCCACGGCAGATAGCCGCAGGCCGTCACCGAGGCGATGAGCACGGGGTCGTGGGTGAGCGAGGCAGCGAGCAGCGGCATCGCGGCCGTCCGCAGTGAGTCGCCGAACTTCGACACGACCGCGGCCGACCACAGCCGCCCGAATCCGCCCCGCCACGCGGGCGCCGTCCGGGCGGTGCCCACAACCCCCGCTGTTGTCACGGGCTCCCCCTCGGGCCGTTGATCGTCCACTGCACACGACCGTAGAGGACACCACTGACAACGCATCGGGCCCGGCCCCCGGGGGTCACGGGCGCTTAACGCCGGGGGCGGGGCGCGGGTCGG